>JAOXSD010000109.1 GCA_025800205.1 Silicimonas sp. | reverse complement strand
GGTCACCGCGCCAAACCTGCACGCCAAACTCCCGATCTTTGACGCGCACCTCGGTATGATCGCCGAACTGAACCGCACCGGTGAGGAGTGGGATACCGAGAAGGCCGTGGACCGCCTGCTGGCCGGCGCCGAGGCGCTGATCAAAGACTCCAAGCGCGCCGAGACCATCACCATCGTGTTCGGCGGCGACACCACCCATCAGGACGACAAGCTCAACCGGACGCCCGGCCACAAGCACGCTCTCGATGGCGACTATTATCACAAGGTCATCTTCACCACGACCGTGGCTGCGCGCGACGTGATCAGCATGGCGCTGGGCAAGTTCCAAAAGGTGAAGGTGAAGGTGCTGCGCGGCAATCATGACGAGAACGCGCACGTCGCCATCACCGTGGGGCTGGCGATGCACTATGAGGCCGAGCCGCGCGTTTCGATCGACGCGACGTTCGACGACTTCTTTGAGGAGCGCCATGGCCTGAACATGGATCTCTACCACCACGGCGACAAAGGCGATCCCACCAAGCTGGTGCTGAAGGCGGCGGATTTCTGGGCCGAGGATTGGTGCCGGTCGAAATGGCGCAACTGCTACACTGGACACATCCACACCGACTCTTCCAAGGACATTGGCGGCATGAAATGGCAGTCGATGCGGACCATGGCGCCGCAGGACTTCTATGGTCACAGCAGCGGCTGGGTGTCTCGCCAGTCCCTCCGGTTGATCGTGGATCACCATGACGAGGGTGAGAAGCACCGATACAGCGTGAATTTCTGAGTTTTTCTTTGCCCTTTCTGTTGTCATAATGGCAATACGAATCAGAAAGGGAAACCATGCTCGAATTTTTCGAATTTTACACCTCATCCCCGTGGGTCTGGGCATCCATCACCGCAGGGCTGCCACTGATGTGCGGCGTCTTCGCCGGATCGTTCGCTGGCTCTGTGCTGTGGCTGCTGCGGGGTGACGAGTGATGGAGGTCACCAAAGACAACCTGATGCGCGCCATGGCTGTGTCGATCCACGCCGAAAACGTGGAGGCGGGCTGGTGGGATGATTGGCCCGACAAGACCAAGCGCCTGCGCACGGCGCGGGCGTTGGTGATGACCGAGATCGCCGAGGCGGTCGAAGGTCTGCGCAAAGACCTGATGGATGACCACCTGCCCCACCACAAGATGCTGCACGTCGAGATCGCCGACGCCATGATCCGGGCGCTCGATATGGCCGGTGCTATGATGAGCGTGAATGCCTGGAAGCGCATCACTGCATTCGAGAAGTTTCATCGGATCAATTTTCTCGCCGTCAGCATGACGAAAGACGATGACACGCCGGTTGAGGTCTTGGATGAGGCGCTGGAGATTCTATACGATCGCAGCCTCAGATGGCAGCAACGTATCGGCCAGTTCTGCGCGACACTCTGGGCGATGTCGATCTGGCTCGACTTTGATCTCTGGGGGATCATCGAAGAGAAGCGCGCCTACAACCGGCAGCGCGCCGATCACAAGCGCGAGGCTCGGGCGGCGCTGGGCGGGAAGTCGTTTTGACCCCGCGCGCCGTCTACAACGAGATCGACCCGAAGGCCGCCGCGTGGCTGCGCGAGCTCATCAAGTTGGGCCTGATCGCCGATGGCGATGTGATCGAAAAGAGCATCACCGAACTGACACCTGAAGACTTGCGCGGATACACGCAGGTCCACCTCTTCGCCGGGATTGGCATCTGGAGTCACAGCCTGCGGCGCGCGGGCTGGCCGGATGATCGCCCGGTGTGGACATTCTCATGCCCCTGCCAGCCGTTTTCACCAGCAGGCAAGCAAGAAGGAATCTACGATGAACGCCATCTCCTCCCGAAAACCCTTGAATTGCTGTTCGCCTGCCGACCGCCCGCCTTCTTCGGAGAGCAGGTCAGTAGTAAACTCGTCGTCGGCCCTGCGAACAAGGGTCGCCAGCGTGAAGCTACAATCGAAGATGTTATCGAGCTTGCAGACCAGGACAACCCGGCTTGGCTCGACCATCTACACGCAGAGATGGAAGAAGCATCTTACGCCCTCGCGCCGTTTGATCTACCGGCTGCGGGCTTCGGCGCCCCGCACCCCCGGCAAAGACTCTACTTCGCTGGTTACGATACTCGACCTGCCGTGTTTCCGGCACATGGTCCGCGGAGGGAATGGGTCATCGAGTCCACGCCCGGCTTCGGAGATGACGGATGGGTTTGTGACCTCTGGATGGCCAACAGTCACAGCGACGGACTCGAAGAAGGCGGCGCCATCTCCGCGCCCCGGCATGATGGGCCTTTCCGAAACGGCACAGTTGACTGGATGGGTGTCGCCCAGCGCCCGGGACTGGAAGGATACGGCGGGGATGGCGACCGAGGCCACGAACCCGGATGGCACCAAGCGAGTGCGGTTGGATCGGGTGCCGTTGCAGGCGATGCACCTGACGGGGTGGCCGCAGAGCGAGACCCCCGGCCCTATCCGATTAACGGTTACTGGCGAAATGCTGACTGGCTGTTCAGCCGGGATGGAAAGTGGAGGCCAGTTGAACCCGGCCTTACCCCGTTGGTTGATGGGGCTCCCAAAGGATTGGTGTATCGCGGCAGCGAAAGCGGATGCGTCGATGAAATCCCGTTCGCGCGCGCGATGCGGCTGAAGGGGTACGGCAACGGGATCGTGGCCGAGGTCGCGAAAGAGTTCATCGCAATCTTCATGGAATCGCGCGGGATCACCCCCGTTTTTTCTTGACCTCATCATTGCCGATATGGCAAACCCAAACAGGAACAAAAAGAGGTAGTCATGAGTCTTATCGGAAAATTCAAACAGGCAATCCGCAAGCGCTTCAAGAAGAAGTCCAGCACCCACCCGTTGGTCGAGGTCAAGCGCGAAACCACGGCGCAGAAGCTGGTGGCGAGCTACTACATCCCGGGCCGGTTCGGGGTGCGGATCGTGCCGAAGGGCGAAGGCACGCGCCGGCGCATGTTGCGCGAAGCGGATGAGCGTGAGGCCCGGCGCGTGCGCGCTACGTCCTAGATCCGGTCACTCGACCAGGAGCGCCCGGGATCAAACAGCGACATACCATGATCGACCTCAACCACCTTTCCGCCGACCGCCCCTCGGGGCAGCCACGCGACCGGGCGATTGAGGATCTGATGACTGCCCAGGCGGCGCCAGTCGCCCCCATCCCAGCGCCCTACGGCCTCCACCTCATCGAAGGGCAGACCATCAGCGCCAATTGACGCCACCAGCAGGCAAACAGCCGTCCCGTCCAGCGGTGCGGTTTCCATATCGTTCCACATCATCTTGCCCATATGGCAATAGCAGAAAGGAAAATCAAATGACACGACGCACACTGACCGTTGAGGACTGTGGTAACCTCCTTGCGGAGGAGAGTCGCAACTTCGCGCATGGCTTCATGAGCGCCATCGAGCTTATGGAAAGTGCCGCGCCACCGGAGGAGCGGGAGCGCTTGGCGCGGGATCTTCGGAAGATCGCCAACGCCCTCTCACCCGAGGAAGCCGCCCAGGCCACCACCAGCGACGAACAGATCAACGATGACGCTGCCCAACTCCTGAACGCGCTCTGGTGCGCCAAGGCAATGCGCGAGGCGCAACTGGAGAACCGGCGCAACCCGAACCCCTTCACCGCTCACAGCGCTGCCATCGCCGCCCTGAATTTCGATAGCGCAATCGCGGCGGTCGAGGATCTGCTACCATGAGCTCGCCGCAGATCTTCATGACCGGCCTCGTGATCACCTGCTTCTTCATGCTGTTCGTGGTGGGGCCGTGACCAGCCGCGAGGAAATCCTGGACGCCATCGAGGCAATCGAAGACGTCATGGATCGTCGGGATGACGGGGATCAGCTTGAGCCGATCCTCGTCAGACTCGAAGACGAACTGGATGCGCTCGACAAGCGCGAAGCTCGGCGCAGGGCGCGCCGGGAGTCCCGGGCCTAGATCGCCACCTGCTTTACAGCCTCGTACCGGGTGGCGTCACCGCCGCCCGTACCATACCGCTCCCGCTGGAGCGCATGACCCATCAAATCCTTCGCCACACGCTCGACAACGCCCACCTCGGCCATCCGGTCCTCGAATGAGTGCCGCAGGCTGTAGAGCGGCGTGTCAGCGCTCTCCCGCAGCCCGTTCGTGCGCAGGAATTTGTTCACCGTGTCGCTGATCTTGTCGCGCCCGAAGTAGGTCGGAAACAGCGGCTCGTCCATCTTGCTCAAAGACCGATCCAAGGCATCGGCTGCCGCATCCAGGCTGACGCCGTGCAACGGCACCCGGCGGTCGGAATGTTCGTTCTTGATGTCGCGCCCGTCCGGTTCGATCGTGATCATGGGGATCTCGCCCTTCACATCGACGTGCTTCCGCTTGAGCCCGGCAATCTCGGATGGCCTGGCGCCGGTGTTGATCATGATCTTGAGAATACAGCGCGCCTCCCAATTCATCCCATCGAGTGCGCCATCGGCGAGCAGCTTGGTTTCGATCCATTCGCGCGAGAACGGCATTCGCTTCACCTTCTTCCCCTCATGTAGGGCAAGGTCATTGAAAGGCAGCGTCCAGCCGAAGCTCTTGCGGCGCTCAACCGTCCGCAGCGTGGAGCAGAAATTCAGGAGATCCTTGTTGGCGCTGGCCGCGGTGAATTTCGTCTCCGGGTCTTCCACGCGGTCGATCAGGTGATCCCTGAAGGCCAGCATGTCGTCGCGGGTGATCTTACCGACGTCCTTGTCGCCCACCGCCTCGATGAAGCGGGCGGCGGATCTCTTGCGGGGGTTCTTCCAGCGGCGCACCTGATCCTCGGTCTTGTTCGAGATTTTGTCGCGGGAGACCTCCCAGAAAAGCTCCAGCGCCTTGCTGACGGTGATCGCCGGCGGCTCAGCCATGCCCAGCGCCGCATCCTCTTCCGCCTCCCCACGGCGCGCTACGGCGGCCCGGGTGACGATTTCGCCCAGGGGCAGTTCGGCGATGTCCTGCGGTCGCAGATATTCGAAGCCGAGGCGCTGGGCGGTCTGGCGGGCGCGGCGGTGCAGATGCTCGGCAAGTTTGGTATCGCCTTCCATCTTCGCTTCCCACCCGACCACGGTGTCCGCCCAGATCTTCGCGGCCTTCTCCCGGGCCACGGCCTCGCTATCGGTCTTCAGACTCATCTTCACTTCAGATCGGGATTCGACCTGCTTGTAGATGAGTGGCACGCGGCGGCGAATCCACCACGTCTTGCCAATTTTCGTCAACATATCTGGGCACCCCTGAATCGCTCTTGTGTACCAAAACATGTCAAATTCGCGTACCAAAATCAAGAGTGCGCTGGGCGCGCCCGATCGGAAAAGACTTGAAAAGCCTTATTTTATTGGGTAGGGTTGATATAGTGATTTTTGGAAATGGCTGGGGTGGTAGGATTCGAACCTACGATACACGGTACCAAAAACCGCTGCCTTACCACTTGGCTACACCCCAGCGGGCTGCGCTGTCTTACGCAAGCCGGGCGGGGCGTGCAAGCCCCAGATGACGGAAAATTTTGCCTAAGACGACACTTGTTCACGCAGGATCGCCGCGGTGACCGAGGCCAAGAGATAGATGGCGCCGAAGATCAGGAAAGCGATCAGCGTATTCTCGAAAACCCGCGGATAGGTCGGCTCATCGGGGGGCACCGGGGTGACGCCCACGGAAAGGAATCGCACCTGACGGCTGGCTTCGATCCGGGCCGCTTCCAACTGCTGGAGCGATTCCTGCATCATCATCGTGCGCGTCTCCAGATCGACCTCCGCCATACGCAGCCGCGCCGTGACCGAGGCCAGAGAATTGGCGCCGCCGCTCTCCGTGGTCATCTGAGCCCGCAGATCCGCGATCAGCGCCTCGAGCCGCTCCACATCGCCGCGCACACCGGCAACCCGGGCCTGGTTCGGCGCGGCATTGTCGAGAAGCTGGCTCAATTGCAGCCGTTTTTCGGTCAGCTGGGTCTCCAGATTGCTGACCTGCCCCATCAACGCGGTGGTTTCCGACGCCGGGTCCAGCACGCCCAATTGTTCCTGCAGGGTCAGCACCTTTTCCTGGGCATTGACCATCGCCTTTTCGGAATCCTTGAAGCTTTCATTCGCCCCGCGCATCTGATCGGCGCGCTTGCGTTCGGTGATCCGGTCGACCCGCTCCTCCGCATAGCCGATCAGCGCTTCGGAAAAGATCCGGCTCATTTCCGGCGTCATCGCGGCCACTTCCATGCGCAGCACGCCCTCGGTCGGGTCAAACCCGACTTTCACCGATTTCTTGTAATGGGCATAAAGATCCTCGTTCGAGGCATCCGCCGCCACCCGCTGCAGATCGTCGATCGACGGATCGCTGAAATGCTCCCGATAACCGTATTCCCCATCGAGTTTCTGCAACGCGCCCCGGGAGGTCAGGAAATCCTGCACCAGGATCGAATCCTGACTTGCCGCCAGCGGGGTGCCCCCCAGAAGCCCGGCGCTGGAGGCCGCCACTTCCGCCTGTTGCACGATGAATTCCGACTTGGTCGCATAGCTCGGCGTGGCGATGAAGGCGAAATAGTAGAAGGCGAGCGCCGTGGGCAGCAGCACGAAGACCGACAGGCGCGCCCCGAGGAAGGCCAGCTTGCGGCGCCGGCGCCGGACGATGTCGCGCTGGATGCGTTCGATTTCGTGCATCCCCATGGGGCCGGCCTCGGCCTGAGGAATATGTTCGCCGGGAAGCTGTTTGCTGACCTCGATCTTCTGCGGCAACCCGGCCTTGAGCGCGGGTTTCGTGCGCACCCGCGGTTCGGCCTGCCCCGGCTGCGGCTGGGATTGCGGAGAGGCCTGTTGCCCGGCCCCATCCCCCTGCCCGGCCTCGGGCGCTTCTTCCTTCTTCACCAGTTCGATCATGTTCTGGCGATCGAACGGATCTATCCCCTGGTCGCGCAACAGGCGCACCGCGTCGAAATCCGAACTGGGGTTCAGGTTCTGCTTCTGGGCCAACCGCCGGGCCATGCGCAATTGCCGCCCCGTCAGCCCCTCGCGGCGGATATCGGCGATGGCGGCTTCGGCGGCGGCGGTATCCTCGGCCTTGGCCGAACCCGGAAAGGCGGCCTCACCAAACCCGTCCTCGCTGGGCGGGGTCAGCGACTTGTCGTCGCCGGGGCGCGCAGAATTGCGGCGAATGCGGAACTTAGGCGCTTTGGGGTTGGTAGTCATAAAGTGCTTTCGCCTCGTCAAGAGTGTCGAACAGGTGCAATTGCCCGTGCCGCAGAACCGCGGCCGTGCGGCAGAACTTCTCCAAGGTCGACGCCTGATGCGACACGATGATGACCGATGCGGTCTTCAGGCGTTCAAACAGGATATGCCCTGCCTTGCGGTTGAATTCGGCATCCGTGGTGGTCGGCATGCCTTCATCGATGAGATAGACGTCAAAGTCGAGCGCCAAGAGCAGCGCGAAAGAGAAGCGTGACGCCATGCCGGCCGAATAGGTGCCCACCGGCATGTCGAAATATTCCTCAAGCCCGCAGACCCAGCGACAGAAGGCTTCGAGATAGTCCGGATCCTTGTCATAGATCCGCGCGATGAAGCGGCAGTTTTCCATCGCCGAAAGCCGCGACACCACACCGCCCATGAACCCCAGCGGAAAGGAAATCCGGGCCCGGCGGATGATCTCGCCCTCGTCCGGTTTCTCCAGCCCCGCCATCATGTTGATCAGCGTCGTCTTGCCGGTGCCATTGGGCGCCAGTACGCCCAGGGATTGGCCCGGCTCCAGCTTGAAGGAGGCGTTGTCAAGGATCACCTTGCGCCTTTCCCCGGTCCAGAAGGACTTGCTGACATTTCTGAACTCGATCATCGGAGCGTTCTGCGACCCATGCCATTGGATGCCGGGTTCAACCGGTCTTCACATCGATTAGATTTGTTCTACGGCGTTTGGGTGGGAAAACCAACGCTCTTCACTGCCCTTTGCAGTCATAATCCCGCGCATGTGCTTAAGTATGCGTAAATTTCCACCGAAGAACGGCGAAACCCCGCCGGGTTTCTTGCCGAAATCGAACCCTGCCCCGGCCCGGCGGCCGAAATGGTCAAGCCAAGAGAGACCAGACCATTCCCGCCCCCAGGGCGCCGACGAAGGCGATGCCGATATAGGCGGCGAACACCCGCGGCTTCACCAGCGCCCAGACCGCAATCGCCGCCGGGATGCAGCTCACACCGCCTGCGATCACGAAGGACATGGCCGCCCCGGGCGCCATGCCCTGTTCCACCAGCCCGCCCACAAGCCCCACGGCCGCATAGCCGTTGAGATAGGCCGGCATGCCCACAAGGGCTGCCAGCAGAATGGTGCCAAACCCCTCGCCGCCCAGGAACTGGACCACCCAATCGGTGGTGCCATAGGTGACCATGATTGCCTCGAACAGATAGGCAATCATCAGCCATTTGCCGAGAAACAGCGCGTTTTCGATCCAGGTCCGCCGGAAGGTGTCGCGGCGCTCCGCCTCCCCCCAGAAGGCCCAGACAGTCTTGCCCTGGAACGGTTTTTTCACGCCGCAGCAGCCGCCCACCTGAGGCCGCTCGCGCAGCGGGTCGGCAAAGACCGGAGAATTGCGCAACGCCATGGTCACATAACCACCCAGAAGCCCCACCGCGACCGCCGCCACGGTCTTGGCCACGGCAAAGGGCAGGCCCAGTTCGGCCCAGGTCATGGTGAACATGGCCGGGTCCATCAGCGGCGAGGCGAGCCAGAAGGCCATCACCGCGCCCAGGGGCGCGCCCACGGCCAGAAGGGCGGCGATAAAGGGAATGACCTCGCAGGAACAGAACGGCGAAAGCCCGCCCAGAAGGGCTGCAATGATCACCATGCGGATCTGATTGCCTTCAAAAGCGCGGGCCAGCAGGGTCTCGGCGCCGGTGGCCTTGAGATAGGCCACAAGCGAAATCGCCACGAAGATAAAGACGCCGGTATGGGTGAAGGCGCCCACCGCAAAACGCACCACGGGCCAGAACCGGGGGGCGTCCAGCACCAGCACGATCAGCGGGATCACCAGAACCGCCAGCCAGGCCTTGTCGATCCGTTTCCACCATTCCGGCAGACCTGCGGGTTTCTGGGTAAGGTCAGCCATGATCGTGGTCTCCGTCCGGTGCATCGGCGCAACATTCCTTGAGCAGAAACCGCGACAGCTCCTGCATCCGTTCATAGGCCGCCGCGATGCAGATGATCCGGCGCCCGTCCTTTTCCTGCTGCACCAGCCCGGTGGCCGCGAGCAGCTTCATGTGATGGGTCAGGGTCGAGCCGGTGACACCCGCACGCGCCCCCAATTCCCCGATCGACAGCCCCCTCGGCCCTGCGCGCACCAGGGTGTTCAACACCTGAAGCCGCTGTTCCGAGCCGAGCGCGGCAAAACAGGCCGCCGCGGCGCTCAGGTCAGGGGGTGAGTCGTTCATTTCCATATTTCTAATATTCTAGAAATGTCGAAATGAGTCAAGCTGGAACCCCCAGCCCCAATCCCCTACCAAAGGGCGATGACACACGCCGCCCTGATCCAGGATCTGACCGCCTGCCGCCTCTGCGAAGACCGTTTCGCCGCCACGGCAACGGCCCACAGGCCGCGCCCGGTGGCCTGGTTCCGCCCTTCGGCCCGGCTCTTGATCGTCGGACAGGCGCCGGGGCTTCGGGTCCATGAAAGCGGCGTGCCCTTTGACGACCGCTCCGGCGACCGGCTGCGCGACTGGCTCGGGCTCGACCGCAGCACCTTCTACGACCGCGCCCGCATCGCCATCCTGCCCATGGCTTTCTGCTTTCCCGGCTATGACGCCAAAGGCGCCGACCTGCCGCCGCCCAAACTCTGCGCCGACACCTGGCGGGCCCGCGCGCTGGCCACCCTGTCCGAGGTGCGCCTGACCCTGATGATCGGCGCCTATGCCCAAAGCTGGCACCTGAACCTGAAACGATCCGCGAAAATGACCGAAACCGTGATGAACTGGCGAGACCACATGCCCGACGCCCTGCCCCTGCCCCACCCGTCCTGGCGCAACACCGGCTGGCTGAAAAAGAACCCCTGGTTCGAAACCGAACTGCTGCCCGCCCTGCGCACCCGGGTGGCGGAGGTGCTGGCATGACGCCGCTCGACCTGGCCCACGGGCGGATGACATCCGCCCCCGATGACGACGCAGCACGCCTTCGCTTCTTTGAACGGCTGGCCGACAGTGAGCTTTATCTCCTCCTGCAGGAAGACGGCGAAAGCCCGCAAAGCTTCGAAACCTCCGACGGCATCTTCGTCCTTGGGTTCGATGAGGAAGCCCGCCTTGCCCAATTCGCAGGCGGCCCGGCAGATTACGCAGCCCTTTCGGGGCGCGGACTGGCCAGCATGCTCGCCGGTCAGAATGTGGGGCTGGCGCTGAACCCGGAGGTCGCGCCCTCGTCGATGCTGATCCCGGCCGAAGCGATGGATTGGCTCGCGCAGCTTCTGTCGGAAGCCCCCGAAGCCACCGAAGACCGGGCCGAGGCCTTCCACCCGCCCAGCGCCCCGCCCCGGTTGATCCAGGCGCTGGATGCGAAACTCGCCTCTGCGGCCGGGCTCGCCTCCCACGGGCTTCTGGCCGATGCGACCTATGCGGGCGGGCGCAGCGCCCCGGTGCTGGCTCTGGTCGCGGCCACACCGGGCGCGGAAACCGCACTGGCCCAGGCGGTGTCGGAAGCGGTGATCTTTTCGGGTCTCGAAGACAGCGCGGTCGATCTGATCTTTCTCGACCCGGACGCAGCCGTCACGGCCCAGCTTGCGCGCGTGGCCCTCAGGATCGACCTGCCGGAACCCGAAGCGCCCGCCCCCGCGCCGACACCTGCCGCCCCGGGCATGGATCCGGAGAAACCGCCGAAACTGCGCTGAGGGGCGATCGGAGCGTCAGTAGCCCAGGCTGCGGTCCACCAGATGGAGGAAATCCTCCCCCGCCTCGCCCCGGCGTATGTTTTCCGCAATCACGCCGACCGCAGTCACCGCCCGGGTGGCCGAGGCCACATGGGGCGTCACGGTCACCTTTTCATGGGCCCAGAACGGATGGCTCTCCGGCAACGGTTCTTCCCGGAACACATCCAGCGTGGCATGGCTCAGATGGCCGCTGTCGAGGGCTGCGATCAGCGCGTCATCGTCGATGAGCGGCCCCCGGCCGGGATTGATCACCACCGCACCGGGCGCCAGCAGCGCAATCCGTTCGGCATTCATCAGATCCTCGGTCGCCGCGGTCAGCGGCAAAAGAAGCACCACGATCTCGGCCCCCGCCAGAGCCTCCGCCAGTCCGGCCTCGCCCGAATGACAATCCACACCGGCAATCTCCTTGGCCGACCGGCTCCAGCCGCGCAGCTGAAAGTTGAGCCCGGACAGGGTCTCGGACACCGCCTGCCCCAGTTCCCCAAGGCCCAGCACCGTCACCTTCCGTTCGCGCGCCAGATTGGGCACATAGTAATCCCAGACCGCATCACGCCGACACACATCCCGGTCAAAGCCCAGATGGTGCCGCATCACATGGCCCAGACACCATTCCACCATGCCTTCGGTCAGCCCCGGATCCACCATCCGCGCCAGCGGCTGGGTCAGGGTGTCATTGCCGACGATGCTCTCGACCCCGGCCCAGAGGTTCATCACCGCCTTCACATTGGTGAAAGGCGCGAAATCCTTCATTTCGGAACTGGGGGCATAGATGATGTAATCGAAACGCTCGGGCGCCTCGGGCGCCATGGAATGGGTGATCTCGGCCTCGATTCCGGCGGCAGCAAAGGCCCGGGGCAGCAGATCGCCATAATTGTCCCATTCGTCGTCGGGGGCGGAAAACAGAACGTTCATCGGCTGCGCGGCCTGTGGATATGGGCCGATTGCACCAGCCCGAAGGCGGCAAGAAGCACTAACATGGCGGATCCTCCGTAACTCACCAACGGCAGGGGCACGCCGACCACCGGCGCCAGCCCCATCACCATCGACATGTTGACGGCAAAGAACAGAAACAGCGTCGCCGCAACCCCCAAAGTGAGCAGCGCACCAAAGCGGTCCCGGTTGCCCATGGCCGAAACGATGCAGAAGAAGATGATCAGCCCGTAGAGACACAGAAGCGAGAACCCTCCCACAAAGCCGAATTCCTCGGCCAGGGTGGTGAAGATAAAATCGGTGTGTTTCTCGGGCAGGAAGTTAAGCCGCGACTGCGTGCCCTGCATGAACCCCTTGCCGGTCCAGCCGCCCGAGCCCAGCGCGATCTTCGACTGGGTGATGTGATAGCCTGCACCGAGTGGATCGGTGGAGGGATCAAGAAAGGTATCGATGCGGCGGAACTGGTAATCCTTCAAAAGCTGCCAATCGGTCCCGCGCGAGGCGAACACCCCGTAGATCAGCGCCCCGCCCGAGGCCGCCACGGCGATGAAATACCACCAGGAGACGCCCGCACAGAACATCACGATGGCGCCGCCCGCGACCAAGAGGATCGCGGTGCCCAGATCGGGCTGTTTCAGCACCAGGGCCGTGGGCACCAGCATCAGCAGAACCGGCGGGATCACCCATTGCGGCTTCGACACTTTCGCCAGCGGCAGCCAGTCGTAATAAGCCGCCAGAACCATCACCAGCGCGATTTTCATCAGCTCCGAAGGCTGCAACCGCATGAACCCCAGATCGATCCAGCGCTGCGCCCCCATGCCGACCGTGCCGAACAATTCCACCAGCAACAAAAGGCCAAGCGAGCCCAGATAGGCAAGGCCGGAAATCGAGCGCCAGAACCAGATCGGCACCATGCCGAGGATCATCATCACGACAAGGCCGAGGGCAAAACGTTTCATCTGCGGCTCGGCCCAGCGCGACGGATCCCCGCCCGCCACGGAGGTCAGCATCAAAAAACCCACCGAACAGACGGCGGCCAGCAGCAGGATCAGCGCCCAGTTGGCATGGAGGATCTTGCGCGCGCCCGTGGGCACCGTCTGGATCTTGTATTCAAGATAGCTCACGCCCGCGACGCCTTCTTCTCGGGCTTCAGGCGCGGGCGCAGTTCCATTTCCTCATGCTGCACCTTGATCCGCTCGCGCTGTTCCTTCGGATAGGCCTCCAGGGGCGGCACATCGCCATAAAGCGCATAAAGCAGAATGTCCCGCGACGGGGGGGCGGCCGCAGACGAGCCGCCGCCGCCATGTTCCACGATGGTTGCGATGGCGTATTTCGGCTTGTCATAGGGGGCAAAGGCCACGAACAACCCGTGGTCGCGGCGCTCCCAGGGCAGTTGATCATTGCGGAACACACCGCGCGCCCGCTCGGCCTTGGTGATGTTGCGCACCTGGGACGTGCCGGTTTTGCCCGCCATCTCCATCCCCTCGGCCACGATCCGCGACCGCCGCGCGGTGCCGCGCCTGCCGTTCGAGACGTTGAACATCGCCTTTCTCGCCATGTTCATCAGCGAGGTCGGCACATCGATTCTCGGGGCGTCTTCGATCGGCACCTCGATGCCGTTGACCGATTTGACCAGCCGCGGCTTCACCGCCCGCCCGCTCGCCAGCCGCGCGGTCATCACCGCCAGTTGCAGCGGCGAGGCCAGCACATCCCCCTGCCCGATCGAGGTGTTCAGCGTCTCACCCGGGTTCCAGCGTTCGCCGCGCACTTGGGCCTTCCACTTGGTGTCGGGAATGATGCCCGCGCGCACCGCCGACATGGGCAGATCATGGCGCTGGCCCAGACCGAATTCGCGGCTCAGTTCGGCCAGCTTGTCCACACCCAGCCGATGGGCCGCCTCGTAGAAATAGACGTCACAGGATTGGGTGATCGCATCGTCAAAGTTCATCCAGCCGTGACCGCCGCGTTTCCAGCAATGGAACCGCCGGCCTCCGAGCGACATATGCCCGGGACAATAGACCCGCTCTTCGGGGGAAATGACGCCGCCGCGCAAAGCAGCGAGCCCGGTCAGCATCTTGAAGGTGGAGCCGGGCGGATAAAGCCCCTGCACCGTCTTGTTGAAGAGGGGTTTGTATTTGTTCTCGCGCAACGCGTTGTAATTCTTCGACGAAATCCCGCGCACAAACATGTTGGGATCAAAGGACGGCGCCGAGGCCATGGCCAAAAGATCGCCGGTCTCCACATCGATCACCACCGAGCCCGCGCTTTCATTCGCCAGCCGCGCCTGCGCATAATTCTGCAGCCCATGGTCGATGGTCAGTTGCAGATCATTGCCCGGCGTATAATCATCCCGCGACAGCTCGCGCATCACCCGGCCGCCCGCATTCACCTCGATCCGGCGCGAGCCTGCGCGTCCGCGCAGATCGCCCTCCAGCTTGGTCTCCACCCCGATCTTGCCGATCTGGAACTTTGGGATCTGCAACAGCGGGTCCGGGTCTTCGAGCTTCGACAGATCATAATCGCTGACCGGACCCACATAGCCGACGATATGGGCGAAATCGGCGCCCAGCGGATATTCCCGGCTCAGCCCCACATCGGGCGTGATCCCCGGCAGGGCCGGCGCATTGATCGCCACTTCGGCAATGTCTTCCCAGGCCAGCTGATCGGCCACGGTGATCGGCACGAAGGGCGAGCGGCGATAAATCTCCTTCAGCGCCCGCTCCACATCGCTGTCATCGAGATCGACCAACTGCCGCACCTTGGCAATCGCCGCCTCCACATTGCCCGCTTCCTCGCGCACAATGACGATCCGGTAGTTCTGCGCGTTCTGGGCAATGGGAATGCCGAACCGGTCATAGATGATCCCCCGCGACGGCGGGATCAGCCGCACATTGATGCGGTTTTCCTCGGCCAGCAGGCGGTAATCCTCGGCCTCGGTCACCTGCATCTGCCGCATCCTGAGCGCCAGCAGCCCCATGAATCCCACCATGGAGCCGCCCAGAACAACACCCCGGCGGGTCATCAGGCCAGCGGCCTCTTCATTTTCCTTCGGCGGACGTTTCATATTCTATGTCCAAAACGGTCGGTTTCCCCGATCTGGCGCTTCTTCAGGCCAAAGGCCCGCCCGGCCAGGATCACCACGATCGGATAGGCGACAATGGTAAAGATCAGACGGAGGATTGTCTGCCCCAGGCTTGGTTGTGTCACGCCAAAAATCCCCAGCACCAGCGCGTTCACCAGCACCATCGCCGTGATCACCCCCGCGATCAGGGCCCATTCCACCGGAAAGGACGCCGCCCGCAGGGCCAATTGCCGATGGCGCAGGAACTCGCCCGCGATCACCGCCAGCGCGGTCCAGAGCCCAGGCGGCCGCATCAACAAGAGATCCGCCATCAAAAACACCGCCGCCAGCAAAAGCACCGGCACGAAATCGGGCCGCATCACGATCCACGACAGGGCAATCAGCAGGATCACATCCGGCCCGCCCATCTGGCCGGGCCCCGGATGAAGCGGCAAAAGCTGCGAGAAGATCACCGCGCCGATGAGAAAGACGAAGACCGCCCGATAGGTCCAGACCTGCCCTGCGCCCTCAGCCATCGGGGCTCTCCCCGGCCAGAAGCGCCTCGGGCCGCACCGGTCCGATCAACTCGGCCGGCGCATCGATCTGCTCTGCGGGCGGGCTGCGCAACACGCGAAGGAACTCCAGCCGTTCGTAATCGGCGGCCAGCCGCAACCGCAGCCGCCCGTCGCGCGCCAGTACGACCGACCCCACCAGCAGCCCCGCCGGAAACACGCCGCCATCGCCCGAGGACACCACCCGGTCGCCCGGACGCACCTCTTCGGGCGCCTCGATGAAATCCAGCACCGGCAGGATCGAATTGTCCCCCGACAGGACCGACCGCTGGCCCGAGGGCTGGATCGTCACCGGCACCCGGCTGGCACTGTCGGTCAGCAAAAGCACCCGGCTTGACCGTTTCCCCACGCCCGAGACCCGGCCCACCAGCCCCAGGCCATCGGTGACGGCCCAGCCATCCTTGATCCCGTCGCGCGCGCCGCCAACGTTCAGCAGAACCGATTGGCGAAACGGCGAACCGCTGTCGGCCAGCACCTGCCCGGTCACCACCGTCAGCGCCGGATCAAGCCGCACCTTGTTCAGATCGAGAAGCTTGGCATTCTCCTGCCCCAATTGCAGCGCCGCTTCCTTCCAGGCTTTCATGCGCTGCAATTCATCGCGCAATTCCCGGTTCTGCCGCTGCAGGGCCGCATAGGATTGAAACCCGCGCGCCAGGTTCACCATCTCGGTCACCGGCACCAGCGCCCAATCCATCGAGGGCACCACCCGGTCCACCAATTGCGCGCGGAACCGCTCGGCCCGCGGGCTGTCGATCCGCCAGATCAGAAAAACGACCAGCAACACCAGCACCAGGCACGACACCAGAAGTCGCCGGATCGGCCGGACGAAATCTTCCCTGTTGCCGCTGTCCCGTGCCACTGGCGCGCCTCTCCGAAATCCGCGCCAAACTCTTCAGAAGAGTTTGGCAAATTTCTTCAAAAGAAATTCCCCGCCCGGATCAACTGTCGTAATCGATCACGTGGCGCAGTTGTTTCTCATATTCCAGCGCCTTGCCGGTGCCCATGGCCACGCAGTTCAGACTTTCATCCGCGACCGAAATCGCAAGGCCCGTCTGTTCGCGCAGGGCCAGATCCAACTCACCCAGAAGCGCGCCCCCGCCCGTCAGCATCACACCGCGATCCACGATGTCGGCCGCCAGATCCGGCGGCGTCGCCTCCAGTGCGGTCATCACCGCCTCGCAGATCTGCTGCACCGGCTCGGCCAGGGCTTCGGCCACCTGGGCCTGGTTGATCTCGGTTTCTTTGGGCACGCCGTTCAACAGATCACGCCCGCGAATTTCCATCGACTGGCCGCGGCCATCGTCCGGCATTCGTGCGGTGCCGATGGTGGTCTTGATCCGCTCGGCGGTCGAATCGCCAATGAGCAGATTGTGCTGACGCCGCAGATAGGAGACGATCGCCTCATCCATCCGGTCGCCGCCGACACGCACCGAGCGCGCATAGACAATATCGCCCAGGGACAGCACCGCCACCTCGGTGGTGCCGCCACCGATATCCACCACCATATTGCCAGTGGGATCGGTGATCGGCATGCCCGCGCCAATGGCGGCTGCAATCGGTTCGGCAATCAGCCCGACCTTCTTCGCGCCCGCCATCTGCACCGATTGGCGGATCGCGCGTTTTTCGACCGGAGTGGCCCCATGGGGCACACAGACAATCACATGAGGTTTCGACAGAAAGCCGCGTTTGTGCACCTTGTTGATGAATTCCTTGATCATCGCCTCGGCCACGTCGAAATCGGCAATCACACCTTCGCGCATGGGACGGATCGCCTCGATGGACCCGGGCGTGCGCCCCAGCATCAGCTTGGCATCCTCGCCCACTTCAAGAACTTTCTTCTGCCCGTCTTTGACATGATAGGCGACCACCGACGGCTCGTTCAGGATCACGCCCTTGCCCTTCACATAGACAAGCGTGTTCGCCGTGCCGAGATCGATTGCCATATCTGTCGAGAACAATCCGCCAAAGGCCATTGTCGTTTCTGCCTCAATTGCTTGGCCCGGATCACGCCCGGACTCGTTGATATATAGTCCTGCTGTTGCTTCCGCGAAAGGCGATTCCCGGAACGCGACTGGCACAAAACCGCCGCCCCTGCCCAGACGGCAAGGAGCATGCTAACCCATCAATCTGCAAAAAGGGGCGTTATTGTGGCCCGGCCGCGAACAATACGCGGCTTTGCTTCTATTCTGCCACGTAGCTCTGCCATTGGGCGAGTGCACCCAGGAGCGCCACCTCCGGCCCCGACAGAAAGGCCGATTCCTCGCCCACCTCGACAAACAGCATCGCCGCGCCCGCAGCCCCCACAAGCGTGCCGCAGGCCCGCGCCTGGGGCGGGAAAAGCTCTTCGAACTTGGCGAAATATCCGTCGAGGAACACCGCCGCGCGGGCGCCCAGCGCCTCGGCCTCCTCCGCCGTGCCGCGCTGATCGGTCACCTCTTCGCCGCGAATGCGCAGCCAGGTGATCGGTGCCGTGTCCAGCCCCTTGAGGAAGGCCGTCACCATCTCTTCAGGCGGCAATTCCTTCTGCGGCGCCAGATCCGCCACCGCCCAGGCCCGGCCCAGAAGATTGGCCGGCACGCCGATGTCAGAGCCGAAGGTCCGGTCCAGCCGCCGCGCGCTCACCTCCAGCGCCGCCGCCCCTTCAAAGGCCTGGAGCAAAAGGGTCTTCAACGCAGGCACCAGCGGGTCTTCCGTATCCGGCAGGGGCCGGTCGCCCAGTTCCGCTGCGCCGTCCAGATCCGGCAAGGGTGCCAGAAGCGCCTGCAACCGCCGGTTCGCCACCGCCAGATGCACCACCCCCTTTGGCGTGGTCAGGCTCAGCCGCCGGGGCAGGATCGTTTCGTCGATTTCCGTGACCAGGGCCGCCAGCAAGTCCTGCGGCGCCGCCCCTTTCAACTTGCGGCCCTCGCCCGGCGCGCGATCCCGCCCACCAAGCTTGGCCAATAGTGCGTGAAGCCGCGTAAAGTCGCTCACCACCGCCCCCGTTTCACCCTGCCGTCTCCTGCAAACCCGCCAGACCCGCGCGGGCCTGTGTCATCGCGCCGGGCAGATCGCCATCGGCCGCCAGCACGCAGATCAGCGCCTCTGCCGCCCCGTCGGCGCGCAAAAACAGCCGCACTTCGGTCTCGGTCGCCAACAGCGCCACAGCGGCAGGCCCGCCCGCCTCGGCCCAGACCGGTGCGGCGCCCTCGGCGACCGCACCCGCAAGCGCCTGCTGCGCCGCCCCGGCCAGTTGATCGAGTTCCTCCTGACCCGGATGCCCGGCCGCAGCCGTGCCCAGAACCAACCCCGATGTGAGATCGGCATAGGCCACCAATGCACAACCCGGCAGCTCGGAGCGGAGGGCCTCCAAAGCATCGGTCAGCGCCATTGCGACATCATCCTTGTTCTTGTCTTGCCCGCGCCTTTATTGGCATGGGCGCGCCGGGGCGCAAGCCCCAAGGCGCAGAACAGGCCGCCGCCCGTGCCCCTAAGCCACGGTCAGATCAGGATTTGAGCGGTCGCGGACGCACCCGGGTCGGCATCACGATGCGGGCCGGTTCGGCGCGCGGCGCCGGCGCTTCGGCCACCGGTTCGGGCGCGGCGCCCTGCTCCTGCGGCGCGGCCTGGCTCAACAACCGGGGCGCGACCCCAGAGGCGACCTCGGCCACAAGCGCGTCGATCCGGATCAGCAAATCCGCCGCCCCGCTGTCGTCCCAGGCCGCAGAACCTTCCTGCGCGTCGAGCGCCCGGACCAGCGACACCGGCAGAACCGCATTGAACAGACCGCGGGTCTCGCTCTCGACCCGCTTGATCACGCGCGCCCGGTCGCGATCCGACAGGATCTTGTCCATCCGGGTCAACAGAAGCAGACTGCGGGCGTGCAATTCCGGTGGCAAACTCGCCCAGACCGCCGCCTCGCTCTGGCGCCAGGCCTGGGTCGCATGGGTGCACCAGATCACGATATCGGCGTGGCGGATCACCCGCTGCCAGACATCGGCGGCCATGTTCGGGTCGGAAATGCCGGGCATGTCGATCAGATCGAATTCCGCCAACCGGGGGGCATCATGGAAGATCCGGATATGGTTGGTGTCCGCCACCGAGACCGCTTCGAGGTCTTCAAGATGAATGTCCCGCTCGCCCCCATCCATGCCCACCGCATAGGGCAGTTCGTGCCCCTGCGAGATCCAGACCGGCGGCAATTGCGTCGCGGTCACATTGACCGGCAGGGCGGGCGCGCCCAGCAACAGGTTCGACAGGGTCGATTTGCCCGCGCTGAATTCGCCCATCAAGGCGATGCAGGGGCGTTTGCCCGTCGCACTGGCCGGAGCGTCAAATTCTTCCATACCGGGGGCGTATTCTGGCTGACCGCTCATCCGTCATCTTCCTCAACTGCTCAGGCGGCAAAACCTGAAAGACTTTCAATCGCTTGCTTGAGCTGGGCGCGTTTCTGCGCCGCCCCACTCTCATCCAACATGGCACCGACACTGCCATCCTCGCCCGCGCGTTCCGCCACCCGGGAGATGATCGCGCGCTGCTCGGCCAGAAACTCGCCCAGCGCCTGCATCGAGGCATCGCGGATCGACTTGGCGTGCGGCCCGCGCAACGCATCGACAATCGGGTCGGTCTCCGCCTTGATGATCTCGGCAAACTCGGTGGCAAAATTCCGGTAGCCCCGGCGTTTGTGCCACCAGCGCGACCACCAGGTGCCCTTGAGATCAAGCGCAATGGTCTGGCCCAGCAGCACCGGCGAGGGAATGCGCGGCGCCGATGGCGCCTCGATCCCGAACCCGTCCTCATCGCCCAGATCGAACAACCGATGATAGAGCGCTGCGTAATCCTCCGCCGCCTTCAGAAGCACCTTCTTGGTGCCCGATTGGGCGTTGCGGCCAAAGACCTGATAGGCGGTTCGCATCAGAATGCGAAGCCCGGTCGGGTCGTATTCCCAGACCTTGCCTTCGCCATTGGCATCCAGATGCTGCAAAAGCGATCCCGTCGCCCGCTCGAGGAAGGACCGGTGCGACCGCTCAAGCCGCTTGTTGAAATCCTCCTCCGCCCGGTCGAAAGCGTCGTTCATCATCGCCTCGGCCTCGGCCTCCAGCGTCGCCAGCGCCTGGTCAAGCTGGCCCAGTTCCAGGGGCGGCAGCGCCGCGTCCGTATCGCGCCGGGACACGACCTGCTGCTGCGCGCTCAGCCCGCTTGCAAGGTTCATCGCCGATTTGGCCACTCGTTCCAGCAATTCGCGGCCCATGCCTTCGGCAATCCGGTCGCTCAGCGCCCGGTAGACCTGCGGCACGCCCGACAGATGCCAGAGCAATTCATCATCGCCGCCCAGCGCCTCGGGCAGATGCCCCTCGCCGCGCGCCCAATCGCACATATTCGCAAGGCTGGCCTGATCCAGCGCGTCGATCCGGCCCGACAGGGCGGCATTGGCGCAGAAGGCCGAGGTAAACAGGATCTCCGCCTCCTTCGGCCCGTCATGATCGGCCAGGGTGCGGCGGATGCTGTCGCGGATCTCCGGGATCTGGCTGACCGGGTCCGACAATTCATCCACCCGGTTGACCACGATGATCACCTCGCGGGATTTCACGTTCGAGATCATCCGGATCAGCGCCAGATCGACCGAGGACAGCGCCTGATGCGCGGCCAGAACCACAACGCAGATCCGGCTTTCGCGGATCGCCCGAATGGTGATCTGCTCGCGGATCATGAAGGTGTCGTTCACGCCGGGCGTATCCCGGATGCAGAGCGGCGTCGGCAGATCGGGGCGCGCCACGAAAAGTTCCGCCGATTTGGTGATATCGGCAAAGCGCCCCTGGCTTTGGGAGGTTTCGGTGTCATCCTCGAAATCGTCGCCGAGGCAGACATAGCGTTCGATCAGATCGCCATCGAGGTAATTGTAATCGTGCTGCTGGCCCAGCAGCATCTCGAATTTCTCGCCCAGCCGGGCGCGGGATTTCTCCCGCATCTCGACCACCTGCTGGCGCACCTTCTCAAGCTCGTCTTCCGCGCCCGCGCGTTCGGCCAGTTCACCGATCCGCCCGCCGCGATCCAGCAGACGGCCCCATTCCTCCATGTCGAAGAACTTAAACCGCGCCTTGTTTTCCTCGCCGGTCGTATAGGGGCTCAGATGCAGCGACGTGACCACCGAAGTCCAGGGGTTCACATCGGCCGGCAGCAGATCCGGCAGGCCGACCATGGCATTCACCAGCGAGGTCTTGCCCGCCTTCACCTGGCCGATCATCGTCACCGAGGGTTCGGCATGTTTCAACTGGTGGTGCAGCTTGCGCGCCGCCCGATTGGTGGCCTTGTCGCCGATCTTGCCAAGACGCACGAGGGTCTGACGCAGATCCTTGGATTTGCGCACATAGGGCTCAAGGCCTTCAAAGCCTATGCCCAAAAGATCCCCTGTCCCGGCTTTGTCCATCTCTCCAGCCGAAATGTTCACGTCCACATTCATCGCATACCGCCAAAAGCCGACCAATCACTGAAATCGAGGCGGGATATTGCCCGCCACACTGAACAATCACCGGTTAACATGGCGTTTTTGTGGCGGGTTTCCGGTCAATCGGCGTTGTTTTGGGCGATTTGTTGCCCCCCCGTTATGCCGCCAAAACCGCTCAGGCGGCCAGTTGCATTTCCATGTCCCGGCGCAGTTGCAACAGCAGGGTCACCGCATCGGCGGCGGGCCCGTCGCCCTCTTCCACCTGCATCAAAACCATCATGTCCGAGGCTTCCGCCAATTCGTCGATAAAGGCATCGGTGGCCGCGCAGCCGGTCTCGTCCTGGCTGAATTCATCCACCAGATGTTCCACCGCATCGACACATTGCGCCACCAGGGGTTTCGCGCCGCCCTCTTCCAGCGCCGCCGCCGCCTCGCCCAGCGCTGCCCCGCGCCGCTTCAGGTAACCCACTGATTCAATGAACAGATCCCGATTGATCACCGAAGGTGCCGCCGCCTCTTCCGGGGCGGAAGGCGCGGGTTCGACCCTTGCGGGCGGCACCATGGGGGGCAGATCCGCCTCGGCCACCGGCGCCTCGGCCACCGCGGCCGGTTCCGGCACCGCCCGGGGGGCCGCCTTGATCTGGTAGCGCGACAGGAACATATGGGCGGAATCGAAGTCCGCCCGCCGCCCGCGTTCCGCATGGCGCAGGATTTCCGACAGGATCGCGCCGCCGCCGGAGGCGTGGAACAGCGCTTCATCCACCTCCGAACCCGCGCGCGCGCGCAACGCCTGCAATGTGGCCACCGCAAAAAGCGAATGGAATTCCTCCGCCACAATGGTTTCAAGTTCGCTCACACGGGCCGACAAGAGCTTCTCCGCCGACAGCAGATCCGCCTTGGTCAGCACCAGAAAGGCGTGGTCCTTCAGGCTGTCGGGCACCCGCGCCCAGACCCTCCGTTCGGCCGCATCAAAGGCCTGGGAACACCACAGCGCGATATCGGTGCGCCGCACCGCCCAGTCGATGGCGCTTTCGATCTCCTCGTGATCCCCGTTGGTGACCACTTCCAGCAGGCTGATCCGCTTCAGCATCTCCACCGGCAGTTCCAGCCGCAGAAAGGCCGCCCCCGCGCCCACGGCTGAAAAATCCATCCCGTCCAGATACTTGACCGATCCATCCGCGCCGGTGACAACCATCGCCTCCGCCGGTCCCCAGGCCAGTTCCATGGTCGGAAGCCGCGCCCCGTCCGCCGCAAGCCTGCGGCCGATAAACATGTTGATCAGCTGCGATTTGCCCGCACCGGGCAGGCCCAGAACCGACACCCGTACCGGCTGCGACAGCCGGGTCAGCAGATGTTGGGCATATTCCACCGCCGCCTTGGGCATGCTCTGCCCGTCCACAGCGGTCTCCAGTCGCGCGATGATGCCTTCATCGGACGCCTCGTCCGTCATGAGGAGCCATCCGAAGTCAGCCAGCGGCGGCGCAGGAAGAACGGCTCGACCGCGTCCGCGGCCGGTTCGGCCCCGCCGATCGGGGTGACGCTGGCCTCAGCGCCGGCCTGGGCCGCGGCGCGCACCGGCACCGGCTCGTCTTCCTCGATCGGCCGGGTGGTCACCCGCGACGTGCCGCGCGCGCTTTCGAAATCGGGCGCGAAAATATTGCTGTCCTCGGCGCTGACATCGGGCATGTCGACCCGGATGACCGAAAAGCAGACATTGTCCTGATCCGGGTCGTCCACCTCGGTCAGCCCTTCGAGAAGCGCCTGGGCAATCGCCGCGCTGCCGAAGGCCGCCTGTTCTTCCACCGTGCGGGTGATCTGCCCGTTGGTGAGAAACTGCAGCCCGTCGGACGCCACAATCAGAATATCCCCATTCCGCAGCCGGAACGGCCGGTCGGGGCAATCGATCCGCTCGATCGGCTCGCCGATCAGCACGCTGGTCAGGGCATTGCGGTCCGGATGGTTGCGCCCGACATCCTCGGTCATCATGCCCGACCGCACCATGTAATCGATATGGGGCCCGAGCGAATGATCCTCGTTCAACTGCCGCAACCGCCCGTTGCGCAACAGAAAAAGCGGCGAATCGCCAATCGAGATCCAGAACAGCTGATCGCGGATGAAAACCGGGGCGACCAGGGTCGCGCCCATGCCGGCGGTGCGCGGGTTGGACGAGGCATGGGCCGCCATGCACTCATTGGCCGAGACTGCGGCCGATTTCAGCACCCGTCCCATGTTGCGCTGCAGCCCCTCGATATCGGAGGTCTGGAACTTCAACTCGGAAAACACTTCCGTCACGACGATCTTGGACGCCACATCACCGGCCGCGTGCCCGCCCATGCCGTCCGACAGGACCGCATAGCCGAATTCCGCGCCCAGCGGGAAATCCGTCGCGATCGCATCTTCCTGATAATCGCGACAGCCGCGGCTCAGAACCGATGCAACATCGTACCTTATATCCGGCACACCATTCATTCTGCCGTCGTCTCTCCCGTTGCGCCCCAGGTGAAGCCGTCGCCGCAAAGCGCCATGAACTTCAGCGTCGTCTCGCCGATGCGGATCTCATCGCCCGAGGTCATTTCCTCGGTGGACAGTACCGGCATGCCGTTGAGCCGCACCAGGTTCGACTTGCCCCCGTGACCAAGGAAGAACTTGCCCTGCTCATCATCATAGGCCACCGCCGCATGGTTGTTGCGGCTGATCGCCGTGTCGCCGAAATCAAGCCGCACGGTCTGATCCTCGCCCCGGCCGATCTGGCTGACCCCGGTCTGCAAGGTGAAGCTCGCACCGCGCCCGGGCCCCTCGATCACCACGATCCAGCCAGCCGGGAACATCGCCGCCTGGGCCGAAGCGGCGCCACGGGCCTCCTCGAAGACGTCGCGCTCCTCATTGGCCTGAAAGCCCAGAAGACGGGTCTTCACCCGGCCTGCGCTGCGTCCGGCCCGGCCGGGCACATTGGCCGAAACATCGGCAATGCTCTGCCCCTCGGCAGGCGCGGCCGCATCGGGCGCCCCGGTGTGCGGGCGCACGGGCGCCACGCGCGGGCCCTCGGCGCTTGCACGCAGCGGCGCCGAATGGGCAGCCGGGATCGACGGCATGGAGGGCATGGTCGGCGAAACCGTTGCGGCCACCGATTGCGCGCTGCTGGCCACCGCCTTGGCCGCGGCCAGTTCGGACGCGATATCAAGGGGTTCCTCGGCATCGGCACCCATGTCGGCAACCGGTTCTTCCACCGCTTCATCCTCTTGCTCAACCTCGGCCGCCACCTCTTCGGCCGCCTCCCAGATCTTTTTGCGCACCTCGGTTTCAGGCGGGGTTTCATCCACTTCCGGCTCCGGCGCATTGGCAAAGGCGACGGCGGCCGAAACCACCCGGCTGGGGCGCGGTCCGAAATCATCCTCGTCGTCGAAATCGACGGCAAACTTGTCGCTGTCGTCCTCCGCCTCGAACCCGTCGTCCGCTTCAAGATCCTCTTCGAAATCCTCCTCGCCGATATCCTCGAAGGCATTCACCGGTGCCGAGGGCGGGATGTCGCGGGCAAAGGGGCTCGACGGGAAGGCGCTTTCGACCCGGGCCGAGGGCGCCGGGCTGTCATCGGCGAAATCCTCTTCGCTGAGATCCATCGGGCCACGCGCGATCCGCTGATCTTCCTCGGCCGCCAGTTCCGCATCGACCCGGTCGTTCACATCCGCGCCCGAGCCCTCCTCGGCCGCCGCATAGAGCGCGGCATCCTCGTCGCCCTCGCCCTGATCCCAGATCGGCGAGCGGGTGTCGCTGCGGGCCACCACCCGGCTGATCGGGCGGCTGGTGGAATGGGGACGCACCACCTTGGCAAGGTCGTCGCGATAGGGGCTCTGTTCCTCAGGATCGCCCGAAGGATCGCGGCTCACCACATGGCGCAGCACCCGGTCGGCCTTGGTGGCCGCCGCCGCCGCCTTCAGATGGGCCATGGCCGAACGGCGCCGGGAGGAGGCTTCCTCATCCATCACCTGATCGGTCTTTTCGAGGATCCGGTCCTCCTCGCCATTGTTGCGCAATTCGCTGCGCGCCTTGGCCTTGCGACCGAATTCCTCATCCTCCGAGAAATCGGGCCCGGTCTCGGCACGGCTCTCCTGCGGGGCGGGCGCGGCCACGGGCGGTTCCGAAGTCGGCCTGATCGCATTGACCGACACCATCGCATCGCGGATCTCACTCACCAGGGCCTTGCGGTCGGCGCTGATCGGCGCGGGTGCGGGATCGCTGTCCTCCGCGCCCCAATCCTCGTCGTCGTCCCAGTCTTCATCATCCCAATCGTCGTCGCTCCAGGCGGCGTCCCCCCAGCCGGAGCCGACCACCTCGGGTTCTTCCTCGCGCGGCATCACAGGATGGCTCGGATCGGCGGCGGGCGGCAGATCCGCCTGCGCCTCGTGCTCGGCCTCACCCATGTTGATCTCGCCGCTGTCATCGGCCATCGGCAGGGGCGCATCGGCCTCCATATCCATGTCAGCTGCACCCGGATTCTCCGGCGCGTCCTTTTTGGTCAACATTCTAGACAGGATCTTCATGGTCTCGCCTTTCAAAGATAATCCGACCGTCCGCCGCTGCGGAACGTGCCGCGCAGCAGGCCGAAGGGCAGGACGCGCGACAGGAGCGACCGTTTCTTCGGCTGTGGACTGCCCGTGGAGTTGGGAGGAGCGCCATGCGCCCTTTGCGCCGAACGCTCGGCCGAAGCCCGGCTGGCCTGGGCCTGTTCTTCCTGGAACGTCTCGTCGTCCAGCATCGCCAGTTCATCGAGCGTTTTCTTGCGCTTGCGCTGCTGCTCCTGAACCAGTTTCTGCAGCCGCTGCGCCTCCTTGCGCTCGGCCACCTGCTTGGCCTTCTGGGCCTGAATATCCGCCTCCACCGCCTGGTTGGTCTCGCGCACCAGCTTGGAGATCGAAATCTCGATCTGCCGATCGAGCTCGGCCTGCTGCAAGGCGGCCGAGCGCCGCCGCTCGGTATCCACCAGTTCGATCCATTCCCGCGCCGACTGGATCCGGTCGGGCGGAAAGACCGACAGGGCCTTGTCGATCGCATGGAGGAAGGCATCTTCGAATTGCGGGAAATTCCCCGCCAGCGGCCGGTAGGGATCGGGCCGGTCGGCGGCAATCGCGCTGACCCGCGCCTGGCTGTCGGGCGGCGCCTCGCCGGTCAGCACATGATAGAAGGTCGCGCCCAGGGAGTAGAGATCGGACGAGGCATCCTGGGTCGACCCGGCAATGTAGAATTCGTGCGGCGAATAGCCGTCCTTGACCACATGGAGCGCCGACAGCGCCCGCGAGGCCCGCGTCGCCTCTTCCTTGGCCGCGCCAAAATCGATCAGCACCGGGTTGCCCTTGCCGTCGATCAGAATGTTGTCCGGGCTGATGTCCCGGTGCAGCACATCATTGGTGTGAATGTAATGAACCGCATCCAGGCAGCGCAGCAGAATGCCCTTCACATCCCGCGGATGCAGCTTCATCTTCGGATCTTCGATCGTGTCGAGAAGATCGCGCCCGCGGACGAAATCCAGCGCCATATAGGCGGTCAGATTGTCCTCGAACACCTGGTGAATGCCGACGATATGGGGATGCTGCAGCTTCGAAAGCCGCCGCGCCTCGGCGCCAAAATGTTTCACCACCGCGTCGAATTCCGCCTGATGCTGGCGCGACCGGGCCATCACCCGGCCATTGTTGCGGCAGCACATGGAAGACGGGAAACATTCCTTGATGACCACGATCCGGTCCAGGCTGTCGCGCGCCAGATAGGTCATGCCAAAGCCACCGGCGTTCAGGAATTTCTCGATCCTGAACTGACCGTGCAGAAGCTCCGTGCCCGGTTTCAGCGCATCCGCGAAACTCTCGGCACTCGTGGCTTCCAGTTGATGTGGCCCTGCGTTCATTGCTCACCCAAATCGCTGTCACGCCATGCAGATCCGGCTGCGCCGCGCCCTGTCTGCCCGCACTGGGGCGCAACCGGGAACAGTCCATCTGGCCTGCTGTGACAAGGCTCGGTCTATCGATAGAATTGGCCCATATTGTGGCGCGATCGCGCCAGAAGGGTTCCAATCCTAGGGCAATTTTCGAATTGTTTGCACTTGCGAACAGCCGGACTTGCCCCGCCTTTCCGCAAGCGGTACCCCCGCGCCATGGCAAAGCTCTACTTCAATTATTCCACCATGAATGCAGGCAAATCGACCCTGCTGCTCCAGGCCTCCTACAATTACCGGGAGCGCGGCATGGAGACCTATCTGCTCACCGCCGCCATCGACGGGCGCGCGGGCGAAGGCAGGATCGCCAGCCGCATCGGCATTTCCGCCAGCGCCGACATGTTCGACGGCAAAACCGATCTCTTCGCCCTGCTCGAAAAACGCAAGCGCCAGGGGCCGGTGGCCTGTGTCTTCGTCGACGAAGCCCAATTCCTGACCAAGGAGCAGGTCTGGCAACTGGCCCGCGCCGTCGACGATCTCGGCCTGCCGGTGATGTGCTACGGGCTCCGGGTCGATTTCCGCGGCGAACTTTTCCCCGGCTCCGCCGCCCTTCTCGCCCTCTCCGATGAAATGCGCGAGGCCCGTACCATCTGTTTCTGCGGCAAGAAAGCCACCATGGTGGTGCGCCAGGATGCGGACGGCAATGCGCTCTCCGAAGGTGAACAGGTGCAGATCGGCGGCAATGAAACCTATGTGCCGCTCTGCCGCCGCCACTGGCGCGAGGCCGTGGGCGACCGCTGAGCGCTAACGGACCAGCCAGAAAAAGAGCGGCACCGGCGCCACCGCCAGAAGCACCGTCGCCAGATAGGCCCAGAACCGGTAAAGCCCTGAAATCCCTGCTGCAAAGGCAATCCCGCCCCCGCCCCCCAGCACCGAATTGCCGGGCAGGTTGATCAGCGCGGCCAGCACCAGATACCGGTTTCGCAGGATCCGCCCGCCCCATCCCGGCAGGCTCAGCTCCGCCCCGTCCGAGGCCTCCAGGCGCGCCGCCAATCGGGCCGCCCGCTCCAGCCGCAACCAGCCCGCCAGCCGCACCACCGCCCGCACCGGCACCAGACGGGCCACCCCATAGGCCAGCACCAATGCGCCCACCATGCCGCCATAGACCAGCAGCGCCGCATCGCCCCCGAAGACCAACAGCAGCGCCAGCCCGATCTCGGCGCCGGGCACGAAGGGCAATGCCGCGGCGACCACGAAAACCACCAGCGCCATCATCACGATCCGGTGGATCGCCGGTTCGTTCATCGGCCGCATCTCAGGCACCGCAAAGGACATCAGGTTCTCGCCCGCCAGCGTCCCCAGAACCAGCAGCAGCCCGTAGAACAGCAGCGCCCGCCGCGCGCCCCAGAGCCGCTTCAGAACCGCGCGCATAATGGGTTCGCCCCGGGGTCCATCTCCTTCATCTTCGCCTTGATCGCATCAAGGCTCAGCGGCACGGCACCGGCATCCCGGCCCCGAAAGGCGATCTCGCGCCGGGCGGTCCAGTACCAGCGCTTGCGCTCCCAGCGGATCGCAACACCCATGGACCCATCGGCCCGCGCCAGCCCTTCATAGGTGAACGTGCCCCGCTCCGCGCTCACCAGCTGGCCGCGAAACACCACGCCCTCGGCGCTGACATCCGCCGAATAGGGCCCGGGCTCAAACCCGCAGCGGGTGCATATATCGGACCAGAAATGGCCGTTCTCGAAATGCAGACTGTCGGCCAGATCCGGGTTTTCCACAGGTCCGATGGCGCCCTCGAACACCCGCCCGTCCAAAAGCCCCTCGGCAAAGACGCCAAAGGGCCAGACCAACAGAATGCACAAGCGGATCATCATCGGCGCCTCCCGGACCAATTGCCCCAGAGTAACCCAAGGAGAGGGAAACACCAAAACGCAACAATCCTGAACAGAAGATGCCCGCACTTGGGACGGGCGTCAGTACATCCGCCCGCCCACCGGCACATCCAGATCGGGCTTCAGCAGCACCACCTCGCCGTCCGCATCGGGCACGCCCAGCACCAGCACTTCCGACATCACCGGGCCGATCTGCCGGGGCGGAAAATTCACCACCGCCAACACCTTGCGCCCGGGCAGCGTCTCCACATCGTAATGCCGTGTGATCTGGGCCGAGCTTTTCTTCTCTCCCAGTTCCGGGCCGAAATCGACCCACAGTTTGATCGCGGGTTTGCGCGCTTCCGGAAACGGCTCCGCCCGGGTGATCCGGCCCACGCGAATGTCCACCGCCATGAAATCCTCAAAGGAAATCGTCACTTGCCCAACTCCCGGCTCCGGTCCGCCGCCGCCTTGACCGCCCGCCTCAACAAGTCGGGAAACCCGGTGTCCGGCGCCATCAACACTTCCAGCGCCGCCTGGGTTGTCCCGTTGGGCGAGGTGACATTGACCCGCAATTGCGTCGGATCTTCCTCCGCCTCTTCCGCCAGAACGCCCGCGCCCGCCACGGTCGCCTTGGCCAGCCGCATCGCCACCTCCGGCGACAGCCCTTCCGCGACCCCGCCGGCCGCCATTGTTTCAATCAAATGAAACACATAGGCCGGTCCGGAGCCGGAAACCGCCGTCACCGCATCCATGTCGCTTTCGGCCCCAAGCCGCAGGGTCTGCCCGATGGCCGCCAGCAATCCTTCCGCCATCGCCATCTGCGCCTCGCCCACCCGGGCATTGCCAAAAAGCGCCGTGATCCCCTTGCCCACCGCCGCAGGCGTGTTCGGCATGGCCCGCACGATCGGCGTCTCGGCACCGAAAACCTCTTCAAAAACAGAGATCTGCGTGCCCGCCGCGATCGACACGACCAACGTGCTCCCGGCCCCGAATGCCGCAACCTGCCCCAGCGCTTCGCCCATCATCTGCGGCTTCACCGCCAGCAGCAGCACCGCCGGATCCTCGGGCAGATCTTCATTCACATGCACGCCCGCCGCCTGCACCTGGCCGCTCGGCATCGGGTCGATCACCCAGACCGCACCCGGGCTCAGCCCGCCCGCCAGCCAGCCCTCCAGCATCGCACCGCCCATCTTGCCGCAGCCCAGAAGAACCAGTCCGCGCGCCTCGATCTCTGCAAAATCCATCCTGCCCTCTCCTTCCAGCGGCCTTCAGAATATCCCGGAAAAGGTCTTGGGAACAATGGCTTGCCCCAACAAAAAACCGGGCCGCCCGTCGTGCGACCCGGTTTCTGAGGCATTCGCCCGGTCTTGGGGGGACACGGGGGGTGTACGTCGAATGCCCGTCGTTCTCAGGCCCGGCCGTAGGCTTCGGTCATGGCCACATCCATCGCGCGCTCCGGATCCTCATTGCCCCAGACACAAAGCTGGAACGCCGGATAAAACCGCTCCGAGGACAGGACGGCGGCCCGGATCATCGTGTCGATCTGCTCGGCGCTCGCGGCCTGACCACCGGCCAGCACAAGCCCGTAGCGCCAGACCATCAGTTTCTGCTCGGCCCAGTAGGAAAACGCGCCCGCCCAGCACAAGTCATTGGTTCTGTTCAAAACATCATGAAGCGCATTCATCCGGTCCTCGGGCGGATCCATGTCGAAAGTGCAGATCAGCCGCAAGGTCTCGTCCGCTTCGGACCAGGCCAGCGTGATCGAATACATCCGCCACTGGCCCTCGACGGCCATGGCAATCTGGTCATCGGCCACCCGGTCGAAATCCCATTCGTGATGGGTGGCGATATGTTCGACAATGTCGATCGGGTGAAGGTCTTCGGAAGAAAAAGTCTCTGATAACGACATGACGCCTGCCTCATCTTTCTGCCGCGACTTGAAAACACACCACGGCTTGATGTCTGCTCTAGGGGAAGTGGTTCTGCTGCACGACCCTTACGAGATATGGTGTGTCATGCATTGACATCTGTAAAGCGCCAATTTGGTTCTATCCACAGAAATCACGCGCCCCGCCGGGCGCGCCTATCCCGTGAACCTTTCCTGCTCCGCTTTGCAGAACCGCACCAGCGGCGCCACGAAAGCCTGCAGTTTCGCCGAGGGCCAGACATCGGGATGGGCGACCGCCCAGATATCCGCATAGGCCTGCGGGGGCAAGACCGGCACCTGGACCAATCCCGGCAAGGACCGGCCCAGAAACATCGGCATCCGCACCACGCCCAACCCCGCCTCAGCCGCGCCCGTCATCGCGGTCATATCGTCAAAACGGTAACGAATACGGTGGTTTGGATAGGTCTTGTCTATCCCGGCAGGCAGACCATCATGCCCTTCATAAAGGATCCAGTCGATCAGCGTTCCGGGGTCGATCGCAATCCGGTCCGCCCAGTCGCGATGGGCAAAACTGGCCGTGTCCTGCCGCAACAGCCGCCGCCCCTTCAACGTGTCGCCCGGATCGCGGCTGATCCGGATCGCCAGATCCGCGTCCCGCTGGTTCAGATCCACGATCGCGTTGGTCGCCCGGATCCGCAGATCCACCGCCGGATGATCCCGGGTGAAATCCCGGATCAGCGGCGACAGCGCATGGGCGATCACAAGCTGTGGCGCGGTGATCGTCAGCCGCCCCGACACCGCGCTGTCCTGGCCCAGCAGTTTTCGCTGAAGCCCGTGGTCTTCCGCCTCCATCCTCCCGGCATGCTCCGCGATCAACTGTGCCGCCTCGGTCGCCCGGTAACCGTCCGGCAACCGCTCGAACAGAACCTGGCCCAGGGCCCGCTCCGCCCGGGTGATCCGCCGCGACACCGTGGTGTAATTCACCCCCGAGACCTCGGCCACAGCGCGCAAGGTGCCGTGGCGGGTCAACAAAAGCACCATGCGAAGATCATCCCAGGACAGGCTCATGGCATGCATTATTGCATGCAGGACATGCAAAGACACGCGTTTTCGCACGATGTCGACACGCCTATCTCCGGAACGTCAACGGCCAAAAAGGAGACACCCCATGATCTACGCCACCGCCCGCCTCACCATCACCGACCCCGACGCCCTTGCCCGATACCGCGAAAAAGCCGGGCAAGCGCTTGCCAAACATGGCGGCAAGGTCGAAACCGCCAGCCGCGACTTCACCCCGCTTGACGGCACACCGGATGCCCCCAACATGCTGGCTTTGCTCAGTTTTCCCAATAAGGAAGCCGCCCTGGCCTGGGCCCATGACCCGGAGCTCGAACCGGTCCATGCCCTGCGCCGCGCCGCCGGCCAGTCGGACATCCTGCTTCTGGGCTGACGGGCCATTCCGGCCCCGGCGGTGGTGCCTCCCCCGATGACCCAAGGCCCCGCCGTGCACAGCCCCGGCGCGGAGCCTGCGCGCCCCGTCTCAAAATCAGCGATGTCAAAACAAACCCGCGCGCCGGATCCCCCCGGCGCGCCCCGGCCCTCAGCTCTTCTCGAGCGCCTCGATCCGGGCCTTCAGCGCCTCGTTCTCGGCCCGCGCCTTCTCGGCCATCCCGCGCACCGCGTCGAATTCCTCGCGGGTGACGAAATCGCGATCCGCCAGCCAGCGGTCCAGCATGCCCTTGAGCGCCGTTTCGGCCTCGTCCTTCGCCCCCTGGGCCACGCCCATGGCATTGGTCATCAATTGCGAAAGATCGTCGAAAATCCGGTTGCGGCTCTGCATGTCTGTCCTCGGCATTTGGCTCCTCTCTATATGATGCGCGCGCGGCAAAGCACAAGGTTGACGCCCCCGCTTTCCGCTGTCACCAGACCGGAGATGTTGCTTGCCATTCCCTTCCCCGATCTCTCGCCCGTGCTGGTGGAAATCCCGCTCGGGCCCGTCAGCCTGCCGATCCGCTGGTATGCGCTGGCCTATATTGTCGGCTTCATCGTCGGCTACCAGCTGTTGCGCCGCGCCCTCGACCGCCCCCACCTCTGGAAGGATGATGCTGCGCCTTTTGGTCGCGACCGGCTCGAAGACTTGCTGACCTGGATGGTGGCGGGCGTAATCCTGGGCGGGCGCATGGGATATGTGTTCTTTTACGGCGATGGTCAGTTCCTCAGCGACCCGCTGTCGATCCTGCGGGTCTGGGAAGGCGGCATGTCCTTCCATGGCGGTTTTCTGGGCGTGGTGGTCGCCGGGGCGATCTTCGCGCGCCGCAACGGGATCTCGCCTGCCAAGCTCGCCGACGGGATGGCCATCGCCACCCCCGTGGGCCTCGGCCTCGGGCGGATCGCGAATTTCATCAATGCCGAGCTTTGGGGCCGACCCACCGATCTGCCCTGGGGCGTGATCTTTCCCGGCACCGCGGCCCAGACCTGCCCCGGCGTCGAAGGGCTCTGCGCCCGCCACCCCTCGCAACTCTATGAAGCGGGGCTCGAAGGCCTGGCTCTGGGCGCGCTGATCTTCTGGCTCGCCTTCGCGCGCAACTGGCTCAAGACCCCCGGCGCGCTGGCCGGCGTCTTCGTCGCAGGCTACGGCGCCTCGCGTTTCATCGTCGAATTCTTCCGTCAGGCCGACGGCCAGTTCATCAGCGCCGACAACCCGATGGGATACGCCCTCAGCCTCGGCCCCCTGGGCGTGACCATGGGCCAGCTTCTTTCCCTGCCGATGGTCGCCCTCGGCCTCGCACTCTTGTTCCTCGCCCGGCGGCGCCCGTGACCCCGCTGGCCGACCTCATCGCCGCCCGCATCCGCGCCACCGGGCCGATGACCCTGGCCGACTACATGACCACCTGCCTCGCCCATCCCAAGCACGGCTATTACGCCACCCGCGATCCTCTGGGCGCGGCAGGGGATTTCACCACCGCCCCCGAGATCAGCCAGATGTTCGGCGAGTTGATCGGCCTCGCCCTCGCCCAGACCTGGATCGACCAGGGCGCGCCGCCACGGATCGTGCTGGCCGAGCTTGGCCCCGGGCGCGGCACGCTGATGGCCGACATCCTGCGCGCCACCGCGCAGGTGCCCGGTTTTCACGATGCGGTGGATCTGCATCTGGTCGAAACCTCCCCCGTCCTGCGCACCCGTCAAAGCGACACCCTCGCCCGCCCGCTCACCCATCACGACCACCTCGGCACCCTTCCCAAAGCCGCGCCGCTCTTTCTGGTGGCCAATGAATTCTTCGACGCCCTGCCGATCCGGCAATTCCGGCGCGATGAAAACGGCTGGCGCGAGGTGCTCGTCGGCCTCGATGACGCAGGCGCCCTCACCCTTGGCCTCTCCGACCCGGTGCAGCCCGAACCGCTGGAGCCGCGTCTCGCCGACACCGAACCGGGCCAGATCGTCGAACTCTGCCTGCCCGCCCGCGCCTTTGCCGGCGAAATCGGCGCGCGCATCGCCCGGGACGGCGGGCTGGCCCTGATCATCGACTACGGCGACTGGCATTCGCGCGGCGACACCTTCCAGGCGGTGGAGGCCCATGAGAAAACCGACCCGTTCATCCGCCCCGGTGCTGCCGATCTCACCGCCCATGTGGATTTCGAGGCGCTGGCACAGGCCGCAGCGCCGGCCCGCGCCTGGCCCCTCACCGCGCAGGGCGTGTTTCTCGAATTGCTCGGGATCACCGCACGGGCCCAAAGCCTTGCCCGCAATCTCGACGGCACAGCGCTCGAAAGCCATATTGCCGCCCATCGCCGCTTGACGGCGCCCCAGGAAATGGGAACCCTCTTCAAAGTGCTGGCGCTGACCGCGCCCGACGCGCCGCCCCCGCCCGGATGTGCCCATGAGCCTTGACTACATCACCACCGACGCGCTTGCTGCCTTTCGCCACGGGTTCTTCACGCGCAACGGCGGCGCCTCTTCCGGCATCTTCACCAGCCTCAATTGCGGCTATGGCGCCTCCGATCAGCGCGAAACCGTGATGATCAACCGCGCCCGCGTCGCCAAGGCCCTGGGCGGCGACAGCCGGTCGCTGGTCACCGTCTACCAGACCCACTCGGCCCGCGCCGTCGCGGTCGAAGCGCCCTTCGACACGCCCCCCGAGGCCGACGCCCTGGTCACCGCCACCCCGGGGCTGGTGCTCGGCATCCTCACCGCCGATTGCCAGCCCGTGCTCTTTGCCGATCCCGAAGCGCGGGTCATCGGCGCCGCCCATGCGGGCTGGAAAGGCGCCCTGGGCGGCGTGCTCGAAGCCACGATCGCGGCGATGGAAAGCCTTGGCGCCAGCCGCGGCGCGATCCGCGCCAGCATCGGCCCCTCGATCAGTCAGCGCGCCTATGAGGTCGGCCCCGAGTTCCGCGACCAGTTCCGGACCGAAGATCCCGACAGCCTGCGCTTCTTTTCCGATGGCCAGCGCGACCGGCTCCTCTTTGACCTCGTCGGCTACGGGCTGCACCGGCTGCGCCAGGCCGGCATCCAGCGTGCCCACTGGACCGGCCATTGCACCTATTCCGACCCGGACCGTTTCTATTCCTACCGGCGCAGCACCCATCTCAAAGAGGTCGATTACGGCCGCCTGATCTCCGCCATCACGCTGTGAAACCGGGCCAGCGGCCGGTTACTCAACTAAAAAGTGTATAAAATGTGACGCGCACGCGGCAGGCGATTGTCCGCAGTCGCGAAACCGCGCGTTAATTTCCCAGAAACCGTCACGACCTTGCCCCATTGATCGGCGAAACCTTGCTTGTCCGCCCCGTCGGACTTGGTGGAAGGGACCCCAATGAAAACGCAGAAGCGCTGGATCAAAAGCGTGATCGAAACCGCCCGGATCGAGGCAGAACGCCAGGCTCTCCGCAAGACGGAGCGCGGCGCCTAGGCGCCGCTGGGATCCCAAGACCGCCCAACGACACAAAACCAAGAAGGCCTATGTCATGAGTTATGCCCCCGCGCCCCTGAGAACTTCGCTGACGCCTGAACTGCACCGTCCCTGGACCGCCCGCAAATCGCCGCGCCCCTCCGCGCCCGCCATGCCGCGCGCCCGGGTCTCGCGGCGCTTCGAAACCGAATGGCTCGCCGATGGCCAGGTGCTCACCAACACCCTCGTGGCGCCCGCCCTGCCCGCTTTCGAACAGGCCTTCACCGCCTTCACCCACGGGGTGCTGATCCAGACCGATCGCGGCCCCGTCGCCGTCGAAGACCTGGAACCGGGCATGATGCTTGAATGTGGCGACGACCGCTATTCGCGCCTGACCTGGAAAGGCGCCATCACCCTGGTGCCCGGCGCCCCCACGCTCAATGACGAACCCGACAAGCTCTACCGTGTGATGCCCGACAGCTTCGGCCTCGGCCGTCCGGCCCAGGACCAGACCTTCGGCCCCGGCGCCCGCCGTATCGACCGCGACGCCAAACTGCGCGCCGCCATCGGCGCCGATGCCGCCCTGGTGCCCCTGTCCTCGCTGGCCGATGGCCATGCGGTGATCGAAGTGAACCCGGTCTCCCCGACCCGCGTTTATCACCTGATCTGCGAAGAGCACGTGACCCTGCGCGCCGCCGGCCTCGAAGTGGAAAGCTTCCACCCCGGCCCCGAAACGCCGCTGTCACTGCCCGAAGAAATGATGCAGCTTTTCATGAGCTTCTTCCCCCATCTTCAGGGGCTGAGCGACTTTGGACGCCTCGCCGCACCGCGCCTCACCGCAGACGAGCTCAGCAACATCCGCTGACCCTCAACTGCGGGGCACAACACCCCGGCATCAAACGAAAAACGGCGGCCTGACCTCAGGCCGTCTGACCCAACCGGTCTTCCAGCACCTCAAAAGGCACACCGGGATCGTCCTTGGCGCCCCGGATCACCAGCGAGGTCTTCACCCCGATCACATTCGGCGCCGCCGTCAATTCCTCGGTCAGAAACCGCTGGAAGGTCGACAGATCGGGCGCCACGCATTTCAGAATGAAATCCACCTCGCCATTGAGCATGTGACACTCGCGCACCAAGGGCCAGCCGTTGCACCGCTCTTCAAAGGCCGACAGATCGGCCTCCGCCTGGCTGTGCAGTCCGACCATGGCGAAAACCTGCACTTCAAACCCCAGGGCGCGCGCATCCACCGCCGCATGATACCCGCCGATATAGCCCTGCTCTTCCAGCGCCCGCACCCGGCGCAGACAGGGCGGCGCGGAAATTCCCACGCGACCGGCCAGTTCCACATTGGTCATCCGCCCATCCGCCTGCAACTCGGCCAGGATTTTCCTGTCGATCGCGTCGAGCTTGTGGCTAGCCATGCAGATATTCCCCTGTGTTCGCGCGAAAACTTACAAGAAGCGGAATAGCTGCGCAATATTATTTCAAGACCGCGCAAGAAAAGAAAAGCGATATGAAAAGGGTCGTGGTGGAACACGTGGTCAGTTTGGGAAGACACTGGCGAAGTGCCATTCCCAGACCGTCGGTCCATCTGCCGAACCCAAGGGAACCGCAACCGAGTTGAGCTGCGCCAAGTAGATGCTTTGAAGCATCTTCAAAGGATTTTCGAAAACCCTAGGCAACCTGGCCGCAAGACGTCCTGTTTGGCGACCCACTCCCCGCGCGCAAAAGGCTCCCCAATCAACCGCCCAACCTGCAATCTGGCCCGCTGAGCGTCTCGACCAAAATCATCAGGTCGCCAAAATCCTCCAGTGCGCTGCCGTCCTCGCGCGCCACCGCCAAAATGCAATCCTGCTTGGTCGGCGTCGCTTCATAGAGACACATATCGGCCCAGAGCGTTTCTGTCCGCATGCCTTCCTCGCGCAACTGATCTCTTCTGGGATCCTCTTCGCGCATCACCCATTCCACCCAGGACGCCCCGGATAAAAATGCGCGGGTCGCTTCGCTGTCCGGCAAACGAAAGAAAACTGTTACCGGCGTCGCCCCTTCTGGCCGGTCAAGAGAGATACCATTGCGGCGCAGGGTCAGCGCGACATCTTCGCATATGAGCCTGTCGAAGCCGACCGCCATTGACGGCAAGCTGACGGCAAGACCGAGAAAAAGGGATGTCACACTCCGCTCGAAGATCAATTTCATCTCTCTTTCCCGCGGGCTTGCACCGGCTTCCCGTCGACACGACATCCCCACCATACGCCGAGCCCTCGCGTATTGCCTCAAGGAAATGTCCCAATGCCATCGTCTCGGCCGTATTCTGAACATTGATCTCAGACCTGTCTTACAGCTGCGCCCCCTGCCCGGTAACGCGTGCACCGCTCACCGCAAAATCCACCTCTCCGCCCCCTTCAATTCCTCACCCCCAGGGGCTATCTCTGCCGGACCCAATGCTGCCAAGGAATGACCCATGTCCGAGACCCGTCACACCCGCGTTCTGATCATCGGCTCCGGCCCCGCCGGCTATACGGCGGCGGTCTATGCCACCCGCGCCATGCTGGAACCGATCCTGGTGCAGGGCATCCAGCCCGGCGGGCAGCTGACGATCACCACCGAGGTGGAAAACTGGCCCGGCGTCGCCGAAATCCAGGGCCCCGAATTGATGGTCCAGATGGAGGCCCATGCCCGCGCCGTCGGCACCGAGATCATTTCCGACCACATCCAGTCGCTCGATCTTTCCAAACGCCCCTTCACCGCTGAGGGCGACAGCGGCGCCACCTACACGGCGGATGCGGTGATCCTTGCCACCGGCGCCCAGGCCAAATGGCTCGGCCTGCCCACGGAAGAGGAGTTTCAGGGCTTCGGCGTCTCGGCCTGTGCCACCTGCGACGGCTTCTTCTATCGCGGTCAGGAAGTGGTCGTCGTGGGCGGCGGCAACACCGCCGTGGAAGAGGCGCTGTTCCTGACGAATTTCGCCTCCAAAGTGACCCTAATCCACCGCCGCGACGAATTGCGCGCCGAAAAGATCCTCCAGCACCGCCTGCTCAATCACGAGAAGGTCGAGCTGCTCTGGGATCACCAGCTCGAAGAGGTTTTTGGCGAAAGCGATCCCAAGGGCGTCGAAGGGGTGCGTGTAAAAAACGTCAAGACCGGCGCGGTGACCGAGGTGCCCTGCAAGGGCGTCTTCATCGCCATCGGCCATGCGCCGTCGAATGATCTGGTCAAGGACAGCCTGGAACTCCATGCGGGCGGCTATGTGAAAACCGCCCCCGACAGCACCGCCACCTCGATCCCGGGCGTCTTTGCCGCGGGCGACATCACCGATCATGTCTACCGGCAGGCGGTGACCAGCGCCGGCATGGGCTGCATGGCCGCACTGGAGGCGGAACGGTTCCTGGCGGAACAGGGGATGGACGCGGATATCGCCGCCGAGTGACCCAATCGGGGGCGGAGTTTGCCTCCGCCCCCGTTCTGTGTCAGCATTAACAAAGGTTAACGATCGGGGTGGAATTCTGCCCCGGCAAAACGCAGTTTTGTCATTTACTTAACCCAACTCGGCCCAGCCTTGCGGGCAAAGTCATTTGAAACGGATGAGGAGGAAGGACATGAATGCACATGCCATTGTCGCCGACCGCCCCCGGGCGGATCTTGCCTGCCTCTTCCGCTACTTCACCTTCGGCGCGCTTCTCGGCGGGTTTCTCGCCGACATGATCTCCCCGGCGCCGGTCTCGGTCTTCGGCGGCGCGCTCTTGTTCGGCGGCCTCTTTACTTTCGGCAAATTCAAATACCTGACCTGACGCCTTTCGACCACTGAATTTCAACTCATTTCGGGATGAAAAATCGTGTTTCAAGATTGGCAATTCGGCCTGCTCGATTCCGAAACGGCCATCCTCTGCGCATTCGCAACCCTGACCATCACCACCATCGGTCGCAAGGCCAATGGCGGCCCCTTGCTTGACCCGGACCGGATGGTCAGCGACGGCATCGCCGGCGTCACCACCTTTGTCATGATCCTGCTCCTGTGGGCGCTCGCGGGCGAAGCGGTGATGGAAAAGATGGGCTGGACCTTCCCGCAGCCATTGCTTGATCGCTGGAGCGAAAAACCCCAGGGCCAGTTGACGATCTTCATGGCCATGCTGCACGTGATCCTGTCGCGCATCCGCATGCTGTCCCGCTCGTTTTCCAACATCCAGCGATGCAAACACTGCACGCCCTGACCCCAGAATCCGGCGTTGCAATTCCGACACGGGCGCCCTTTTGCGCCCCGCTGCCCAACTTTTGCCTTCCCAAATCTTTAATCTGGTATATGCGTTCAGTCGTGAACACAGTTGCCGAGTCGTCCGTTATGAACGCCCCATCCACCGCGCCCATCTCTGATGAAGAGACCGAACTCTTTCGGCTCCTGCGTCAGCTGGACCTCGCGCCCGATGCGACCCAGCGGGCAACGGCGCAGGCCTTGGGGATTTCGCTCGGACGACTGAATTCAGGCCTGAAAGCCGCCGCCGACGCCGGGCTGATCTCGATCAGCGCCCGCGACGGCCCCGATAAGCGCCAGCGCTTCGCCTATGCGCTGACCACCCGGGGAGCTGCCGAGAAAAACCGTCTCACCGAAAGCTTCCTGGCCCGAAAATTCGCCGAGTTTGATGCGCTCCATGCCGAACTCACCGGACAGACCAGCAAACTCGCTCCCATTTCTTTGAGGACCAACATCATGCAAACACCGAACCATGCGCCAATCCCGGAGCTTTATGTCTCCTATGAAAGTGCCCAGAAGCTGAAAAAAGAAGCCGCCGATCTGCGAAGCTGGGACCTGACTCCGCGCCAGATCTGCGACCTGGAGCTTCTGATGAACGGCGGGTTCAACCCGCTCAAGGGCTTTCTGACCGAAGAGGATTACAACGGCGTCGTCGAAAACATGCGCATGGCCGACGGCTCGCTCTGGCCGATGCCGATCACGCTGGATGTGTCGGAAGATTTTGCCGAAAGCCTCGAGATGGGTCAGGACATCGCACTGCGCGATCAGGAAGGCGTGATCCTGGGCACCATGACGGTCACCGACCGTTGGGAGCCGAACAAGGCGCGCGAGGCCGAAAAGGTCTTTGGCGCCGATGACGACGCCCACCCGGCGGTGAACTACCTGCACAACCATGCGGGCAAGATCTATCTCGGCGGCCCGGTGACCGGCATTCAGCCGCCCGTGCATTACGACTTCAAGGCCCGCCGCGACACGCCGAACGAGTTGCGTGCCTATTTCCGCAAGCTGGGCTGGCGCAAAGTTGTGGCGTTCCAGACGCGCAACCCGCTGCACCGTGCGCATCAGGAACTGACTTTCCGCGCCGCTAAGGAGGCGCAGGCCAACCTGCTGATCCATCCGGTTGTTGGCATGACCAAACCCGGCGACGTCGATCACTTTACTCGCGTACGCTGCTATGAGGCGGTGCTGGAC
>JAOXSD010000107.1 GCA_025800205.1 Silicimonas sp. | reverse complement strand
ATGCTGTCGGAGGCGAAGTTTCCGGTCATCCTCAACGGTGCGGGCGTGGTGCTGGCCGGGGCAATCCCCGACACGATCACTCTGGCCGAGCGGCTGGAGGCGCCCGTCTGCGTGGGTTACCAGCACAATGACGCCTTCCCCGGCTCGCACCCGCTCTTTGCCGGTCCCCTCGGTTACAACGGCTCCAAGGCCGGCATGGAACTGATTTCCAAAGCCGATGTGGTTCTGGCCCTCGGCACCCGTCTCAACCCGTTCTCGACCCTGCCGGGCTACGGCATCGACTACTGGCCTCAGGATGCCAAGATCATTCAGGTCGACATGAACCCCGACCGGATTGGCCTGACGAAGAAAGTCACCGTCGGCATCGTTGGTGATGCGGGCAAGGTGGCACGCGGCATTCTGTCGGGTCTGACCGACAGCGCCGGTGACGAAGGCCGCGACGCGCGCAAATCGCTCATTGCCGACACCAAGTCGCGCTGGGCGCAGGAACTGTCGTCGATGGATCACGAGGAAGACGATCCCGGCACCACCTGGAACCAGCGCGCGCGCGACGCCAAGCCCGACTGGCTGAGCCCCCGCAAAGCCTGGCGCGCCATTCAGGCCGCCCTGCCCAGGAACGCGATCATCTCGTCCGACATCGGCAACAACTGCGCCATCGGCAATGCGTATCCGGATTTCGACGAAGGCCGGAAATATCTCGCCCCCGGTCTCTTCGGTCCCTGCGGCTATGGTCTGCCGTCCGTGATGGGCGCCAAGATTGGCCGCCCCGATGTGCCGGTTGTGGGCTTCTCCGGCGACGGTGCTTTCGGCATTGCCGTCAACGAACTCACCGCCATCGGGCGCAACGAATGGCCCGCCATCACCCAGATCGTCTTCCGGAACTACCAGTGGGGCGCTGAAAAGCGGAACTCGACCCTCTGGTTTGACGACAATTTCGTCGGCACCGAGTTGGACGAAGGCGTGAGCTATGCGGGCATCGCTCAGGCTTGCGGGTTGCAAGGCGTGGTCGCCCGCACCCAGGAAGAACTGACCGAAGCGCTCAACCAGGCGATCAAGGACCAGATGGAGCATGGCAAGACCACGCTCATCGAGGCGATGATCAACCAGGAATTGGGCGAGCCCTTCCGCCGCGACGCGATGAAGAAACCGGTCGCGGTGGCAGGCATCACGGCCGCCGACATGGCCGCCGAGTAAGTGGCGACCCTCGATGACATCGCGGCTGCGTGCAAAAGCGCGCAGCCGCATCTCGTTTTATCCGAGGGCGATGATCCAAGGGTGATCGAAGCTGCCGTCAGGGCGACAGAGGACGGGCTGGCGCGGATCACCCTGCTGGGCTCGACGGATGTGCCCGGCGTGACCTGCATCGACCCGGTCGCATCGGACAAGCTTGATGCCTATGCGCAGGCGTTCTTTGATCTGCGCAAGCACAAGGGCGTCAGCATCGAGGCCGCCCGCAAAGCGGTCGAGGCGCCGTTGACCTATGCCGCCATGATGGTGCGCATGGGCGACGCGGACTGCACCATTGGCGGTGCGGTCGAGACCACATCGAACGTGGTGCGTACGGCGCTTCAGATCATCGGCAAGGCGCCCGGCGTCGATACGGTTTCGAGCTATTTCCTCATGCTCCTGCCCGATGGCCGCCCCGTCATCTTCGCCGATTGCGGGTTGATCCTGCAGCCGACCGCCCCTGAACTCGCCGCCATCGCCATTGCCTCGGCGGGCTCGCTCACGGCTTTGACCGGGCTCGACCCGAAAGTCGCGATGCTGTCCTTTTCCACCAAGGGCAGCGTGCCCCAGGGCGCCCATGAAAGCCTCGGTCGTATTGCCGAAGCGATGGAGATCATCCGGACCCGCGCGCCCGATCTGCCCGTGGATGGCGAATTTCAGTTCGATGCGGCTTTCGTCCCCGCGACGGCGGCGCGCAAGGCGCCCGGATCACCGGTGGCGGGGGAGGCGAACATCTTCGTCTTCCCGTCCCTTTCGGCGGGCAATATCGGCTACAAGATCGCCGAGCGGATCGGTGGTGCCACGGCGCTGGGGCCGATCCTGCAGGGGCTGGCGAAGCCGGCAAATGACCTCTCGCGCGGCTGCTCGGCCGAGGACGTCTATCAGATGATTGCGATCACCGGGGCGCAGGCGGCGAAATCTTGAAAAGATTTCCGCCCGCTTTCTTTTCAAGAAAGCGCGTCCTGCCTACAAACCTCCCATGAAACTCGAATTCCACCATATCAACTTCGTCTCCGAAGACGTCGACCGCATGCATGACTTCTATACCAATGTGCTCGGGCTCGACGACATGCCGCAATCCGACTTTCCCCGCACAGAAGCCAAGGAAAACAAGGGCTTTGACGGGAAGATCCGCTTTGCCACCGATGGCGCCATGCAGATGCATCTGGCCGAACGGGCCTTTGATGTGGCCTTTCGCAACGGTCAGGTGATCAACCCGATCGAACGGGGCCACATCGCCTTTCGGACGGATGATCTGCCCGCCTTTCTTGCGCTCCTCGACGAAAAGGGCATTCCCTATTCAGACTACGGCACCACCTTCGCCAAAGAATGGCACCAGGTCTTCTTTCACGATCCGGAAGGGAACGTGATCGAAGTTCATCAGCAGGTGGTCGAGCCCTAAAGTTCTTCTTTGAAAAGAACCTGTTGCACCACGCCCGCCAGCATCAGCCAGAGCGTGGTGATGATCAGCCCCCAATGGGCCCAGCTTTGGGGGTGGAAATCCACCCAGGCCGCCCAGATGGCAAAAAAGGTCCATCCAAAAGCCATGGGCAGGGTGATCAGGCGCCAGCGCTCGGTGCGGAACGGATGGACGAATTTGATCGGCAAGAGCATCACCACCGCCAGCACCAGAACGATGATCAGCGAGATCCAGAAATCCGGTTTGATCGCGAACAGCACCAGCACCACCATGTTCCAGCAGGCGGGGAAGCCGGAGAAGGAATAATCTTTTGTTTTCATACTGGTGTCGGCAAAGTAGATGGCCGAGAGGAAGGTGATCGCGATGATCGCCACCCAGCCTGTCCAGCCCGGCAGCAGGCCCGATTGAAAGAGCGCGAAGGCGGGAATGATCACATAGGTCAGGTAGTCGATGATCGTGTCGAGCACGGTGCCGTCGAGCCGGGCGGCATTCACGGTCACTTCGGTCTTGCGTGCGAGCGGGCCGTCGAGCCCGTCGACGGCAAAGGCCACCATCAGCCAGACGAACATCATCGCCCATTCGCCCTTCGCCGCATCGAGAAGCGCCAGCATGGCAAAGACGGCGCCAGAGGCCGTCAGCATGTGGACGGAATAAGCTTTTGTTTTGATGTCCATTTTCTATCTCGCTCTGGGATGGGTGGCCTCAAAGACCTCCATCAATCGTGCCGTGTCCACCGCTGTATAGGCTTGTGTCGTGGAAAGCGAGGCATGACCGAGCAATTCCTGGATCGCGCGCAAATCGCCCCCGGCATTCAGCAGATGGGTGGCAAAGCTGTGGCGCATGGCATGGGGCGTGGCCGAGGCAGGCAGGCCAAGCTGCATCCGGGCTTGGGCGACCACTTTCTGGATCTGGCGCGGGTTGAGCGGACCGCCCTTGACGCCCCGAAAAAGCGCGCCGTCCGGGGTCAGCTCATGGGGACAGGCCCGGGCATAGGCGGCAACAGCCTTGCGGGCGGCGGGCAGGACCGGGACCAGCCGCTCCTTCCTGCCCTTGCCGAGAATGCGCAGCATCTCGCCCAGGGGCAGGTCGCGGCCGGTGAGCGACAGCGCTTCGGAAATCCGCAGGCCGCAGCCGTAAAGCAGGGTCACCACCGCCTGATCGCGCAGTGCGACCCAGGGCGTGGTCGATTGGAACTCGACGGTGTCCAGCAGCGATTTGGCCGCGTCTTCCTCCATCGGGCGGGGCAGTTTCGCGGCAAAGCGCGGGGCGCGGATCATCAGCACCGCGGTGGGGTCGAAATCCTCCCGCTCGGCCATCCAGGTGACGAAATTCTTCACCGCAGACAGGGCCCGGGCCAGCGACCGCGCGCTCAGCCCGTGATCGCGCTCATGGGCCATCCAGGCGCGCATGGTGCGGGTGGTGAGGTTCGACAATGCGCCGGTGCCCAGCCCCGCGCCCTCATAGTTTTGCAGGAATTCGAGAAAGCCCAGCACATCGGCGCGGTAGGCCTCCACCGTCTTCGGCGCGCGACCTGCCACCCCGGCCAGTTCAGCCAGCCAACGCTCCAGCGCGTCGCGGAGCCCGGGCTGGATCACCCGAGCCAGCGACGCATGGCGCGTTCAAAGACACCGCCCATGAAATCCAACAGATCGGTGCCCTGATGGGGGGTGAAATGGGTCGGCGTCGCGGAGGCGAGCGCCAGCATCCCGGGCAGACGGTTGGGGCCGAAATCGAGCGAGATACAGGCTTCAGACCGGGCCCAGGCAGCGTTGCGGCCATAGATCAGCCCGGCATTGCCATCGACCCGGCGCAGGATTACCCGCCGCATCGGTCGGCCCATCCCCATGTAATCGCGCACAAATCCCGGATTCACCACATGCAGCACATCATGTTGCATCGGGTTGTCGGCGGCATCCTGGCTTTCCAGCACCAGACGCAGCTTGTCGATCCGCAGGATCTCGATCACGTCGTTGCCGAGACAGGCGAGGAAATCGTCGAAGGTGAGCGGCTCGAGAAAGGCATTCACCGCGCGGTGCACCTGATTCATGCCGGCAAGGTTCTCATAGGCGGCGGCCACCACCGACCGATGGGTGTCTTCGAGCCGCTGCAACCGGGCTTCCAGCCGGTCCATGGCCACGCCGCGCAGATCGACCACATTGCCGCCCATGGTGCGGTCATTGGCGGTGATCAGGGCGCGCATCACATCGGCATCTTCGAGGATCACGTCGGGTTCCTGAAGAATGCGCAAGCGCAAGTCGTCAGCAATCGCTGCTTGTTCGTTCATCTGCTCTGCCTCACTCAACCCCGCTCTTCTGACGGGTGTCTGATTTGAACAACTGTGACAGGGCGTTGAGGGTTTCTCAAGACTTTTGCAAGGTTTGGCCCCGGGCGCGGCAGGGATGTCACGGCGGAAATACGCCTAGTTCAGCACCGCGCCGGGGTTCATGATCCCCTTGGGGTCGAGGGCGGCCTTGATCGCGCGCATGGCCGCGAGCTTGGCCGGATCGCCATAGCGCGCGAGTTCTGCGGTCTTGGCGCGACCCAGCCCGTGTTCGGCGCTGAAACTGCCGCCGCGCGCGTGAACAAGGTCATGGACAAGCCGGGTGACCTCGGGGGCGCGGGGGCGGTAGGCATCGCGCTTCTCGCCCTTGGGCGGAAAGACATTGTAATGCAGGTTGCCGTCGCCCAGATGGCCGAAGGCGTTGATCCGGTTGGGGAAAAGGGCTGTAATTGCCGCACCTGCCTCGGTCAAGAAGCCGGGGATTTCCGATAATGGCAGGGAAATGTCGTGGGAGGCGACAGCCCCGATGGCGCGGTTGGCCTCGGGGATGGTTTCGCGCAGTTTCCAGAGGGCCGCGCGCTGCTGGCCTGATTGGGCGATGCGGCCGTCGGTCACCAGATCGCGTTCCAGACCATGCTCGAAGATCGTCGCCAGCCGGGTTTCGGGGTCCATGCCCGGGCCCATGCCCAGTTCGACAAGCACGGCCCAGGGGGGGATCTCGTCCACGGGCAAATGCAGGTCGGCATGGGTTTCCTGCAGGAAATGGAAGCTCTGGGATGAGATCAGTTCGAAGGCCGAGACGGTTTCGCCCACCTCGTCGCGAAAGAGGGTGAGAAGGGTCAGGGCGGCCTCTGGCGAGGGAACCGAGAGGATCGCGGTCGCCACTTCGGCAGGGCGCGGCGAGAGGGTGAGGGAGGCCGCCGTGATCACCCCCAGCGTGCCTTCGGCGCCGATCAGAAGGTGGCGCAGGTCATAGCCGGTGTTGTCTTTTCTCAGACGTTTCAACCCGTTGAGGATCTGGCCATCGGGCAGCACCGCCTCAACACCGAGGCAGAGCGCGCGGGCCATGCCGTAGCGCAGCACGTTGAGCCCGCCGGAATTGACCGACAGCGCGCCGCCGATCTGGGCGCTGTCCTGACTGGCATAGGAGAGCGGGAAGAGGCGCCCCTGGGCCACGGCCGCATTCTGGATTTCGGCGATGGTGGCGCCGGCTTCGGCGATCAGCGTGTCTTCCTGGGGATGGATCTCGCGGATCGCCTTCATCTTTTCCAGCGACAGGATCAGGGGGGCGGCGCCATCGCCGTGGATCTGGCCCGCGACCAGCCCGGTGCCGCCGCCATAGGGGACGAGACCGACGCGGGCCTCGCCGCAGGCTTTGACGATCTGCGCGACGGCTTGCGTGCTCTCGGGCCGGGCCACGAAGGCGGGCTGCCCTTTGTAGAGCCCGCGCGGCTCTTCCAGATAGGCGGGTCCAGCAGGGGCGATGGGCAGGCCCGCGTCCGAAAGGCGGGCGGCAAACGTGTCGTCGGCTTCGTTCAGCATGATCCCGGCCTAGAAGCGGGGGCGAGGCCTGTCAATCGAACTCGGGGTAGATCCGCGGTTGCAGCACGACGACGGTGGGGCGCGAGGGCAGGGTGCGCAGGGACAGTTCGATGGAATTGCTGGGGCGGCGATCGATCTGGAAGTCTTCGGAAATCGCCGCGACGAACCGTTCCAGCGAGCCTTGCGAGAACCAGTGCATCGGCAGGACGACCGAGGAGCGCAGACGTTTGAGGATCCGGGTCATGGTCGGGATGTCGACGGTCAGGCCTCCGTCCACGGCGGCCATCACCACGTCGAGACGGCCAATGGCGGCATAGGTTTCATCCGAGGGTTCATGGTGCAGATGGCCCAGATGGCCGATGCAGAGGCCCGCCACCTCGAAGATGAAGATCGAATTGCCATCCTCGATGGCGGTGGTGCGGTCGAAGCGGTTGCGAATGTCGGTTGTGGCGTTGCGGACCAGCATCTCGCCCAGATCGAGGTAGTGATCGGCAGGCGCGCCGTTCTGGCGCCAGCCCTGCAGCACATGGGGAATGCCGGGGTCCGGGTAGGCGGTCCAGTGGCTGGAATGGGCGTTGTTCATGGTGACCACGTCCGGGAGGGCGCCATTGGGGCCGGTCAGCCCGGTGTAATCGGTCACCGCATGAAGCCCGCCATGGGTCTGGATCAGGTACATGGAATGGGTGAGATAGGAAAAACGGACGGTGAATTCGTCTTCGATGGTCTGGCCCCAGGAAGCTTTGTGCAGGTATTGCAGTTCCGGGGAGTGCTGCGCGATGGCGAAGCAATGGCTGGGGCGGCGGTCCTGGGCCTGGGCGGCAAGGGTCGTGATCAGGAAAAGGGTCAGGGCAAGAAAATGGGGCATGGCAGGCTCCTTTGTCATGAGACTAGGGCGGAAGCGACGTCAGACAAAGCCTTGGTTGTCTTTGCCCGCCGCAGGGGACAAATTGCGCCGAACGACAGGGAGAGAGACATGACCTATGTGATGGCCATCGATCAGGGCACCACCTCGAGCCGGGCTATTCTTTTCGATGCCGAGATGAAGATTGCCGCCAGCGCGCAGCGTGAATTCGATCAGCATTTCCCCGACAGCGGCTGGGTGGAACACGAGGCGGAAGACCTCTGGACCACTGTCATCGAGACCGCGCGGGAGGCGATGGCGAAGGTGGGTGCGACGGCGTCGGATATTGCCGCCATCGGGATCACCAACCAGCGCGAAACCGCCGTTGTCTGGGACAAGGCGACGGGCAAGCCGGTGCATCGGGCGATTGTCTGGCAGGACCGACGGACGGCTGACTATTGCGCCGAGATGAAGGCCGCAGGGCATGAGGAAACCGTCATTCAGAAGACGGGTCTGCTGTTCGATCCCTATTTTTCCTCGACCAAGGTGAAATGGATCCTCGATCAGACCGGCACGCGGGAGCGGGCGGCGAAAGGCGAAGTTCTGTTCGGCACGGTGGATTCTTGGCTGATCTGGCGGATGACCGGCGGCGCGCGCCATGTGACCGATGCGACCAATGCCGCGCGCACGATGCTCTATGATATTCATGCGGGGCGCTGGTCGTCGTCGATGTGCGAGATGCTGGATGTGCCGCAGGCGATGTTGCCTGAGGTGCTGGATTGCGCCGGTGATTTCGGCACGACCACGGCGGACCTCTTTGGCGCGCCGATCCCGATCCTGGGCGTAGCAGGGGACCAGCAGGCGGCCACCGTGGGGCAGGCGTGTTTTGAAAAAGGCATGATGAAATCGACCTATGGCACGGGCTGTTTCGCGCTTCTGAACACCGGGGCGACCCCGGTGCGGTCGGAAAACCGGCTGCTGACCACCATCGGCTATCAGTTGAACGGCACGCCCACCTATGCGCTGGAAGGCTCGATCTTTATCGCGGGCGCGGTGGTGCAATGGCTGCGTGACGGGTTGCAGATCATCGAGAATGCCAGCCAGACGCAAGCGATGGCGGAGGCCGCCGATCTGGCGCAGGGGCTGGTGCTGGTGCCCGCTTTCACCGGGCTGGGCGCGCCCTACTGGAACCCGGAATGTCGTGGCGCGGTCTTTGGGCTGACGCGCAATTCGGGGCCGAATGAATTTGCCCGCGCCGCCCTTGAAAGCGTCGGCTACCAGACCCGTGATCTGCTGGAGGCGATGCAGGCGGATGGTCCTGATCTCGGCTCGGGCGTGTTGCGCGTCGATGGTGGCATGACGGCGAGCGACTGGACGATGCAGTTCCTGTCGGACGTGATCGGCGCGCCGGTGGACCGGCCGGTGGTGCAGGAGACCACGGCGCTGGGCGCGGCCTGGCTCGCGGGGATGCAGGCGGGCGTCTATCCCGATCAGGCGGGCTTTGCCGCCAACTGGGCGCTGGACCGGCGGTTCGAGCCGGATATGGCGGCGGATGTCCGCGACGCCAAGCACGCGCGCTGGAAATCGGCGGTGCAGGCGACAATGGCGGTTTGAGCACAGGTGAGTGCGATCCGCGCGCCGGGGCTTTGTGAGAATCGGCGCGCTTGGTATTTCGCGGACGTATCGGTGAAAGGATGTGCCCGTGGAGAAACTGACGATCAAGACCGCCCCGATCGAGGGGCAGAAACCGGGAACCTCGGGCCTCAGGAAAAAGACGCGGGTCTTTATGGAGCCGCATTTTCTGGAAAATTTCGTCCAGTCGATCTGGAATGGCATTGGCGGGGCTGCGGGCAAGACCTTCGTGGTCGGCGGTGACGGGCGCTATTTCAACGACCGCGCCATTCAGGTGATCCTGCGCATGGCGGCGGCTTCGGGCGCGGCGCGGGTGATCGTCGGGCAGGGGGGGATCCTGTCGACGCCTGCTGCGTCGAACCTGATCCGCAAGCGCGCCACCGACGGCGGGATCATCCTGTCGGCCAGCCACAATCCGGGCGGGATCGACGAGGATTTCGGGATCAAGTTCAACACGCCCAACGGTGGCCCTGCGTCCGAAGATGTGACCGGGCAGATTTTTGAGGCAACCACGGTGATCTCGCAATACGAGATCCTTGAAGCGCAAGATGTTGATCTGGGCGCGATTGGCACGACAATGCTTGGCGCGATGGAGGTCGAGGTGGTCGATCCTGTCGCGGATTACGCGGCACTGATGGAAGAGCTCTTTGATTTCGACGCCATCGCGGCGCTCTTCGCGGGCGGCTTCACCCTGCGGTTCGACGCCATGCACGCGGTCACCGGGCCTTACGCCACCGCGATCCTCGAAGACCGTCTGGGCGCACCCAAAGGCAGCGTGCTGAACGGCGTGCCGTCGCCCGATTTCGGCGGCGGGCATCCTGACCCGAACCCGATCTGGGCGAAACCGCTGGTCGATCTGGTGATGGGCGAAAATGCGCCCGATTTTGCTGCCGCTTCTGATGGCGATGGCGACCGCAACATGATCCTCGGGCGCGGGGTCTATGTGACCCCGTCCGACTCCCTTGCGGTGCTGGCGGCCAATGCCCATCTGGCACCGGGCTACAAGGCCGGGCTGGCGGGGGTGGCGCGCTCGATGCCCACTTCGGGTGCTGTTGACCGTGTGGCGGAGGCGCTGAGCATCGAGAGTTTCGAGACGCCCACCGGCTGGAAATTCTTTGGCAATCTTCTGGATGCGGGGCGTGCCACGCTTTGCGGTGAGGAAAGTGCCGGCACCGGCAGCGACCATGTGCGCGAGAAGGACGGGCTTTGGGCGGTGCTGCTGTGGCTGAACATTCTGGCGGTGACCAAATCCTCGGTGAAGGATCTGCTCGATGCCCATTGGGCGCGGTTCGGACGGAACTATTACACCCGGCACGATTACGAGGCGGTGGAAAACGACAGGGCCAATGCTCTGATGGACGGATTGCGCGGCCGACTTGCCACCCTGCCCGGCCAGAGTTTCGCGGCCGGCACGGTCACCATGGCCGATGAATTTGCCTATGACGATCCGGTGGACGGGTCGCGTTCGGAAGGCCAGGGGATCCGGATCCTGTTCGAGGGCGGCAATCGCATCGTGTTCCGGCTCTCTGGCACTGGCACCGTGGGGGCGACGATCCGGGTCTATCTGGAAGGGGTCGAGAGCGATCCGGCGAAGCTGAACCAGGTGGCGGAAGACGCTCTGGCGCCGGTGATCGCCACGGCGGAGGAGATTGCGGGGATCAAGGCGCACACCGGGCGCGATGCGCCGGATGTGAAAACGTAAGGATTTTTTCACTCTTCCGCCAAAAAAGTGCCGATCTTTTTGCAGGTGCAGCGTGCATTACCCTAGGTCACGTGATAGTGAATCCGTGGGTGGCTTTCTAAAGGCCACCCTTTTTTTTGGGAACAAGGAACACGCGCATGACCCCCGACGCCCCCTTGCGACTGCTCTTGATTGAAGAAAACACCGTTGCGGCCATTACGCTGGAATGTCTGCTCGAAGATCTCGGCCATCAGGTGATTGCCGTCGCCGCGACACCCGCCCAGGCCGATCACATGCTCAAGGCCTTCGCGCCCCATGCCGACATGGTGATCTACAACGCCTATCTGATCGGTCTGCCGCGTCCGGGCCTTGCCGAACGGGTGGCGCAATCGGGTCTGCCATCGCTGGTGATGTCGCGCCGGAGTGCCGGGGATTTGCAGGCCTTCGGTTTCACCGATCCCTATCTTCCGCAGCCGGTGACCCATGGGGTGCTGGCCCAGTCTTTGGCGGGGATCGAACCACGGGAACAGACGGTCGCTGCTTAGAGCGGCGCCCTGAAGATTTGATCCGGCGGTGCTGCTCTATCTTTTTGATTTGGCCCGCAATTTTCTCCGAAAACCGGTTCCCACTTTTCGGATTGCGCTTTAGACCCGGTGATAGGGGCTGCCGGTGAGGATCGAGGTGGCCCGGTAAAGCTGCTCGGCCAGCATCACGCGCACCAGCATATGGGGCCAGACCATCTTGCCGAAGCTGATCGAGAAATCGGCACGGGCCCGCAGGGCGGGATCGATCCCGTCCGCGCCGCCTATGATGAACGTGGCCGCGGGCGCGCCATCATCGCGCCAAGCCTCTATTTTTCCTGCGAAATCCGGGGAAGACAGGAGCTTGCCGCGCTCATCGAGCGTGATCAGCGGGGCAGCACCCTTGGCGGCTTTTTCCAGAAGCTGGGCTTCGGCCCCCATGCCGCCTTTCTTAGCTTCGACTTCCTGCACCGTTGCGGCGCCGATCCCCACCGGGCGGCCGATCTTGCCGATACGGGACAGATAATCGTCGATCAGGGTGGCCTCGGGGCCGGCGCGCAGCCGCCCCACGGCCAGAATTTTCAGATCCACCGGGCGTGGCTCAGCTTTGCAGGGCCGAGGCTTCGCCGGGCGACAGCCACATCTTTTCCAGCTGGTAGAACTCGCGCACCTCGGGCCGGAAGACATGAACGATCGCATCGCCCAGGTCGATCAGAACCCAGTCGCCGGTTTCCTTGCCCTCGATCTTGGCATAGCGCCCGTGATCGGCCTTCAGCGTGTCCACCAGATGCTCGGCGATGGCCGCGACCTGACGGGACGAGCGCCCCGACGCGATCACCATCCAGTCGGCCATTTCGCTTTTGCCGCGCAGATCGATCTGCACGATGTCTTCGGCCTTGGAGGTTTCGAGCGAGGTGACGATCACGCCAAGCAGATCATCGCTGGCGAGAGGTTTGGCTGTGCCGGTCATAGGCGTTCCGGCGTTCTCGGCGGTCGCGCCACGGACCGCGTCTTGGATGTGAGACAGGACATTGTCCTCCTGATGCTACGCCGGATTTGCGGTTCCGACCGTACCGTAGGGGTAATTTAGCACCTGATTCGGCCGAATCCAAGGATTTGCGCGTTTTGACGCTGCGCCGCGTCAATAATCCCGCTCGAAGAAGATCCCGATGCTGCTTTCCCCGTCGCTGGCGGTGCCCCCTTTGACGGTGAGCGAGGGGGTCAGATCAAGGTTCAGGTTGAGCCGGGTTTCGCCTTCGCTGTCGACGGTCACATCGGTGTAGATGTTCTCGCTGATATAGGCGCCCGCGCGCACCGCTGCATTGCCGTCTTCGGTGGTGGTCACATCGAAATCGGCAAGCCCCGCGACACCGCGCACCCGGCTCACGATGCCTTCGCCGCCGCGTCCCGCAAGGGTACGGACCGCAAGTGCGAGGCGGGCGGCCTGAAGGGCAGAGAGGTTCTGCAGGCCGCGCCCGAAGATCAGCCGCGCCAGCACTTCTTCCTGGGGCAGATCGGGGTTGGAGGTGAAGGCGATGTCGGGATTGTCGGCAGGCCCGGTGACGCCGATCATCACCTCGGTGTCGTCCACCTCGGTGGAGGCGATGATGCCCAGGCGCGGGATGAAACTGCCCTCCATGGTGATCTGCGCCTCCGAAATGTCGAGCCGGCGCCCAAGGATGTCGAGCCGTCCCCGGATCAGGTCAAACCCGCCCGAAGGCACCACGTCACGGGTCGTGCCGCCCAGTTTCAGCGCGCCGCCAAATTCGCTGTCGAGCCCGCGCCCGCGCACGAAAAGCCGGTTTGGCGCGCTGATCGTCACATCAAGCGGATAGGCGGGGCCTGCGGAGCTGCGCCCGGTGCCGCGCGCCTGTTCCAGCAGGCCCGCGCGTTTGCGGGTGCCGCGCGCCGGGGGCGGCTCGTTGATATGGGTGATCTGCGGGATGTCGCCTGCGCCGCCCAGACCTGTCGACGGAATGCGGATCTCGGTCGGCCCCAGCGTCAGCGCGCCCCGGATCGCGGCGCCGTTCTGCAGCGGTCCGGTGATCGAAAGCGCGCCGCCAAGGCTGGTGGCGAAAAGGCGCGGATCAGTGAGTTGGGCATCGGTCAGGGTGACGGTCAGGTCGCCGGGGAAAGGCGCGGTGAGGGTGACCGGGCCGGTGAGGTCGAGCCGCCCGCCGGTCTCGAACCCGCCGCTGATGGCCAGATCGGCGCGCCCGCCGCCCAGCGTGATCTCCGAGGTGAGATTTGAAAGCGCCACGCCCGCCTCGGGCACCACAAGGCGCGCGCCCCGGCTGGTGATCTGGCCCGAGAGCGCGCCCAGACCGGGGGCGCCGTTCAGCCGCAGGTCATAGGTGAGCGGGCCCGAAAGCGTCGTGGGGGCGATGAACCGGTTGGCAAGGGCCAGCGGCGCGCTGCCCCTGAGGCTGAGATCGGCGATCTGCGCATCCTCGCTGATCGTGCCGGCCACATCGGCGCGGATCCCGCCCGGGCCGGTGCCGGTAAGATCAACGCGCAGGCGGTCGCCGTCGATCTCGGTCAGAGTGCCCTCGGCCTCGACCGCGCCGGTCAGCCCGGCCACGAAGGGCGAGATTTCGAAAAGCCGGGCGGTCAGATCCAGCGCGCTGGCGCCCTTTTCCAACACCCCTGAGGTGGTCGCGGTCAGCGCGCCGGTTGTGAGCGAAAGCCGTTCGATCCGGGTGCGCCCGTTGCCGCCCTCGGCCTTGAGTGTGGCCGCGGTTTCGCCGCGCAACAGCAGATCCAACTCGGCGCTGCCGCTCTTGAGCGCGCTGCCGGTGAGTTCGGCCTCCAGGGCGTAGGACGAGAGATCGAAACGGATCGCGCCGTTCGCCTCGCCCTCGATCCTGCCCGCAATGGGGCGACCGGCCAGATCGGACAGCGGGCGCAGATCGTCGATCCTGGCACTCAGCGTGCCGGTGGCGCTGGGCACATCATAAAGGTCTTCGAGCCGGGCGGTGGCGCCCAGATCGAGGGTGCGGCCCCGGATCCGGCCGGTCACATCCCAGTGGCGGCTGGCGTCTTCGGTGGCGTCAAGTTGCAGGGTCACCGGGCCTTTCAGCTTGTCGAGCAGCAGGCCCGCGTCGGCCAGTTGACCGGCCAGCCGGGCGCTGGAGCCGCCGGAGGTCAGCGTGGCGCCGCCGCGCAGATTGGCCTGTTCCGTGGCGATGCTGTTGAGCGCAAGGGTGATGCCGCCGGCATCGCGCTGCGCACTCAGATCAAGGGTGGCAGGGCCCTTGAGCACCGCATCGGCGCGCGGATTGCCGATGGCAATGTCCTGACCGCTGCCGCGCGCGGTGACGTCGAAACTGCGTGCAAGGGGCGCGATCCGGTAGCTCAGGATCAGCTCGGCGGCGCCGCCCAGATCGGCGCCCGCGAGGCCCGAGAACCGGGAGAGGTCGGCGGCCGACAAATCGGCCTGCCCGGTGATGTCGAGCGCGCCTGCGTTCCAGTCGATCCGCGTGGTGCCGGCCAGACCGTAGCTCTCGCCTGCAAGCGTGAATTGCGACAGGTTCAGGTCGCGCCCTTCCTGCCAGTCCAGCGTCGCGCTGGCGATCATCTGCGGACCGATGGCGGTCCGGACCGCCGGGTCGCCCGGGTCGAGCGCGTCGATCCGCGCGCTCAGATCGGCCGTGACCCGGTTGGTCGCGCCAGGCTGGATCTGCCCGGTGATGTCGAGACGGGCGCGGTCGGCGGTGATGCCGTTCTGCTCGAAGCCGGTGATGTCAAAACGCCCCTGCCAGGCATCGCCCTGGCGCGCGTCGAATTGCAGATCAAGGAGGGCACGGTCGATCCGGGTCTCGGTGCCCGAAAGCGGCAAAAGCACCGGCGCGCCGCCGTCATCCGAGATCTCGCCGGTCAGATCGAAGCGGCGCGGCAGCCCGTCAGGGGCAAGGGTCACGGTCCCGTCGAGGCGAAGCGCACGCGCCTCAAGGGAAAGGTCCTTCAACACCGTGGCGCCGCCGTCGGTCTGGAAGGCGCTGAGCGCGAGGCTGACATTGTCGCCGAAAAACGGCCGGTAATCGGGGGCGAACAGCGGCGCGACATCGCCGGTGAGACGGGCGGTCAGGCCGAAAGTGTCATCGACCTTGAAGGTGCCGATCTGGCCGGTGATCCGATCAGCGCCGTCGGTGGCAAGGCGCAGGTCGGCCATGAAATCGCTGATCGGGGCGTCGCCCTTGAGCGCGAAATCCAGCGCCGGCCGACCGGGCAGATCGGCAAGATTGGCCAGCAGCCCGCCCGGCCCCTCGGTCAGGGCAAGATCCAGCGCCAGCACCTCGGTTTCATTGGAATAGGCGGCGTCGAGCTTTGCATCGCCCGGCGCATCGCGGCGCGTGATGGTCAGTTTCGCCGCCCCCTTGCCGTCCGCCAGCGACAGTGCGCCCAAGGTCTGAAGCTCCACCGGCTCGCCGAGGATCGGCGCGCCGAGGACCACCCGCGCGGCGCTGATTTCGCCGATTTCGATGCTGACCGGCAATTCCGGCAATTGGAAGGCCTGCGCTTCAGGTGTGGGCGCGTCGCCGGTGGCCGGAGGCGGCACACGGGGCAGAAGGATGGTCGCGGCGGTGAGTTTCGAGACCTCGATCCGGCCGCCGAAGAGCGCCGCGCGGCTCCAGTCCAGTTCAGCGTCTTCCAGGGTGAACCAGATGCCGTCGCCATCGGCGATGGTCAGCCGCTCCAGGGTCGCCGCCCCCGAAAGCGCGCCTTCGAACCCTTCCACCTCCACCACCCGGCCCGCGCCCGAAAGCTGATCCTCGATCAACTCTTCGAGCATCGAGCCCTGTTGCGTGTCGGTCGCGGCCTCGTCGGAGCCGAAGAGCCGCTCGAAGAAACCGGGGGCCTCCTGGGCCAGCGCGGGGGTGGCGAGGGTGAGCGACAGAAGAAGAGCGAGATGACGCATCAGAAAGACTGCCCGATACCGACGTAAATATAGAAATCCGACGCCGGGGTGTTGCCCGAAACCGGCGCGGCCAGATCAAGGCGGATCGGACCCAGGCCGGTCTTGTAGCGCAGGCCGATCCCCGCGCCCGAATGGCTCTCGCCCGAGCCATCAGGGAAGCTCGACGCGCTCACCTGGCCCCAATCGTAGAACCCCACCAGCTGGAGGCTCTCGCCGACATCGGCGCGGATCTCGCCCGAGAGCGCCAGCAGGCTGCGCCCGCCGGTGGTGCCGCGGCCGGTGGTCACACCGAGGGATTGGTAATCCTGCCCGCGCACCGTGCCGCCGCCGCCCGAATAGAAACGATAGAAGGCGGGGCTGGTGCTGAGCGAGGGGCCGAACAGCGCGCCAATCTGCGCGCGGCCCGCAAAGGTCAGCCGCTCGGTGCTGCGATAGGCGCGGGCGTCGAACGTCAGTTGCGCGCCGTCCGATGTGCCTTCGAGAGCGGCGAACGGGGTGATTTCCAGATCGGCGAAAAACCCTTCGCGGGCATCAAGCGCATTGTCGCGCCGGTCGTGGGTGCCCTTGAACGGCAGGGTCAGCAGTTCGATCTGGGTGCGGCCATTGGCATCGGTCGTGTCGGAATAAAGATAGCCGAAGCCAAGGCTTACGGTGGTGCGGTCGCTGGCATAGCGGGTCAGGCCGAAGGTGAATTCGCTGGTGTCGGCGGTGAAGCTCGGCTCGTCCAGCGCCTCGATCTGCAACTCGGCAAAGAAATCGGTATCCGCCGATGGTGTTGCGGGCCGTTCGTAGCGCAGTCCGAAACTCAGATCGGTGCCGCCGGTTTCGCCGCCGATGCCCGCAATGGAACCATCGACCCGGAACCGCTCCGCCCCGCCCAAGAGGTTGCGATGAAGCCAGAAGCCCGACAGCCGGACCCCTTCGACGGTGCTGTATTCCGCGCCAAAGCCGAAGCGGCGGGGGGTGGCTTCGGAGACGCCGATGGCCAGCGGCAGGGTGTTGTTGGGGCCGATCTGATGGGCCTCCTCGATGATCACCGAGCGGAAACTGCCGGTCCGGCGCAGACGGGTGGCGGCTTTTTCCAATTCTTCGGGGTCAAAGCGCTGGCCCTCGCGCAGACCGGCAATCTTGAGAATGCGGGCGGTGCGCACATCCTTGTTGCCCTCGACCGTCGCCGGGCCGAAATCCAGCCGCGGGCCGGGGGCCAGTGTCAGGCGCGCATCCACCGCGCGGGCCGTGTGGCGGGCGGTGATGGTCTGGTCGGCCACCCCGGCCTTGGCATGGCCGATGTCGCGCCATTCGGTGATCGCGCTGGCGGCGGCCTCGCGGATGGCGGTGGTGGAGGCGACAGCGCCCGGGCGGAACCCGGCGGGCGGCGTGCTGCCCGGCGCCAAAGGCGCCACACGGGCCGCGCCAAAGCGATAGGCCGGGCCGGAGGTGACCTGCACGGCGATCGACCGCACCTCGGGCAATTTGGCCAGCGCGGAATAGCCCGCCGCCTCCCGCCCATTGAGCGTGATCCGGATCACCGGCGCAAAATGCCCGGCCTCATACAGCACCGCCAGAAGTCGCGGGTAATCGGCCTGGGCGGCGGCCAGAAGGGCGGTCGGGTCGGTTTCCCCCTCGCGCTGGCTTTGCAGCACCAGCGAGGCCCCGGAGAGCGCGGCGCTGAGGTCTTCTCCTGCGCCGGGCGCTGAGAAGCGGATCTGCGGCGCGGCCCAGGCGGCGGTGGAAAATGTCAGGACGGCGCCGAACAGGACGGCGCGGCAGGCGGAACCGGGGGGCAGCAATCGCAACATGGCTCTTGATAGCCTTCCCTGCGGGCAAGCGACAGGGCCGGTCACGGGAAATTCAGGGGGCGGGGGGCTTTCCGCTCAGCCCGTCGAGGATCGGACAATCGGGCTTGTCGTCGCCGGCACAGGTGCGCACCAGATGGGACAGCGTGTCACGCATGGCATGGAGATCGGCGAGCTTGGTGTCGATTTCATCGAGATGGTTCTGGGCGATGGCGCGGACCTCGGCGCTGGTGCGGTGATCGTCTTCATAAAGTGCCAGCAGGGCGCGGCAATCTTCGATGGAAAACCCGAGCGCGCGGGCGCGGCCAAGGAAGGTCAGCTTGTGCTGATCGTTTTCGGAAAAGACCCGGTAGCCGTTTTCGCTGCGCGCCGGTGTGATCAGGCCGATGCTTTCGTAATAGCGGATGGTCTTGTCGGGAAGCCCTGTCGCGGCGGCGACCTCGCGGATGTTCATCTCAATCCCCTGTCACGGTTTTGAGGCGAAGCGCATTGGTCACCACCGCAAGGCTGGAGAGCGCCATGGCGAGGGCCGCCAGCATGGGCGACAGGAGGATCCCGAAGGCGGGGTAGAGCACGCCCGCGGCCACCGGGATCAGGAGAATGTTATAGGCAAAGGCCCAGCCGAGGTTCTGGCGGATGGTCCTCAGCGTGGCGCGGCTGAGCGAGATGGCGCGGGGCACCCCGGCAGGATCACCGGACATCAGTACCACATCGGCGGTTTCCATCGCCACATCGGTGCCGGTGCCGATGGCGATGCCCACATCGGCCGTGGCGAGGGCGGGGGCGTCGTTGATCCCGTCGCCGACAAAGGCGGTGGGGCCGGATTGCGCGAGGGTCTTCAGTGCGGCGACCTTTTGGTCGGGCAGGGTCTCGGTCACCACATGGTCGATGCCGAGGGATCTGGCGACTGCGTCACCGGTGGCCTTGGCGTCGCCGGTGAGCATGGCGACCTCGATGCCGTCTTTCCGGAGGGCAGAGATTGTGTCGCGGGAGGTCGAGCGGATCGGGTCGGCGATTGTGAGAAGCGCGCGGATCCGGCCCTCCCAGGCGACAAAGATCGGGGTTTCGCCCAGGGCGGCGCGGTCGGCGGCCTCGGAGGCGAACGGGGTGAGATCGAGATTTTCGCCCGCCATCATCCGGGCGGAGCCGACGAGAATGCGGGTGCCGTCGACCATGGCCTCGGCACCGTGGCCGATATGGGCCTTGAAGCCGGTGGCCGCAGGCGCCTCGCCCGTTGCGGCCACGATGGCCCGCGCGATCGGGTGTTCCGATTGCGCCTCGACGCGAGCGGCTTTGCGCAGCACGTCGTCGCCGGTCTCGCCCTCGGCCAGTGCCAGATGGGAGAGCGCGGGCGCGCCTTCGGTGAGCGTGCCGGTCTTGTCGAAGGCCACCGCGCGGATGTCGCCCAGCCGTTGCAGCGCCGCGCCCTGACGAAAGAAGATGCCCAGTTCGGCGGCGCGACCCGAGCCGACCATGATTGCCACCGGAACCGCCAGCCCCATGGCGCAGGGGCAGGCGATGATCAGGACCGAGACCGCCGCCGTCAGCGCATATTCCGGCGCCAGAGCCAGCCAGGTGATCAGCGTGATCAGCGCGATGGCCAAGACGGCGGGCACAAAGATTGCGGTGATCCGGTCGACCAGATCCTGCACCGGCAGGCGCGTGGACTGGGCGCGGCGCACCATGCGGATGATATCGGCCAGCACGGTCTTGTCGCCCGCCCGGGTGACCTCGACCAGCAGCGCGCCGGTGCCGTTGACCGTCGCACCGGTGACCGTATCGCCGGGCGCCTTGGCAACAGGCAGCGGCTCGCCGGTCATCATGCTTTCGTCGACAGCACTTTGGCCTTCGATCACGGTCCCATCGGCGGGCAGGCGCTCGCCTGGGCGGATGCGCAAGAGGTCGCCGCGCGTCAGTTCGGCAATCGGGCGGTCCTCCTCGACGCCATTGACCAGTACATGGGCGGTCTTGGGCTGCAATCCGATCAGCGCCTGAATGGCGGCATTGGCCTGTCCTTTGGCGCGGGCTTCCAGCAGGCGGCCGAACAGGATCAGTACCACAATGACGCCGGCGGATTCGAAATAGACGTTGCGACCGGCGTCGGGCAGGAGCGCAGGCGCGAAGGTGACGATGGTGGAATAGAGAAAAGCCGCACCGGTGCCGAGAGCCACGAGCGAATCCATGTTCGGTGCACCGCGCATCAGGTTCGGCACGCCCGCGCGATAGAAGCGGCGACCGGGGCCTGCGAGCGTCAGCGCGATCAGAAGGAATTGCAGCACCCAGCTGGTCTGCATCCCGATACTGCCCATGATCAGGTGATGGAGCGGGGGAAACAGGTGCCCGCCCATCTCGACCAGGAAGACCGGCAGCACAAGAAGGGTGGCGAGGCGCACATCGCGCTTGAGCGCGCGGGTTTCATCCACCGTTTCCAGGGTGTCGTTCTCGCGCTCCATCGGGAAGCCTGCGCGCTGGGCGGCCTCCAGCAGGGTGGTGCGCGACAACCCCTTGCCGGGCGCCACCGTGGCGGAGGCATCGGCCAGGTTCACATGCACTTCGGCCACGCCGGGCACCGCGGTCAGGGTCCTTTCCAGACGGGACACGCAGGAGGCGCAATGGAGGCCGGTGACATGGAAACGTTCGGGCGCGGGGATCATGCTGCTCATGAAGTCGGCATAAACCTTCCAGTGACTAGAGGGTCAAGGGCAATTTTCTTGACTTTTTGAGAACGGTTCTCATATAAAGTGTGCGAATGCGAATTATTCTCAATTGAGGCTGGGCAAATGGTCACGCGAAGACAGGCACTTAAGGGATTCGGCGCTGGTCTGGTGCTGGCAGGCTTTGCCGCCACACCCGGCATGACGGCAGGCCAAAAGCTGAAACTCGTCGCCACCACCGGGATGATCGCCGACACCGCGCGCCGCATCGGCGGTGATCTGGTCGAGGTGCAGGCGCTGATGGGCCCGGGCGTCGACCCCCATGCCTATCGCCAGACCACCACCGATATCCGCGCCATGGCCGGGGCCGATCTGGTGCTGTGGAACGGGCTTTATCTTGAAGCGCAGATGGAAGAGGTGCTGGGCGACATTGCCAGACGCACCTCCGTGGTTGCGGTGGCCGAGGTGGTCGAGGACCGTATCGCTCATGATGATTATGCCGAACGCTACGATCCCCATGTCTGGATGGATCCCGCATTGTGGCATCGGGTGGCCGGTGCCGTGCGCGACGCGCTGAGCGAGGCCGCGCCCGAACATGGCGACGCCTTTGCGGCCAATGCGGCGGAATTTGCAGCCGAACTGGAGGCGCTGGGCGCCTACAGCCGCAAGGCGCTGGCCTCGGTGCCCGAAGAGGCGCGCGTTCTGGTCACCGCCCATGATGCGTTCAACTATTTCGGTCGCGCCTACGGGTTCGAGGTGATCGGCATTCAGGGGATTTCCACTGAAAGCGAGGCGGGGCTGAACCGCATGACCGCACTGGTGGACATGCTTGTCGACCGCAAGATCGGTGCAGTCTTTGTGGAAAGCTCGGTGTCCGACCGTTCGGTGCGCGCGCTGATCGAAGGGGCTGCGGCCCGCGGCTGGGAGGTCAAGGTGGGCGGTGAGCTTTACTCCGATGCCATGGGCGCGCCCGGCACATATGAGGGCACCTATCTGGGCATGATCGACCACAATGTGACCGTGATTGCAGCCGGTCTGGGCGGCGATGTGCCCGCCCGCGGCATGAACGGAAAACTGAGCGCCGGAAGCTGACATGACACCCGCCCATCTTCTTGAGATCGAAACCCAGGCCAAGGCAGAAGCGGCGGCCGCCGACAGCCCGCTTGCCATCCGGGGCATGACCGTCTTCTACGACCAGAAGCCGGCGGTGTTTTCGGTCGATGCCACGTTCCAGCCGGGCCGCATGACCGCGATCATCGGGCCCAACGGGGCGGGCAAATCGACGCTGCTGAAAGCCGCGCTTGGTATCGTCACGCCGCTGGCGGGCAAGGCGACGATCTTTGGTGCGCCCCTGTCGGAGCGCCGCGACCGTCTGGCCTATGTGCCGCAACGCGCCTCGGTCGACTGGGATTTCCCCGCCCGGGTGGCCGATGTGGTGGCCATGGGGCTTTACCCGAAACTGGGTCTGCTGGGCCGGTTCACCGGCGCCCACCGGGCCAAGGTGAAACATTGCCTTGCCCGGGTCGGCATGGAGGATTTCGCCCATCGCCAGATCGGCCAGCTTTCGGGCGGTCAGCAACAGCGGGTGTTTCTGGCCCGCGCGCTGGCGCAGGAGGCCGACCTCTACCTGCTGGACGAACCCTTCGCGGGCGTTGATGCGGCCACCGAACGGGCCATTATCGACGTGCTCAAGGAACTGAAATCCGAAGGAAAAACCGTGATTGCCGTGCATCACGATCTCTCAACCGTGCCCGAGTATTTCGACGACGTGTTGATCCTGAATGTGCGCAAGGTCTCGGAAGGATCGGTGGCCGAGGCCTTCACCCATGAGGCGCTCGACGCCGCCTATGGCGGGCGGTTGGATCTGGCGGGAACGGCGGCGCTGCCCGTCAGCGCGTGAGCCATGCTGTTCGAGGCGCTGACCTTTCAGCTGGGCTACAACGCCACGCTTGTCACCATCGGTGCCGTGCTTCTGGGCCTGGCCGCCGGGGTGACCGGCACCTTTCTCTTTCTGAGGAAACGCGCGCTGGTCAGTGACGCCATTGCGCATGCGACCCTGCCCGGTGTCGGGCTTGCTTTCATCGCGCTGACCCTTCTCGGTTTTGACGGGCGCAATCTGCCCGCACTGCTGATCGGCTCGGCGCTTTCCGCCATTCTTGGCCTTTTTGCCGTCCAGTGGCTCACCGCCCGCACCCGGCTCTCCGAAGATGCCGCCATCGGCGCGGTGCTGTCGGTGTTCTTCAGCTTCGGCATCGTGCTGCTGACCGTGATCCAGACCATGGAAACCGGCGGCCAGGCGGGGCTGGAAGGGTTCCTTTTGGGCTCGACCGCAGGCATGCTTTTCGCCGATGCAGCCCTCATTGCCGCAGGGGGCGCCATCGTGGTCGCCCTGGTGTTTCTGTTCCGCAGACCGATGACGCTGGTGTCGTTCGACCCCGGTTTTGCCGCCACCTCGGGCACCTCATTGAACCGGATCGATCTGGTGATCATGGGGCTGGTGATGGGGGTGACCGTGGTGGGATTGAAAATCGTCGGGCTGATCCTGATCGTCGCGCTTCTGATTATCCCGCCGGTGACCGCGCGTTTCTGGTCGGACCGGGCCGAACATGTGGTGATCTTTGCCGGGATCTTCGGTGCGCTCTCCGCCTGGATTGGTGCCGCCCTTTCGGCCTCCGCCCCCGATCTGCCCACTGGGCCGTTGATCGTGCTGGTGAGCTTCGCGCTGTTCGCGCTTTCGATGATCTTCGCCCCGGGGCGCGGGCTGCTGGCCTCGGCCTATCGCCACCGCTGGTTCCAGCGCGGTGTGCATATCCGGCAGGGGCTTTTGGCGCTCGCGCAAGGCCAGCCGATCTATGAGCCGCTGACGCTGCGCCTTCTGTCCCGCGCGGGTCTCGCCCGGGCTGATGGGGTTGCAACCGAGAGCGGCAAGGCCCGTGCTGCGCGCGCCCTGCGCGATGAAAAGCGTTGGGAAGTGGCCCGCGCGACGCCCGATCTGGAACTCGCCGCCGCTCGTTATGACGGGCTGACCCGGATCGAGGACGTGCTGACGCCGGACCAGATCGCTGAAATCGACGCCCGCATCGGCGGACCGGAGGCGGTCGCATGATTGGTGCCGATTTTGTTCCCTTCGCGCTCACACCCCTGCTGATCGGCTGCCTTGCCTCCGTTGCCTGTGCGCTGCCGGGCAATTTTCTCGTGCTGCGACGGCAGGCGCTCATTGGCGATGCGATCAGCCATGTGGTGTTGCCCGGCATCGTTGTCGCCTTCCTGATCACCGGGACGATTTCCACCTGGCCGATGCTGATCGGTTCGGCTGGTGCGGCGCTGGTGGCCGTCGCCATGATCGAAGGCATCCGCCGCTTTGGCCGGATCGAGCCGGGCGCGGCCATGGGGGTGACCTTCACCGCGCTTTTCGCCGCAGGGGTGCTGCTTCTGGAGCAATCCGACACGTCGGGCGTGCATCTGGATGTGGAACATGCGCTTTTCGGTAATCTGGAAAGCCTGATCTGGCTCGACGCCATCGGGTGGTCTTCGCTTGCGGATCCGCAGGCGCTGGCCGGCCTGCCGCCCGAGATTTTCCGCCTGGCCATTGTCACTGCGCTGATCGGGCTGGGGCTGATGGTCTTCTGGCGCCCGCTGGCGATTTCCACTTTCGACGAAGGTTTTGCCGAAACCCTCGGCCTGCCGGTGCGCGCCATCGGCCTAGGCCTGGTGATCGCCTCGGCCATTGCGGCTGTGGCGGCCTTTGATGCGGTGGGCTCGATCATCGTGATTGCCATGTTCATCTGCCCGCCCGCCGCGGCGCGGTTGATGACCAACCGGCTGGGCGCGCAGGTGCTGTGGTCCGTGGCTTTCGCGCTGGCCTCTGCCATTTCCGGCTTTGTCCTGGCCGCCTACGGGCCGCTCTGGCTGGGCGCGCAGAACGCCGTCAGCGCGGCTGGCATGATCGGCACAGTGTCGGGCGTTTTCCTGGCGCTGGCCGCGCTCTTCGGTCCGACGAGACGCTAGACCGGCAGCGGACCGTCGGTCTTGAACTGATCCATCACGATCTGGCTTTGTACCCGCGCCACCGCAGGCACCGGAAGGATGGTCTCGTGCAAAAGCGCATGCAGCCCGGCGAGATCGCGGCAATAGACCCGCAGCAGGAAATCCGCCTCGCCGGTCATAGTCCAGGCGCTGACGATCTCGGGGCGCGTCTCGACGATCCGGGTGAAGGCGCGGACCTGATCGGGCGCGTGGGTGGCCATCTGCACGGTGACGAACGCCTGCACCGCAAGCCCCAGCCGGGGCGCATCGAGCCGGGCGCGATAGCCGTCGATATAGCCCTCCGCCTCAAGTCGCTGGCGCCGCCGCCCGGCCTGGCTGGGCGACAGGTGAAGCAGCTCGCCCAGCTTTTCGGCGGTCAGTTGCGCGTTCTTCTGCAGGGCCGCAAGAAGGCGAGTATCCGTGTCATCGAGAGTGTTCATGCGGGGATCATGCGGCAGATCCGCTCAATCGGCAAATGTCCCGCGCTCAGCCCTTGGGCATGGTCAGCGAAAGCGTGCGGCTGCCTTTCTTGTAAAGCAGTTCGTCATCGCGGATTTCGGCCACCGTGCCACCATCGACCCGGTCGCCTACCTTGACCTTCACATAGCGCCCCGAAGGCAGCCGGACCATCGCCCGCCGGTCGGCCGCCGTGCCATAGACGCCCACCAGATTGACCCGGTTCAGGCGGATCGCATTTTCGATCGTCGCCTGGCGTGCCACCGAGGCTGAAGAGGGGATCGCCAGGCGCGTAGGTGGGGCCGCCTTTTCCGGTTCCGGCTCCGGCTCGGCATCACCGCGCAGGGCCGCTTCGATGGCGGCACTGGTGTCGGGGGTCTGGAAGTCGAGCGAGGCGGTGACCTGTTCGGCCTCCCGCTTCAGGATGGCAGCGGCCACGACGGCGTCGAAATCCCGCGGGCGCCCGCGCGGGGCGGCGGCCACATTCACCGCCAGGTCGCTGGCGCTGGCGCTGGCGGCATCGGCCCGTTCCGCAAGGGCCAGCATCTGGGCCGAGGCGGGGCGTTGCGGCGGGCGCAGCTTCTCAAGTTGCGCCAGCGTCCGGCCACCGTATTTCTGCCGCTCGATCCGTTCGGTCAGACCGGACGGACGGGCGCGCGGGGCGCGGTCGGTCAGGGATTGCGCCAGCGCCGTGGCCGCAGGCAGGCCATCGTCGCGGGGGGCGGCCAGCTGCGGCGCGGGGGCGGGTGTTGCGGCGTTCTCTGCGCGGCCGGGCAGGGCGCTCGGGGCGATCTGGTCGGCATTCGGCAGGGCAATCGCGTCGAAGGCGAGGTTTGCCGGATCGATGGCTGCGAGGTCCAGTTCGAGCGGCGCGCCGGCCTCCGGTGCGGCGGCGAGATCCGGCGCGCTGGTGTCCAGCGCGGCCAATGCGGCGGGCGCGGGTTCGAGCGGCAGGCCCAGATCGACAAAGGGCAGGCCAGCGGGCGAGGCAGGCGCGCGGGCCCGGTCCGGTGCCGCCTGCGGGGCGACCGGCGCGAGCGAAGCGAAGTCCGCAGAGGCGTCTTCGGCGGGCGCGGTCACCGCATCGGGAGCCGACAGAATGACCGGCTGCGGCAGATCGGGCAGAGCCACTTCGGCGGTGCTTTCCGGCTCCGCAACTTCGGGCTCAGGGGCTGCGGCGGTCTCGTCGGGCTCTGCCACCTCCGGCGTGGGTGCCATCGCGGTCTCTTCCGGCAAGGCCGGTTCCGGTGTCACGATGGTCTCCACCTGCGGTGTCATGGCGATCTCGACCTCGGGGGCCTGCGCCTCCGGCGCTTCGGTCACCTCCACTTCGGGGGTGACGATCTCGGCGGGCGCTTCGACCGTCAGCGGCTCTTCGGCCGCCAGGCTGTCGCGCTCCTGGCTCAGGGGCAGGGCACCCTGGTTCGGGCCCAGGGGCAGCAATTGCCAGACCAGCGTCGCCACGCCCACGGTCACCAAGAGCGCCAGCGCCATCACCGCGCCCAGTTTCCACATCGACGGCCCGGTGCGCGCCTGCACGGAGGGCGGCGTCAGGCTGGCCACCTGATCGGAGACGGCCCGGGCGGCAATGTCGGTGCGCACGCGGGGGGCGCCGACCGGCCCGGCCATGGGCGTGCCCGGGTCGAGCGGCGGCGCCACCGGGGCCTTCAACTGCATCACCGGGGCGTCGTCTTCGACCTTGACCACCGGGTCCAGATCGGTCGCCACCGGCGCCAGGCTTGGCGCATCGGGGCGCGGTTTCGATGGCACGCGGGCCGAGGCGAAGGTCACCGGCGGGCCCGGCTCCTCCTCTTCGGGATCCTCGGGCTGGAAAATGGTATGGCCGGTGAAGACCGGCAGGCGCGGGAAAGCCTCCTCAAGCGCCAGCGAGGAAAATCCGCCCACCTTGACGCCGCGCACTTCGGCAAAGGCCACCGCTTCGTCGAGGGTCTCGAAAGCAATCGCCGCAACCCGCGCGGTTCCGGGCGCCGTGATCTCCCAGTCGATATCGAGTTCATCGAGCGGATAGGGCGTCTTGCCATCGAGCGCGGCGCGGATCTCGTCCCCGGCGCGCTCGCCGTCCGTGATCGCCACATCGATGCACAGGATCTGGTCGCGCGGCAGGAACAATTCCACCGGCGCGTCGTCGTCAATACGCGCGACAAGCGCCATCAGGCGCTGCTCGATATCTGCCCCTTCGATCCGTTCTGCTGCGACTTCCTGCCAGGGTCCCTCATCCCGGCGCATCAGCCGGACGGCAGTCATGTCAAGATCGAAGCCCCACATGTTGCTCATGGCGGGTTGCATACCACGACACCTTCAGATCGTCACGGGAAGAAACGGGAAAATTTCTCCCTTCCTGCGGTTGTTTTTTCGCCTAGGCTCACCCAGGTCCGTTCGGTCAGAAAAAGGAACGCCCCAGATGCGCGCGACGCTTATTGCTCTCTCCCTTGGTCTTGCCGGTCTCGCCGGTCCAGCCCTGGCCGATGACGGCGACCGGCGCGAATTGCGCGTCACCGGCGAAGGGAGCATCGCGGTCGAGCCCGACATGGCGCGTCTCACCCTCGGTGTCTCCCGTCAGGCGCGCAGCGCGGCGGAGGCGATGGAGGAAACCGCAACCGCGGTGGCCGAGGTACTGGATGTGCTGGACGGTGCGCAGGTGGCGGCGAAGGATATTCAGACCACCTCGGTCAATCTGTCGCCGATCTGGGACCATTCCCAGAACAATGAGCCGCCCCGGGTGGTCGGTTATCAGGCCTCCAATATGCTGAGCGTGAAACTGCGCGATCTGGCCGCCATGGGCGGCATTCTAGACGCGGTGGTCGGCGACGAAATCCTGCCCGATCGGATCAACGAGATCCGCGGCATTTCCTTTTCGCTCGCGGACCCCGATCCGGTGGAGGATCAGGCCCGGGTGAAGGCCGTTGAGGATGCCCGCGCCAAGGCCGCCCTTCTGGCAGAGGCCGCGGGCCTGAACCTTGGCCCGGTTGTGCTGCTGGTGGATGGGGCCAGTGTCGCGCCGCAACCGGGCTTCCCGGTCGGGCACGAAAGGCTGATGGCTGCGGATATGCCGGTTGCGGCGGGCGAGGTGGAAATTCGCGCCACCGTCACCCTGGTCTATGAGATCGCCCCTTAGGCGGCGGTCTCCAGCAGATCGGCGGTGACGATCTCCACATCGGTGATCCCGAGGAAGCCCAGCACGTGGCGCAGGTAGGGGGTGGCGAAGTCGATCTCGGACCCGGCCGGTGTGCCGCCTGAGGCAAAGCTCACGATGGCGCGCTTGCCCGACAACAGGCCCTCGGGGCCGGTTTCGGTGTAGCGGAAGGTCTCTCCCACCCGCGCCACCAGATCGATCCAGGCCTTGAGGCTGGCGGGCACGGAGAAATTATAGACGGGCAGGCCAATCACGATCACATCGGCGGTTTGCACTTCTGCCACCAGGGTGTCCGAAAGGGCGAGCGTGGTTTTCTGTGCATCCGTGCGTTCAGCAGGCGCGGTGAAGTTGGCAGCGACCCAATCGGCATCGATCTGCGGCAGCGGCATGCCGAGGTCGCGCAGGGTCACCTGAACCGGCCCGGAGTCCGACAAGTCTTTGATCACAAGATCATTTATGCTTCGACTGACCGACCCGTCCGTCCGGGCCGAGGCTTCTATCCGTAAAATTTTCTGTACCACGAATTGTCTCCTTCATTTTTTGTTCTGAGAGTCCTAGGCTGAACGGGGACGGAGAGAAATTTACGTTTGTCGAACAAAAAGTGTGCAAATTCGCGCAGTATTTTTCGCGCGTGTCCTTGAATACCAAAAAATCGCACAGAACTACCCAGGAAACGATCAAAACGATCAACTCGAGAGGGAGCGACCGATGTCGATCAGTACATGGGACGAAATTCGAACAGCTTACCACGTGGCTCGTATGGGGACGGTCAGTGGTGCGGCAGAACAATTGGGTGTCCATCATGCAACGGTGATCCGCCATATCGACTCGCTGGAAGACCGCCTGGGCGTGAAGCTTTTTCAGCGTCATGCCCGTGGCTACAGTTCCACCGAAGCCGGCCGTGATCTGCTACAGGTGGCGCAGGCGACCGATGACCAGTTTGCGCAATTGGTCAGCCGGATCCGGGGCCGGGGCGACGAGGTCTCCGGTGAACTGGTGGTCACCTCGCTGTCGGCGGCGGCACCCCGCATGGCGGCGACCCTGGCGCGGTTTCAGGCGAAATACCCGGGCCTGATCATCCGCTATCTGACCGGCGAGGAATTGCTGCGTCTGGAATATGGCGAGGCCCATGTGGCGGTGCGTGCGGGCAACCAGCCCAACAATCCCGACAATGTGGTGCAGCCCTTCGTGTCGCAGGATGTGGCGCTCTATGCGACGCAGGACTATATCGACCGGTGCGGCTTGCCGGGGTCGAAAACGGATCTGGAGGGGCATGCTTTCGTCGGAATCGACGATCCCAATACCCGCGCGCCGTTCTTTCAGTGGCTGAATGAAAACGTGGCATCCGAACAGATCGTCTTTCGCGCCAGCGATATGCGGGTGATCCGAGATGCGGTGCTGGCCGGGGTCGGCATGGGCTTTTCCACGGTCTGGGAAGCCGAGAGCTTTCCTGACCTGATCCGGGTGTTTCCCCCGGAGGAGGATTGGCCGATCCCCACCTGGCTCGTCACCCATGTGGATCTGCACCGCACCACCAAGGTTCAGGCGTTTCTGAGTTTCCTCAAGGAGGATTCTCAGAGCTGGTAGGAGGGGCGTCCAACTCGCGCTCCAGAAAGGCTTCGAACGCATCCAGATCGACCGGGTCGAACTGGCCGAAGCCCTGCATCCAGACACTGGCGTCCTTCAGGGCGGTGGGCTCCAGCTTGCACCAGGTGACGCGGCCACGTTTTTCCTGGGAGATCAGACCCGCGCGCGTCAGCACGCCCAGATGTTTGGAAATGGCCGCGAGCGAAACCTCGAACGGCTCGGCCACATCGGTCACTGCCATGTCATCTTCCAGAAGCATGGTCAGAATGCGCCGCCGCGTGGGGTCGGCCAGGGCGGCAAAAATGGTGTCGAGGCTGGCCATGGCCGCATCTGGACGTCCAGGCGGGGCGGCGTCAAGGCTGGCTTTGTGGTGTGCTGCACAGTTCATCAGGGGACCTTCCGGTATGATGTGCATAAATGCGCAGATCCTGCGCTTTGCCTGCCTGCGGTGCTTCGGGTTAGAGCTTGTCCGACGAAAAAGCTCGGAGATTGGAGCCGATGTTCAACACGGAAACCGGATATGGCTGGGTGGCGCGGCTGCTTCACTGGGGCATTGCCCTGAGCGTGATCGGCATGTTTGCCCTCGGGCTCTGGATGCGCAGCCTTGACTACTATTCCCCCTATTACAAAACCGGGCCCGACCTGCACCGCAGCCTCGGCATGATCCTGTTGGTGCTGATGCTGTTCCGTCTGGTCTGGCGTCAGATCAACCCCGCACCGCGGCATGACATAACGCCGATGGAACACCGCCTTTCCCATCTGGTGCATCTGGCGATGTATGCACTGCTATTCCTCCTGATGATCGCGGGCTATTTCATCTCGACCGCCGATGGTCGCCCGATCTTGGTCTTCGGTCTCATTGAAGTGCCCGCATTGATCGAGGCGAAAGGTCTCGAGAAAACCGCCGGTGCCGCCCATTACTATCTCGCCTTCGCCCTGATGGCGCTGGCAGGCCTCCATGCGCTGGCCGCCCTCTTTCACCATTATGTCAAACGCGATGGCGTGCTGATGTCGATGCTGACCGGCCGCCCCCGACTTTCCTGACCCTCAACCCCGGAGAATTCCCATGTTCAAATCCACCCTTCTTGCCGCCGCTCTGGCCCTGCCGCTCGCTGGTCCTGCGCTGGCCGACACCTATATGATCGACACCGCAGGCGCCCATGCCTCGATCAACTTCAAAGCCTCCCATCTGGGCTTTTCCATGCTGACCGGCCGGTTCGATACCTTCACCGGTTCCTTCGATTTTGACCCGGCCAAGCCGGAAGCGGGCAGCGTGACGGTCGAGATCGACATTGCCTCGATCAATTCCAACCATGCCGAGCGCGACAACCATCTGCGCAGCGCCGACTTCTTTGATGCCTCGAACCACCCCAAGGCCACCTTCGTCAGCACCGGGATCAAAGCCACGGGCGACAGCACGGCGGTGATCACCGGCGATCTGACCATGCTGGGCACCACCAAATCCATCGACATCGAAACCACCTATGTGGGCGGCGGCGATGATCCCTGGGGCGGTCACCGCCAGGGCTTTTCGGGCACCGCGACCATTGTTCCGGCCGATTTCGGCATGCCGGGCGGGATCGCCAAGGCGCCGGTCGAGCTGAGCCTCGAAGTCGAAGGCATCCGCCAGTAAAACAAGGCCGGACGCGCCGTGTTGCGCGGCGCGTCCTCTCCCCCGAAAGGTGAAGTTCAACTCAATGGTTGAATGAACCCTCGCGCCGCGACAATCGCGCGCAATCTTCAAAATCATTCAAAATCAATGGCTTGCGATAGCTCGGGCGCCGTTGACTCTGTGGCCCCTCCGCCCTAGACCACCGTCGAACTCTCATGGGGTGTTTTGGCATGGCCGATGCCGATCAGGATCGGAGGGCCCGGCTGGAGGCGCTGGAGGCGAAACTCGCCACGAAGCGCGTAACGGACGAGCCGAAACGTCACCAGGACGAGCATTATTCCCAGGCGCAACTTGCTTGGCGGATGGTGATCGAACTGGTTGCGGGGCTGGGGATCGGCTTCGGACTGGGATATGGGCTGGACACGCTTTTCGGCACGCTGCCGATCTTCATGGTGGTGTTCACGCTTTTGGGATTTGTGGCGGGCGTCAAAACCATGGTGCGCACCGCCAATGAGACGGCGCAAGAGGCGCCCGATGCGGACGAAGGGGACTGACCTGTGGCAGACAAGGCGCACGGAGACGAAGGCGGGCTGGCATTCCACCCGATGGACCAGTTCATCGTGAAACCTCTCTTCGGAGATGGCCCGGTGGGCATGTTCACGATCACCAATGCCACCTTCTGGATGGCCCTGACCATCGTCTGCATCGCGCTTCTGCTGGTCGTCGGCACCCGGGGCCGGGCGCTGATCCCGAGCCGCATCCAGTCGGTCGCTGAATTGGCTTACGGCTTCATCTACAAGATGGTCGAAGACGTGGCGGGCAAGGATGCGGTCGGCTTCTTCCCCTATATCATGACGCTCTTCATGTTCATCGTCTTCTCGAACTTCCTCGGCCTTCTGCCGCTGTCGTTCACCACCACCAGCCACATTGCGGTCACCGCGATCCTGGCCATGGCGGTGTTCCTGACCGTGACCATCGTCGGCTTCGTGAAAAACGGCGTCGGTTTCCTGGGGCTCTTCTGGGTGTCGGCCGCACCCCTGCCGCTGCGCCCGATCCTGGCCGTGATCGAAGTGATTTCCTACTTCGTCCGCCCGGTCAGCCATTCGATCCGTCTTGCCGGCAACATGATGGCCGGTCACGCGGTGATCAAAGTGTTCGCAGGCTTTGCCGCGATTGCCGCAATCAGCCCCGTCTCGGTGCTGGCGGTGACCGCGATCTACGGCCTCGAGGTTCTGGTGTCCTTCATCCAGGCCTATGTCTTCACCATCCTGACCTGCGTCTATCTGAAAGACGCGCTGCATCCCTCGCACTGAGGCGCATAGGTCCGGATTTCCAAATTCAGCCAATTCCAACGTAAGGAGAAACACGACATGGAAGGCGATATCGCAGAACTGGGTAAATTCGTCGGCGCTGGCCTCGCGGCTCTGGGCTCGGGCACCGCTGCTATCGGTGTGGGTCACGTGGCAGGCAACTTCCTGTCGGGCGCCCTGCGCAACCCCTCGGCCGCTGGTGGCCAGACCGCGACGCTCTTCATCGGCATCGCATTTGCAGAAGCCCTGGGGATCTTCTCGTTCCTCGTCGCTCTGCTGCTGATGTTCGCAGTCTAAGACCTCCGCGATCCTTACGTGCCGGGCGGCCCCCTGGGGCCCCCGGTGAACCAAACAAGGTTTCAGGAGCTCGCTATGGCGACAGAAGCAAAAGACGCAGCCCACGGCGCCGAAGCTGCCAGCTCCGGCCTGCCGCAGCTCGACATCACGACGTTCTCGAACCAGATTTTCTGGCTCATCGTCACCCTTGTGGTGATCTATCTCGTGTTGTCGAAAGTGGCGCTGCCCCGGATTGCCAGCGTGCTGGCGGAACGTCAGGGCACAATCACGAATGACATCGCCGCAGCCGAAGAGCTGAAGGCGAAGGCGGCCGATGCGGAAGCCGCCTATGAAAAGGCACTGGCTGACGCACGGGCGGAAGCCGGCAAGATCGCCGCCGACACCAAGGCAGAAATGCAGGCCGAAGTGGACGCAGCCATGGCCAAGGCCGATGCGGAAATCGCCGCCCGCACCGCGGAAAGCGAAGCCAAGATCGCCGAGATCCGCGAAGGCGCTGCCGAAGCGATCAAGGATGTGGCCCGCGACACCGCGAAAGAGGTTGTTTCGGCGCTGGGTGTCGAGATTGACGAGAAAGCCGTCGAAGCTGCGGTTGCAGCCCAGGTGAAAGGGTAAGTTGATGAAAAAGACACTGACCCTGATCGCTCTGGTTTCCGCATCGCCCGCGCTGGCCGCCTCGAAGAACCCGTTCTCGGGCGAGTTCTACAAGCTGTCGAACACCGATTTCATCGTGTCGATTGCCTTCCTCGTCTTCATCGGCGTGCTGTTCTACTTCAAGGTGCCGTCGATGATCGGCGGACTTCTGGATAAGCGCGCCGAAGACATCCAGTCGGAACTGGACGAAGCCCGCGCCCTGCGCGAAGAGGCCCAGTCGATCCTCGCGAGCTACGAGCGCAAGCAGCTCGAAGTTCAGGAACAGGCCGACCGGATCGTCGCCCAGGCCAAGGAAAGTGCGGCCGAAGCGGCGGCGCAGGCCAAGAAGGATCTGGAAGTCTCGATCGAGCGCCGCATTCAGGCCGCACAAGATCAGATCGCCTCGGCCGAGCAGGGCGCCGTGAAGCAGGTGCGCGACGAAGCCGCCCGTATCGCGGTGGCAGCGGCTGGCAATGTGGTGGCGAAGGAGATCACCGCAGCCAAGTCCGGTTCGCTGATCGACGACGCGATCGACACGGTGGCCGCCAAGCTGCACTGAGGCTTGCCTGACAGAAATCTGGAAAACCCGGCCCTTGCGCCGGGTTTTTTGCTTTTTGGGCCCCTAAACCGGAGTTTATGGCCCTTCACCAAGGGTTGAAGCGGCCTTCCGTAAACCTCCGTTCAATGGCGCCGTCCGGGTTTTGCTGCAGTTCTCAGGCCACGACCTGAACCTACCCAAACCGGAGACCCCACCCATGCTGACACAATCCGCACTCGCCTTCGCCGCCGCTTTCGGTCTTTGGGCCGATGAGGGGGCGGAGATCCCGACCGCTGATCCCATCACGCAGATCCAGCAGGACCAGATGGCCTGGAGCTGGCTCTACGATGACGACGAGGATGACGATGATCACCGGGACGACGACGATGACGACGACGATGATGACGACGACGACGATTGATCGGTCCTGATCACCCATCGGGCGCGGCGGATCCCCCCGCCGCGCCCTTGCATTTGCGCCTTTTCGGTTCATCCTTGTGGGCATGTTGAGAGTTCTGACCGTTATTCTGATGCTCTGCTGTGCCGGGGCACCCGTTGCGGCGGATGGTCAGGCCGTGCGCGACCGGGTGGTGGCCGAACTGCGCGGCGACGGCTACGGGAACATTCGCATGTTCCGGACCTGGTTGGGGCGGCTCCGTTTTGTCGCGAGCCGCGACGGTGCCGAGCGGGAGGTTGTGGTCAACCCGGTCACCGGTGTCGTGCTGCGCGATTATGTGCGCCAGATCCGGGGCCGGACGGATGAAAGGTCTGATCGCTCTCCCCCTGGCAAAGACGATGAAGACGATGACGACGACAGCGATGATGATGACGATGATGGCGGCGACGATGATGATGGGGATGACGATTGAGCGGCTCGGGCCTTCTCCTCTGGTGTGCGGTCGCGCTGCAACTGGTCTCGGCGGGGTTCTTTCTTGCTGATATCCTGATCACGCTTCTGGGCCTGCCGGTGGAGCCGTTCAGCTGGATGTTCGTGGAGCTGGTTCAGATCGGGGCAGCACTCGCCCTGATCCTGGGGGTGGTGATGGGCGGTCTGGTCCTGCGCGAACACCGGCAGCGCACGGCCCGGGCCGAAGCCGCCCTGCACCGGGCCCGCAGCGCCTTTCGAGATGTGCTGGAAGACCGGTTCGCCGCCTGGAAACTGACCCCTGCGGAGCGCGACGTGGCGCTTTTTGCCATCAAGGGGTTCTCCATTGCCGATATCGCCGGGTTCCGGGAGGTCAGCGAAGGCACGATCAAGGCCCAGACTGCCGCGATCTACCGCAAGGCCGGTGTCAGCGGACGGTCGCAACTTCTGAGCCTTTTCGTCGATGACCTGATCGAGGGGGATGGGGTGCCCAGGGAGTGAGGCGGGGCCGGTCTGGTCCCATGGGAAGGGGCGAATTTTGACAATCTTTGCCAAATCTCCCATCTACAGGTCATGGTCGCGATCCACATCTCGCTTTCCGATCTGATGAAGGGCTGGGTGGAAGGCCCCACCGAGGACGTGCACTTTGCCAATTTCAGCAATTATGTTCGCCAACTGACCCGACAGGATCACGACCATCAAGCGGCGCTGGATCGGCTGAATGCGGCGCTGGAGGAGGACGAACGTTCTGGGGTCGTTGAGGGATTAGATTTCGAGACATTTCGGGTCAAAATGGACGCCGAACACGAAATGCGGTGCTAGGCTTGAGGTCCGAGCCACCGCGTTGTTCAAATTGATCGGGGCTTGGGGGATTCAAATTTCATTAAGAAAGTCCTATATAGATTGGGATGGGAGCCAACTCTATGACCTACAACGCATTGCACATAGCGAATTGGTTCGTTCGCCGTGCGGCGGATGAAGGCCGAAGTGTATCCATCATGTCGTTGCTGAAGCTTTGCTATATCGCGCACGGTTGGCGTCTTGAGATTACTGGCCAACCCCTTTTTTTAAACGAGATCCAAGCTTGGCAGTACGGCCCAGTCATCCCGGAAGTGTATCACGCCTTTAGAAGGCAAGGTGTCGTAGTGACGGGCGAAGTTCAAGTTGATGGGGTGCGGCTCCCTGACGAGGATGAGGTGTTCCTTGAGCAGATTTATAGTGCATATGGTCATTTGAGCGCATTCCAGCTCTCCGATTTGACGCATGTTTCAGGTGGGCCTTGGGATATTGCAACCAAGGCCGGCGGGAGCTACGCGTCCATCCCGAACGAGTTAATTCGTCAGCACTACGAATCCAAGCGCCAGCGAGTTTCGGGCTAGTCCGGCATTCAGTGTTGCAATCATTGTCGCTCCTCTCGTCTGCATTACAACAATAACAGTCACGTTCTTTGTTGGCGCATTCGGTCGCTTCAAAGATAAGGATCTTGATGCTGCAAAATCAGGTGTGGGGCTGATCTCTGGGCGATTGGATGGCGGAGAGTAGAGGCAGCAACACCCCCCTTGCCACCCCCACCGCCCCCTGCTAAACCCCGCCCATTCGCCACCCCGGATTCGTCCGGGGTGCGTTTATTTGGGCAACCGCCCATGAAACAGAGCCTGGGGCCAACCCCGGGCCGAAGCAAACGGAAGACAGAAAGCATGGCACTCAAGTCGTATAAGCCGACGACGCCGGGCCAGCGCGGGCTGGTGCTGATCGACCGTTCGGAGCTTTGGAAAGGCCGTCCGGTCAAAGCCCTCACCGAGGGTTTGACCAAAAAGGCGGGCCGGAACAATACCGGACGGATCACGATGCGTCGTCGTGGTGGTGGCGCAAAGCGTCTCTACCGGATCGTGGATTTCAAGCGCACCAAGCGTGAGGAAGCCGTCGTCGCGCGGATCGAATACGATCCCAACCGGACAGCCTTTATCGCCCTGATCCAGTACACGGATGGCGAACAGGCCTATATCCTCGCTCCCCAGCGGCTCGCCATCGGCGACAAGGTGGTCTCGGGCGAGAAGGTGGACGTCAAGCCCGGCAACGCAATGCCCTTCACCGGCATGCCGATCGGCACGATCGTCCACAATATCGAGATGAAGCCCGGCAAGGGCGGCCAGATCGCACGCGCCGCGGGCACCTATGCCCAGTTCGTCGGCCGCGATGGCGGTTATGCTCAGATCCGCCTGTCGTCGGGCGAACTGCGCATGGTGCGTCAGGAATGCATGGCCACCGTCGGTGCCGTGTCGAACCCGGACAATTCGAACCAGAACTTCGGTAAAGCGGGCCGCAACCGCCACAAGGGCATCCGTCCTTCGGTGCGTGGTGTGGTGATGAACCCCGTCGATCACCCCCATGGTGGTGGTGAAGGCCGGACCTCGGGTGGTCGCCATCCGGTGTCGCCCTGGGGCAAGCCGACGAAGGGGGCTCGGACCCGGAACAAGAACAAGGCGTCGCAGAAGCTGATCATCCGCTCGCGTCACGCCAAGAAGAAAAGGCGGTAATCCATGAGCCGTTCTGTTTGGAAAGGCCCTTTTGTCGATTCCTACGTCCTCAAGAAGGCCGAGAAATCGCGCGAAAGCGGCAAGAACGAAGTGATCAAGATCTGGTCGCGCCGTTCCACCATCCTGCCGCAATTCGTCGGCCTGACGTTTGGCGTCTACAATGGCAAAAAGCATATTCCGGTGAACGTGTCCGAGGACATGATCGGCCAGAAGTTCGGTGAATATGCGCCGACGCGGACCTATTACGGTCACGCAGCCGACAAGAAAGCGAAGAGGAAATAAGCCATGGGCAAGGATAAAAATCCCCGCCGCGTGGCGGAGAACGAGGCGATGGCCAAGACGCGTATGCTGCGCACCTCGCCTCAGAAACTCAATCTGGTTGCGGCCATGATCCGGGGCAAGAAGGTGGAAAAGGCTCTGACCGACCTCACCTTTTCCAAGCGCCGCATCGCGGGTGACGTGAAGAAATGTCTTCAGTCCGCCATCGCCAATGCCGAGAACAACCACAATCTTGATGTGGACGAGCTGATCGTGGCGGAAGCCTATGTCGGCAAGAACCTCGTCATGAAGCGCGGTCGCCCGCGCGCCCGCGGCCGGTTCGGCGCCCTGCGCAAGCCGTTCTCGGAACTGACGATCAAGGTCCGCCAAGTCGAGGAGCAAGCGTAATGGGTCACAAGGTAAACCCGATCGGCATGCGCCTTCAGGTCAACCGCACCTGGGACAGCCGCTGGTACGCGAACACCAAGGAATACGGTGATCTTCTGCTCGAAGACATCGCGATCCGCGAGTTCATCCAGGAAGAATGCAAACAGGCCGGCGTCAGCCGCGTGATCATCGAACGTCCGCACAAGAAGTGCCGCGTCACGGTGCACACCGCCCGTCCCGGCGTCATCATCGGCAAGAAAGGCGCAGACATCGAAACCCTGCGTCGCAAGCTTGCTGCCATGACCGACAGCGAATTGCATCTCAACATCGTCGAAGTGCGCAAGCCGGAACTGGACGCCATGCTCGTGGCCGACAGCATCGCGCAGCAGCTCGAGCGTCGTGTGTCCTTCCGCCGTGCCATGAAGCGCGGTGTGCAGAACGCCATGCGCATGGGTGCGCTCGGCATCCGGGTCAATGTGGCAGGCCGCCTGGGCGGTGCCGAGATTGCCCGGACCGAATGGTATCGTGAAGGCCGCGTGCCTCTGCATACCCTGCGGGCCGACATCGACTACGCCCTGGCCGAAGCCATGACGCCCTACGGCATCATCGGCATCAAGGTCTGGATTTTCAAAGGCGAGATCATGGAGCATGACCCGCAGGCGCGCGACCGCCGCCAGCAGGAGTTGCAAGACGGGCCCGCACCGCGTGGCGCCGGTGGCGGCCGCGGCCGGAACTGAGGAGTGAATTGAGATGCTGCAACCAAAGCGCACAAAATTCCGCAAGATGCACAAGGGCCGGATCAAGGGCCAGGCCAAAGGTGGCTCGGACCTGAACTTCGGCACCTACGGGCTGAAAGCGATCGAACCCGAGCGGGTCACCGCCCGTCAGATCGAAGCCGCCCGTCGCGCCATGACGCGTCACATGAAACGTCAGGGCCGCGTCTGGATCCGGATCTTCCCCGACACTCCGATTTCGGCCAAGCCGATCGAAGTGCGGATGGGTAAAGGCAAGGGCTCGGTCGACCGCTGGGCGGCCAAGGTCAAGCCCGGCCGGATCATGTTCGAGATCGACGGCGTGGCAGACAGCGTCGCCCGCGAGGCCCTGCGCCTGGC
>JAOXSD010000097.1 GCA_025800205.1 Silicimonas sp. | reverse complement strand
GCGCAGGAAGACGGTCTGGTTGAGGGGTTGGGCGAAGAAATCGACATAGCCTTGCAGGCTCCAACTGCCGCCCGACTGGAAGGCGACCGACAGCAGGATGCCCACGGGCACCAGAAAGACGAGGAAGGTGAAGAGTGCGGCGGGCAGGGCCAGTGCCAGACCTTCGGCTCGGTTGAGAAACATGCGCGTGATCCTGTGGAAGGGGAGGGGCGGCGGCGGGCGCCGCCCCGGGGTTTTAGCGGATGACTTCGGAATTCCACTGGTCGACCCAAGCATCGCGGTTGGCGATGATCTTGGCCGGGTCGAGGATGTTCAGGGAATTGATCAGCTCGGCGCCATAGGTGAGGTTTTCCGCCACCTCGTCACTGACCGTGACTTCCATATTGGCGGGGCTGTCGATCAGCGCCTCGGCGATCCGGGTCTGGACCTCGGTGGAGAGCCAATAATCCATCAGCTTGTAGGCCAATTCTTCGTTGCCGTTCCCTGCGGTCATGATCATCACATTCATGCCGCCGGCCTGACCTTCTGCCGGGTTGGCCCAGGCAAAGGGCAGGGGCGAGCTTTTGAAACGGCTCCAGGCAAAGCGGCCCACGGGGGCGGCGATGACCTCTTCCTGGTTCATCAGCTGGGCGAGTTCCGAAGACCGCGAATAGAAGGTGACGATGTCGTCGGCATGTTGGCCGATCGACGAGATCGTGCCGGTGAAGTCGCTCGCATCCCCGCCTTCGGCCTTGTCGAGCATCATCAGGGTGAGCGGCCCTTGGGTGCCGGTGATGTTCGGCAGGGAGACATTGCCTGCGAGTTTGTCATCCAGCAGATCGGCCCAGCTTTCGATGCTGACCAGATCTTCGCGATAGACGATGGAGCTGGCATAGAAGGTATAGCCGACGGCCATGTTGCCGCCGATGGGATCTTGCGCCGCCGGATAAAGCTTGTCGAAACTGGAAAGTTTCGACGTATCCAGCGGCTGCAGCAGGCCTTTCTGGGCGAGGCTGAGCGCGTCATGGGACGAGATCACCGCCATGTCGATCACTGGATCGGCGGCATTGGCTTCGATCTTGGCCATCCGTTCGACAGAATTGCCGGTTTCGATCACCAGATCGCAATCGCAGATGTCCTCGAACGGATCATACAGCGCTTCTTTGTAGGCGTCCTGGGCGAAGGAATAGACCGAGATGGTCAGCCTGTCCTTGGCGGCCGCACCACTGGCGGCAAAAGCGGCTGCAAGCGCAAGCGCGGAAAGATGTCTGGTCATGGAATGGATCTCCTTTGGGCAGGGTGAGTGGGAATGGATGTGGATTGGCGCAGCACCAGCCGCATGGGCACGGTCTGGCCCTCCCGGTCGGACGGCGTGCCTGCGATCCGGGCGGTCAGAATCTCGATGGCGCGGTGGGCGATCTCGTCCACATCCTGCGCCACGGTGGTCAGGGCCGGGTGCATGATCGGCGCAAAACTCATGTCATCGAAACCGGTCAGGCTAACCTGGCCCGGCACGGAAATCTGCGCCCGCATCAACTCCGAACGGACCTGAAGCGCGATCAGATCCGAGGTGGTCATGATCGCCGTCGCCCCGGCCTGAACTTCGGCCACCGCCTGGGCGACGCCGACCTCGCCCCAGCAGACCCGGTGCCCCATATCGTCGCGCAACGCGCGGGTCATGCCGGCGATCCGGTCGCGCTGCACTTCCGAGACCCGGTCGCCGCCAAGGATCACCACCTTGCGATGACCGATATCCGCGATATGCCGGGCAATGAGCGCGCCGCCGCCTGCGTGATCGGCGGAGACCGAATTGGTCGGGTCCGACGCGGTGTTGATGATCGCCATGGGGACCGGCATCGGATCGGGCGTGGTGCCCTTCTGCGGCACCACCAGAAGCCCGTCGACCCCGCGTCCCACAAGACGGCGCAACGCCTCGCCCTGTTCATCGGCGCTGCCCCGGGAATCGGCGATCAGAATGCCCAGCTGCCGGGTTTCGGCCGCAAGGGACAGGGTCTGTGCGATGCGGGGGAAAAGCGGGTTGGTCAGGTCCGGCATCACCAGACCCAGAATGCCGGTCTGACCGGTCTTGAGCGCGCGCGCCGCAACGCTCGGACGGTAGCCAAGCTCCTCGGCCCGCGCCCGGATCCGCGCCACCATCGCCTCGGACACCCGGCCCTTGCCGGTCAGCGCATTGGACACGGTGGCGGTCGAAACGCCGATGTCGCGCGCGATTTTCTTGATGCTGACCATCGAGCCCCCTTGCTTGAACGATTAATCAAGCAGGCCGCACCAAAGTCAACACCAAAGTTAAACGATTAACCGAAGAGCTTCCGGATCAGACCACCGCGACCCGCAGGGTCTCCAGCCCGGCGATGGTCACCTCCATCACATCCCCTCGCGCCACCGCGGCCACCCCCGAGGGCGTGCCGGACAGGATCACATCCCCGGCGGCCAACTCATAATACTCCGACAGATAGGCGATCTGCTCCGGCACCTTCCAGATCATCTGGTTGAGATCCCCCTCCTGCCGGACCTCCCCGTTGACGCTCAACCCGATGCGGCCCTGATCGGGATGCCCGATCTCCGCCGCCGGATGGATCGGCCCGACCGGCGCGGAGCCCTCGAAAGCCTTGCCGATCTCCCAGGGACGGCCCAGCTTTTTCTGCTCCCCCTGCAGATCCCGCCGGGTCATGTCCAGCGCGGGCGCATAGCCGAACACGCACTCCAGCGCCCGATCGACCGGAATGTTGCGCCCGCCCGATTTCAGCATCACCGCCATCTCCGCCTCGTGATGCACGTCACCACTCATGGGCGGATAGGGGAACCTGCCGGAGGGATCGAGATTGTCAGGATTCTTCTGAAAGAAAAACGGATCTTCGCGGTCCGGGTCATGGCCCATCTCGATCGCATGGGCCGCATAATTGCGCCCGATGCAATAGACCCGGCGCACCGGGAAGCGTGCGGCTGTGCCCGCCACGGGCAGGGCGACCACCGGCGGACATTCGATCACGAAATTCGGCATGGCGCCTTCCATTCCACTTCTCCTCGATGCGCAATCAGACCCAATTCAATCCGATCAATCGAACCATTTTGGCTGACTCACGCATTTCCTCTTGAATTTTCCGCAAGACTACCGGAGATTCAGACCATTGCAACCAAATTGATCCACCAATGAGGGAAATGTGCCGGAGACCGCCGACACCCGCAATGCCCTGGACGCGCTCGATGACTTTCTGGAGGCCGGGCGCTTCTCGCCGGGGGATCGCCTGCCGCCCGAACGGGAATTGACGGTGCGGCTGGGCCTGACGCGCACCCTGTTGCGCAAGGCGCTCGACAGCCTCGAACGGGACGGCCGCATCTGGCGCCATGTGGGCAAGGGCACCTTTGTCGCCGCGCATCCCGGTGCGGCCCGCCCGGGTCGGCTGTCCGACCTTGCCGCCCGGATCAGCCCGGTGGACATGATGCGCGCGCGCCTGTCCCTGGAACCGGCCATCGCCCGCGAAGCGGCGCTGGCGGCCTCGCAGGATGCGGTGAATGCGATCTTCGCCGCCCGCGACCGCGCCCAGGACGCCGCCGATTGGGATATCTATGAAGCCGAGGACAACCAATTCCACCGCACCGTTGCGGAGGCGACCGGCAACATCCTCTTGCTGGACCTGTTTGATCAACTGAATCAGGTGCGCCGCGCGGTGGCCTGGACCGCGGTGACCCGCCACTCGAGCCGCCCGCCCCGGGACCATGCGAGTTTCCCAGAACATGACCGCATCGCCGAGGCCATCGCCGCCCGCAACCCGGCCGAGGCCCAGGCCGCCATGCGCGATCATCTGGGCTCGGTCTCGGCCCGCCTGTTTGGAGACGCCTGACCCGACATCGATCTCCCGACCGTCCATCGCTCTCGGGGGAGAGTGTGAGATTGCACCATCTGTAAACACCATTCAGAAATGTCACCGGGTTTGCAAAGCAGAAGTGTCACCAACAGCGCTACGGGTGGCGGCGCGGCCTTCTCTTGTTCTTTCTTGATGTGGGTCAGCACTGCGCTGAGATGTTTGTTCTCTGTGATCGCAGCGTGGGTGATCTGAGCCATCGATCTGGATCAGCTCGCCGAAGCACTCCCGGCGCAGACGCGGCTGGTGGAACGTCCGGCGCTGTTTGCGCGACAACCAAATCCCATCTTCTTGCATCCATTTGCGGACGGTCTCGCGAGAGACTTTGAAACCGTGATGCTCGGCTAGCATCTCAGCTGCCAGTGTCGGCCCAAAGTCTGTGTAGTTCTCTTTGATTAGGCTCAAAGCATAGTCGCGCTTTGCATGATGGATGCGGTTGTTTGGTGGCTTGCCACGCGCCTTGTGCCGGATGGCAGACGCATCATCCTGGCGATATCGCTTCAATAGCCGGAAAACCTGTCTGCGCGTCAGCGTCAACATGTTCGCCGCATTATCGACGCTCAACCGTCCATCATCGACCTGTGCCAAAACCTCCACGCGGTTCAACTCGCGCTCGCTCATAACCACCCATCCCATGTCCGCTCACCCTCATTGATTTTTGAGGGCAGAGTGACATTCCTGAATTGCTCATGGGTGACATTTTAGCTTTGCGGCTACACCATCCGCCCCGGATAAGAATCCTTATGTTAAATTAGAAGACCGCCCGATCTCCCGCCTCAGGTGACCGCCAGCACCCGGGTTTGGGGAAAGTCGCGCTCCAGGGTCACGCACAGCTCCGCCACCGCGCCGCCCGGCACCAGCGCCACGATGGCACCGCCCCAGCCACCGCCGGTTTGCCGGGCACCAAGGGCACCTGCCGCCTCGGCCGCCGCCACCAGCGCGTCGGTCTCGGGCACGGTGATCTGGTAATTGTCCCGCGCGGTGGCGTGGCTCTCGTGCATCAACCGCCCGAAACCCGCCGCATCGCCCGCCTGAAGCGCGGCAAATCCCGCCCGCGCCAGAGCATTGTCGATCACCACATGGGCCGCGCGCCGGTTCAACGGCTCCGGCAATGCATCGATCCGCTCCAGATCCCCCTCGCCCAATTCCGACAGATAGGCCATGCCCAGCTCCTTGCAGGCCGCCTGGCATTCCGCCACGCGGGTCGCATAGCCGCTGTCGGTCAGCTGGTGGCTCACGCCCGAATCGACCACCACGAAACTGTGACCCGGCAGGCCCGGGGCCGCCTCATGTTCAAGGGTGCGGGTGTCGAGAAACACAGCCGTGCCCGGCGCTCCCACCGAGGCGGCGAACTGATCCATGATCCCGCAGGGCATGCCGACAAAATCGTTCTCCACCGCTTGCGCGATCCGCGCGATCTCGGTCGCCGACCGCGCGATCCCGAAGACATCCGTCACCGCCCGCAGCACCGCCACCTCGAGTGCGGCCGAAGACGACAGCCCGGCCCCCAAAGGCAGGCTGGTGGCCAGCGCGATGGAAAGCCCTTCGGCCGCGACCCGGTCCCGGGCCACCGCCTGCACCGCGCCCAGCACATAATCCGACCAATGGCCGTCCGGGCCCTCGTCGATCTGCCGGGTCACGCCGTCCTCCAGGGTCAGCGACCGAAGGGTGATCGCCCCCGGCGCTCCCCCCGCCCCCAGCGCCACCGCCACGCCGAGATCCGTCAGCGCCATGGGCAACACATACCCGCCGTTGTAATCCGTATGCTCACCCAGAAGGTTGACCCGGCCCGGGGCAAACCGCGTCAGCGCGGGCGCCATCCCGAACGCCGCCTCGAACCCCGCCGCCACCTCGGCCTGTTGCGCGTCCCGTGCCGTCATCTGCCCTGCCCTTCCGATTTGTAATGCGCGCCGGGCAGATCACGCAGCCGTTCGGCGGCCTGTTCCGGCGTCAGATCCCGCTGTGCCTCCGCCAGCATCTCATAGCCGACCATGAACTTGCGCACGCTCGCCGACCGCAAAAGCGGCGGATAGAAATGCGCATGCAACTGCCAGTGGTCAAAATCCCCCGCCCGGTGCGGCGCCCCGTGCCAGCCCATCGTATAGGGAAACTCGGCGCAAAAGAGGTTGTCATAGGCAATGGTCAGCCGTTTCAGGATCTCCGCCAGCCCGTCGCGCTCCGCCCCGGTCAGATCGGGCAGGCGCAGCACATGGCGTTTCGGCAGCAGCAGCGTCTCGAACGGCCAGGTCGCCCACCAGGGCACCACCACGAGCCAATGATCATTCTCCACCACCACCCGTTCGCCGCGCGCGGCCTCCTCCTGCGCATAATCCACCAGCATCACGCGGCCACGCGCCGCCCGCCAGTCGCGCTGGGTCGCATCTTCGCGCGCCACCTCATTGGGGATGAAATCCGACGCCCAGATCTGCCCATGGGGATGGGGCTGCGAACAGCCCATCAGCGCGCCCTTGTTCTCGAACACCGCCACCCAATCCCAGCGCGCGCCCAGCTCGGTCACCTGATCGGCCCAGGTGTCGACCACCCCGCGGATCGCACCCAGCCGCATCTCCGGCAGGGTCAGGTCATGGCGCTCGGAAAAGCAGATGACGCGGGCGGTGCCCTGCACATTCTCGGCCCGAAAGAGCGGATCTTCCGCCCCCCCTCCGGCCCGCTCTTCCAAAAGCGCCGGAAAATCGTTTTCGAAGACGAACGTGCCCTTGTAATCAGGGTTCACCGCCCCCGACGACCGGCCGTTGCCCGCACAAAGATAACACCCCGGATCATGGGCCGGGCGCGTCTCGGCGCCGGTCTCTTCCACCCGCCCCTGCCAGGGCCGCTTGCCCCGGTGCGGCGAAACCAGAACCCACGCGCCCTTCAGCGGGTCGAAACGCCGGTGCGGCGCCTCCGTGTTCAATGGGGATGGGGTCACGCAATCCTCCCGATAGCTGCCCGGCCCTTCGTTGGTAGAGGAAGGGCCGGCGACATCCAAGCCGCTTCCCTAAGGGTGACACCAGCCCGGCAGCCAGTCTCCATGGGCCGCAATCAACACCTCGGTCATCTCCCGGATCTCATGAAGCGGCAGGGTCGCGGCGGCGCGCGGGTCCATGAAGGCCGCGTGGAAAATCGCTTCGCGGTCCTCGGTCATCAGCGCCTGAACGGTCAGTTCCTGAACCGAAACATTGGTCCGCATCAGCGCGATCAGATGGGCCGGAATATCGGTCACCGGCTCCGGATGCATGCCATTCACGTCCATGGTGCAGGGCACTTCCACCGCCGCCCCTTCGGGCAATTGCGGGATCAGCCCCGCATTGGCCAGATTGCCATAGATCACCACCGGCGCGCCGCCCCAGACCGCTTCCATCATCGAGGCGGCAAATTCATGGCTCCGGGTCACCTCAAGGGTCGCCGCCGCCTCCAGCGCCGCATAATCTTCCTTCCACTGGGCGATCTGCTCCTCGCAGCGGACCGGATATTCATTGAGCGGGATCTGGAACCTCTCCAGCAGATCCGGCCGGTGCGGCTTGATGAACCAGGGCACGTATTCGGCAAAATGTTCCGAGCTTTCGGTGACGAAATACCCCAGATGTTTCATCACCTCATAGCGCACCAGATTGGGGCAGCGCGGGTTCCAGGAACTGGGCTTCGGAATGCGGCCCGCAGCATAGCCCGCCGCCAGGTCAGGATAGATCGAGGTCTTGCTGCCGTCCTTGGCGACCCGGTCCAGTTCCAGAAAGAACGCCATGTGGTTGATGCCGCCGGTGCGGTAGGACAGTTCCTCCACCGGAATGTCCAGATCGCGCGCCAGCTCCGCCGCCGTGCCCTGCACCGAATGGCAGAGCCCCACATATTTGATATCCGGATATTTCGCCGTCACCGCCCAGGTGTTGATCGCCATCGGGTTGACGTAGTTCATCAACAGCGCATCGGGGCAGCCGCGCCGCATTTCCTCGCAGACCTCCCAGAGATGGGGCACGGTGCGCAACCCCCGCATGATCCCGCCGATCCCCAGCGTGTCCGCAATGGTCTGTTCCAGGCCGAACTTCTGCGGGATCTCGAAATCGGTCACGGTGCAGGGTTTGTAGCCGCCGATCTGAAAGGCGAGGATGACGAAATCAGCGCCATCGAGTGCCGGGGCCAGCGCGTCGTAGGTCGACAAGGTGACGCTGCAATTCTCCTGCGTCGCCATCATCTTGCGCACCACCGCCTCGGATTCCGCCAGCCGCGCCGCATCGATATCCATCAACGCCACATGGGCGCCCGCCAGTTCCCTTGAAATCAGAACATCCCCGACAATCGCCTTCATGAAGACGGTCGATCCGGCACCAATGAAGGCGATCTTCGGAGGCGAAAGGCGTTGAGTCATGTCCTGTCCTTTTCCACGCTGATGGCCCGGCGGTTGACCGCCCCCGGGCCTCTCCCCGGCTTCGGAAAACAGGCTCTATCCCACAGCGTCAAGCCAAAACCATCGCCTCATCCCCCCGCAGAGCCATATCCGCCACCCGAAGGCGTCTCCATCACGAAGACATCTCCCGGGAAGACCTCCGTCTCATCGACACCCCCATGGGCCGTGACACTGCCATCCGCCCGCTCGATCCATTCGCGCCCCACCGAGCCGGGGGCCCCACCTGCCACCCCGAAGGGCGGCACACGCCTGTGGGAGCACAGCGTCGTCACGATCATCTGCTCATGAAACAGCATCCGCCGGGTGATCCCGTCCCCGCCCGACTGCTTCCCCTGCCCGCCCGAGCCGCGCCGGATCGACATCTCCTCCAGCCGCACCGGGAAGCGGAATTCCAGCACCTCCGGGTCGGTCGACCGCGTGTTGGTCATATGGGTCTGCACCCCCGAACAGCCGTCAAAATCCGGCCCCGCCCCGGTGCCACCGCAGATCGTCTCGTAATTCTGCAGCCGCTCATTGCCCCAGACATAATTGTTCATCGTCGCCTGGCTGCCGGCCATCACACCCAGCGCCCCCATCAGCGCATTGCACGCAAGCTGGCTCACCTCGGTGTTCCCCGCGATCACCGCAGACGGGTATTGCGCATTGATCATGCTGCCCTCGGGCGCAATCACTTTCAGCGGCTTGAAACACCCCTCATTCAAGGGGATCGGCGCCCCCACCAGCGTCCGGAACACATAAAGCACCACCGCATGACAGACCGACAGGGGCGCGTTGAAATTCAGCCCGTTCGACGCCGTACCGGTGAAATCGATCTCCGCCGATCGCGCGGTCCGATCCACCCGGATCGCCACCCGGATGAAATCCCCGTTGTCCAACTCGTAATCGTAGGAGCTGTCCCTCAGCGAGGTGATCACCCGGCGCACGCATTCCTCGGCATTGTCCTGCACATGGCCCATATAGGCATGCACCACCTCCAGCCCGAATTGCGCGATCATCCGCTTCACTTCGACCACGCCGGTCTCGTTCGCCGCCACCTGGGCCGCGAGATCGGCCAGGTTTTCTTCTATGTTGCGGCACGGATAGCGCCCCGAGGCCAAAAGCGCCCGTGTCTCCGCCTCGCGGAATTCGCCGCCGTCGATCATCTTGAAATTGTCGATCAGCACGCCTTCTTCCTCGATATGTTTCGAGTCAGGCGGGGCCGATCCCGGCGTGCGCCCGCCAATATCCGCATGGTGCCCGCGCGAGGCGACATAGAACAGCGCCTCCCGACCGGCCTCATCAAACACCGGCGTCACCACGGTCACATCGGGCAGATGGGTGCCGCCATTGAACGGCGCGTTCAGCACGAAGACATCGCCCGGTTTCATCTCCGGGTTCAGCCGGATCACCGTGCGGATCGACTCGGACATCGATCCCAGATGCACCGGCACATGGGGCGCATTGGCCACCAGCCCACCGGTGGGATCGAAAAGTGCGCAAGAAAAATCCAGCCTTTCCTTGATGTTGACGCTATAGGCCGTGTTCGCCAGCGTCGCCCCCATCTGTTCGGCAATCGACATGAAGAGGTTGTTGAACACCTCCAGCATCACCGGATCCGCCGCCGTGCCAATCGCCTCCTGCCGCTCCAGGGGCACCGCCCGGGTCAGGATCAGATGGCCGTAGCCGTTGATCTCGGCCCGCCAGCCCGGTTCGATCACATTGGTCCCCGTCGGCTCCTTGATAATCGCAGGGCCCATCAGGCTCTGCCCCGGACGCATTGCCTCGCGGTCATAAAGCGGCACGTCCCGCACCTCACCGGCCAGCACCGTCTGCACCTGTTCCACCGGCGCGGGCGCATCCGCCACCAGCGCCTGTTCCGCATCGGGGATCTCGGCCGCCGCGCCTATGGCCTCGACCGCAAGTGCTTCGAAAATCAGTTCCCGGTCGCCGCCATCAAAACCATAGCGCGCCTTATGCGCCGCCTTGAACCGGGCGCGCAGTTCCGCCTCGGTCCCGAAATCCACCTCCAGCGATTGATGCGATCCCTTGTGGCGCAGAAAGGCGCGATGCTCGGTGCGGATCCGGTCCCGTTCCACCCCTTGCGACACCACCTCGCGCACCGCATCTTCGGACAGATCCGCCAGCACCTCCCGCGCGCCCGCGATCTGATCCAACCCGCGTTCGAACTGCCGCTCACGCAGCGCCCGGATCTCGGCCAGCCCCATGCCATAGGCCGAAAGAACGCCCGCGAAGGGATGGAGGAACACCTTTTCCATCCCCAAAGCATCGGCCACCAGACAGGCATGCTGCCCGCCCGCCCCGCCGAAACATTGCAGCGTATAGCCGCTCACATCATAGCCGCGCTGGACCGAGATCTTCTTGATCGCATTGGCCATATTCTCGACCGCGATCCGCAAGAACCCTTCGGCCAGATCCTCCGCCGAACGCGGTGCCTCCCCGGTCGCTTCGGCAATCTCGGCCCCGAGGGCCACAAACTTTTCGCGCACCACCGCCACATCCAGCGGCTCATCGGCATTGGGCCCGAAAACGGCGGGAAAATGATGCGCCTGCAACTTACCCAGAAGCACATTGCAATCGGTGACGGTCAACGGCCCGCCACGCCGATAACACGCCGGTCCCGGATTGGCCCCGGCACTTTCCGGCCCCACTTGAAACCGCCCGTCGCGATAGGACAGGATCGACCCGCCGCCCGCCGCCACCGTATGAATGTTCATCATCGGCGCGCGCACCCGCACGCCCGCCACTTCGGTTTCGAAGCTGCGCTCGTACTGGCCGTTATAGTGGCAGACATCCGTGGAGGTCCCGCCCATGTCGAAGCCGATCAGACGCTCGAACCCGGCAAGCGCCCCGGTCTTGACCATGCCGACCACGCCGCCCGCAGGGCCGGACAGGATCGCGTCCTTGCCCTGAAAGAGCCGCGCATCGGTCAGCCCACCATTCGATTGCATGAACATCAGCCGCGCCCCATCGGCACCGCCCAGCTCATCCGAGACCTGCTCCACATAGCGCCGCAGAATGGGCGACAGATAAGCATCCACCACCGTGGTGTCGCCCCGGCTCACCAGTTTCATCAGGGGCGAGGTCTGGTGGCTGACCGAGATCTGGCCAAAGCCTTCCTCAACCGCCATCGCCGCCACCCGCGCCTCATGCTCGGGGTTCAGATAGCCATGCATGAAGGCGATGGCGACGCTGTCGATCCCGTCGGCCTTCGCCGCCTTCAAAGCGGCGCGCGCCCCCGCCTCATCCAAAGGCCGCACCACCGCGCCCTCCTGATCCAGCCGCTCGTCCACCTCGGCCACCCGCTCATAAAGCAGCTCCGGCAATTCGATCTTCAGATCAAAGAGCTTCGGTCGCGCCTGATAGCCGATCCGCAAGAGATCCCCGAACCCTTTGGTGGTCAGAAACAGCGTCCGGTCGCCCTTGCGCTCCAACAGCGCATTGGTTGCCACCGTGGTGCCCATCTTGACCGCCTCGATCACGCCCCCGGGGATCGGCGCCCCCGCCGCCAGCCCCAACAGATCACGGATCCCCTGCACCGCCGCATCGCGATATTGCTCCGGGTTCTCCGACAACAGCTTGTGCGTCACCACCCCGCCATCGGGCCTGCGCCCCACCACATCGGTAAAGGTGCCGCCACGGTCGATCCAGAATTGCCACATGATTTCAGCTTTCGTCAGTACAGTCGGAGGGCAGGAAAAACGGCATCACCGGCACAGCAGACCGGTCCCGTGCCGGGACAACCGTTCGCAACCATCCGCCGTCACCAGCACGGAATGGCCCAGCGTCATCGCATGGCCGCTGTCGCTGTCCATCAGGATCATGTGCAGGAAAAATACCTGATTTTCCTGCATCAAAACCGGGTTGGCCTCGGTGAACATGGGAAAATCCACCCAGATCGGCGTATAGACCGCCCCCATGCCATAGCCGCAGGCCTGCAACCGCGCCGCCCCATAGCCATGGGCATCGAACACCCGGCAATGGGCCCCATGCACATCCCCCATGGGCGCGCCCGGGCGGATCGCGGCCTCTGAGGCTGCGAGCGCCTCTTCGCAGGCCGCATGCATCCGCAGATGCGCCTCCGACGGCGCCCCCACCAGAACCGTGCGCATCATCGCCGCATGATAGCGCGCATAGGCCCCCGACCATTCCAGCGTCAGCTGGTCCTGGCCGTCGAGATGCCTGCGCCCGGAAAAATACCGGCACAACAGCGCCCCGTCGCCCGACCCGATGATGAATTCATTGCCGGCATAATCCCCGCCGCCCCGGAAAACCGCGCCCTGCATGGCCGCCAGGATCTCACCCTCGAAAGCGCCCGCACCGGTCACCGCCAGCCCGGCGTCCAGAGCATCATCCGAAAGCGCCGCCGCCTTCCGGTGCATCGCCACCTCGGCAGGCGATTTCTCCCGCCGCAGATGCCGGATCAGATCCGGCGTCTCCACCAGCCCCGGCACTGCCGCCCGCACCGCCTGCCCATTGGCATCACTCAGACCCGCCGTCGCATTTTCAAACCCGATCCGCCCGGTCACGCCCAGGTCGGACAACAGACGTGCAAGATCATCGGCCGGGGTGCTGTCGAACCGCTCCTCCCAGATATGAATGTGATCGTCGGGCAGAACCGAGGTGTGGCGCGCCTGGCGCAGATCGGGCATACGCGTCAGCAGATGCAGATCGCCCTGCCGCGTCAGCACCATGCATTGGAACATCGCAAAGCCGAACGTGTCATAGCCGCTGATCCAGAAATGGCTTTCCGGGGCAAACAGCAGCAGCGCGTTCAGATCACTGTCGTCAAGCGCCGCCAGGGCGCGGGCCTTGCGGTGGTCGAATTCCTGGGCGGTGAAGTGAAGAGGCATGGTGTCGGGCGCAATCGTGTCGTCTCAAGAAAAAGTGCTGAGATCGAACGCTACACATCGCGCCGGAGAAGACAACCGCCCGCTCAGTTCGCCGCCACCGCCCGCACCGCCGCAGCCAGGGCCTCGACCGACGCCGCGAACCCCTCGATGAACGGCCCCTCGCTTCGCGCCAGCGGATCAAAAACCACGTTCTGCAGCCCCAGCGCTTCGGTCGCCGCAAAGGCCCCCGCAGGCGGCGCCGCTTCCCAGATCAGCACCTTTGCCCCGGTCTGTGTCACCAACCCTTCAAGGGTGGCCAGATCCTCGGGCGACGGCATCGCGCCTGCCTCCCATTCCAGTGCGGAAATCGACAGACCATAGCGCCGCGCCAGATAGTGATAGCGCGGATGGGTGGCGATCATCGTCACGTCCCCCGCGCCCTCCAGCGCGGCGGCTGCCGCATCATCCAGCGCCTCAAGATCGGCCCGCAACGCCGCCAGCCGTGCCGCCACCGCATCGCCGGGCGCCAGCCCCTTGCGGGTCAGCGCCGCCGCCACGGCCTCCGCCTGCGCCACGGCCAGCAGCGGGTCGAGCCACAGATAGGACGCCAGCCCCTCATGGGAATGCTCGCCGCCCTCCCCATGGCTGTGAGTGATGCTTTCGGTGACGATGAACCGGTCTTTCAGCGCCGCCGAAGCGTTCACCAGACGCGAGCGCGGCAGCGACACCCGGTCGATCCAGGTGGCAAAGCCCGCGCCATTCAGCAGGATCAGATCGGCCCCCTGAATCCGGCTGATATCGGCAATGGTCGGGCGCCAGAACGACGGATCAACACCGTCCGGCACCGGAAATTCCACCTCTGCGCCCTCGTCCAGAAGACGGGCGGCAAAATACTGAAGCGGGGCATTGACCGCCACCACACGCGGCCGGTCCTCCGCCTCTACCGCACTGAAACTGAACAGAAAAGCAGCACAACCCGCCAAAAGACCCGCACCAAGCCTCACCGTCAACTCCCGCATTTGCGCGCAATATCCTCGGGCGTCACGATCCAGTAATTGTCGTGATCGCCGGTCTCCACCTCGATCACCAGCCCGCCGGTGTGATCGACATCGGCAAGCGGCACCCGCGCGGTGCCGTCCCGCTCCAGCTTCAGGCGCAGCACCAGATTATTCAGACCGTCCAGCACCCGCACATCGCCCAGCTGCGCCACCTTGCCGTTGGAGAACTTGGCCTCCACCGTCACCGCCTCGCAATCGACCGAGGCAAAGACCACAAGCTGGTGCGCCGCCGCGCTCAAAGGCGCGACGATGCCGATTGCAGCAAGGGCAAAAGCCCGGATCACTGGCCGGTCCAGTCTTCGAAATGCACCCAGATCACCGCGCCCAGTTCGACCGCCTTGTCGGTCCCGTCCTGCGGCAGGGTGTAATCGGCGGTGTTCAGCGCGGCAAACCCCCACCAGCCCCCGGCGGGCGGCGCATAGGTGAAGACCCCGTCCGCATCCGCCTTCACCGTCTGGGTGATCATCAACTCATCGGGCGCGGTGGCGCCTGCCGTGTCGTTGAGGAACTCCACCTCGACTTCCGCATAGGGCACCGGCGCCCCATCCAGCTTGACGATCCCCTGGAACACATTGTGCTCCCAGAGCCCGAAAGGCTTCGACAAAGGCACGATCTCGGTCTTCAGCCCCAGCTCCGTATCCCAGCCCTCGTCATCGCCATAGGCGGTCACGTAGGTCTTGGTGTAATGGATGATGAAAGCATCCTCGGCCGGCTCCCAATAGGGCTGCGGTTCCATGGCAAAGACATAGGTGCCCGGGCGCTCCAGCGGATAATCCAGCGTGTAGCCCTGCTCCTCCATCACCAGCACGTCCTGCAACCCACCCAGCAGATCGGTCGTGGTGCCCTCATGGGTCACCGAAAACGACACCGGTGTGTCCAGCACCATGCCGCTCTGTTCGAACGGATGGGAAAACGACAGGGTCAGCGCAACCGAACGCCCGTCCTCCTGGCTGATCATCGGATCGGCGGGGATGATCATGCCGTAATGGGCCAGCGCCGGGGCGGCGGTGATCAGGGTCGCAAGCGAAGCCGTCAGAAGGGGGCGTTTCATGGGGTCTCCTTAGGTCAGGTTCCAAGGGCAAGCAGCCAGCCCACCCAGGTTTCAGCATTTCGTGTCACAAGGGCGGCGCCGGCCGCGGCAATCCCACCTGAGATCAACAATAGCGTGACAGTTTCCGCTGCCAAGAGCCGCAGCACCATGCTGCGCCGCGCCCCAAGCTTCACCGCCGTTGCGATCTCCCGGGCGCGCAGCCGATAGGTCAGAAACAGCGCCAGGGCGATGGCCGCACAGGCCGCCAGCGCGATGATCGCCGTGACAATATCCAACAGCGACTTGATCCGGAAAATCCGGTCCACCAACCCCTGGATCACACCGGCCGGCGCGATCAGCTGGGTCGGGCCCTCGGCATCCAGATAGCGCCCCTTCAGGATCGTGGCCGAGCGCGTGTCATGGGGCACCACCACCACGGCGGAGGCGGGAAAATCATCCTGCGCGCCGTGAAAATGAAAGCTCTCGATATTCTCCGGCGTGATCCGCTGATATTGCACCACGGCGGCATTGGCCAGCGCCGCCGTCCCCGCCGCCACATCCGCCGCGGTGACCACATCCTCATGGCCATGCCCGATCCCCTGGATCACCCAAGCCGTTTTGATATCAACGAAAATCGCCGCGTCATCGGGGGTGTTCGTCGGCGCCAGCACCCCCACGATCGGCATTTCCAGCGGATAGACCCCGTCCAGATCGAACAGGTTCTCGGGCGCCGACACCAGGCTGTCGCCCACCCCCTTGCCAAGCGCGCGCGCCACCTCGGCCCCGATCACCGCATCGCCCAGCAGCGACAACCCGCGCCCCTCGGCCGGGGTGAACGCGCGGAAATCGAAATAATCCAGCGTCGTGCCGACGATCCGGAATCCACCCGACGAAAACGCCGTATGAAGCGGGATCGGCGTGCCCAGATCGCTGTCCCAGATCCGCTCCACCTCGCCCATGGTCACCGGGTCGGGCCTTTCGTCCGAGAAATAGAGCGCCGCCATCGTCAGGTCGAGCTGCGAACCGCGACTGCCCAGCAACAGCGGCGTCGCCTCGCCGCGCGCCACCAGCGCCCGCTCGCTGGTCGACAACAGGGTCTGGGTGGCCACCGGCACGAACATGATCAGGGCGGCGACCAGCACCAGAACCAGACTGCGCGCCCAGTGATAGCGCAGATAGGCGAAGGCGAGATAAAGCGCGTTCATGGCAGCGGCGCCTCCTCCCGGAACTGGGCGAAATCCAGCACCCGCCCGAACCTGGGCAGCAGCTCGTGATCATGGGTGACCGCCAGCACCGACGCGCCCACCGCCCCGGCCTGTTCAAACAGAAGATCCAGAATCCGCGCCTTGCTGTCGGGATCCAGATTGCCCGTCGCCTCATCGGACAGGATCAGCCTCGGCTGGGTCACCAGCGCCCGGCAGATCGCCACCCGCTGCTGCTCCCCCTGGCTCAGCGCATTGGGATGGCGATCGAGCTTGTCGCCAATGCCGCAGGCCTCCGCGAGCGTTTCCGCCCGCACCCGCGCCGCCCCGTCCAGCTTCAGCGCCGGGGTGATCCGGTAGGGATAAAGAATGTTCTGCCGCGCCGAAAGATAATCCAGAAGCGCGAAATCCTGAAAGACAAAGCCGATATGGCGCGCCCGGAACCGGCGGTGGGCCGCATCCGACAGCGCCGTCACCTCGGTGCCCGCCACATCAATGCGCCCGCCATCGGGTTTCAGGATCCCCGCGATCAGGTTCAGAAGCGTCGTCTTGCCGCTGCCCGACGGCCCGACAATCGCCACCCGTTCCCCATCGTCCAGCCGCAGCTGCGGCACCCGCAACCGGAACCCGCGCGCGCCATAGGCAAAGCTCAGCTCTTCGATGTCCACCATCAGTTCGTCGCCGCCGGGGTCTTGGGGGCCAGAAACGTCTCGCCCGCCGCATCGCGATTGACATCCAGCAGCGCGAAATCCGTGATCCGCCAGGCGCCTTCCACCGGCGCCACGATCAGATCCGCACTATAGGTGTTGCCGCGCACATGGAGATGCTCCGCATGGCCCACCGTGCCGATCACCTGCCAGGAGGCATCGACCCGAAGCGCCCCGCCCTCCCGGGTCACGCTGGTGTCCAGAAGCTTGATCTCGTGGATCGTCTGATCCGCCTCTTCCAGCCCGCCGCCCTTCATCGCGCCGACCCGCTCCAGATAGAGATATTCCAGCGCCTCGCCATGGGTCACCCGGGCCAGCGTGTCATAGATCGCATCCTCGCCGGTCTCGCCAAAGGCCTTGTAGACCACCAGCAAAAGCGCAGGCGTCAGCCGCCAGAACTCCTCCTGGGCCGTGACCAGGGTCATCGGCTCCAGATCGGGGGCGCTGAAGGCCGCATTGTCCGGCACCGCCCCGCGCCCGGGCAAAAGATACACCGCCGCAAGGGCGACCACGCCGGCCACAAAAGCTGCAATGATGGAGATGCGCGCCATTCTTCCCCTGCTCTGGTTTCGCCCATTGGATTCGCGCCAAACTGTTCGCTTTCCCGAGGGAGTGCAAGCGACCAGCGGCAGAGCACCGCCGATCCGTGATCCCGGGCCCAGACGGGCCTATCCGTTCAGATCCTCCAGGAGCCGCCCATGCCTGCGGGTTTCCTCGATCACCTGGGCAAAGGTCCGGAGCCCCCGGCCCTCAAGGATCGGCAACAACCGCACCAGCACCTCCGCCGTCGCCCGCGCATCTCCCAGCGCCGTGTGGCGCAGTTCATCGGGCAGATCGACCGAAAACCGCGCACAAAGCGCATCGAGCGAATGATCCTCCGTGGTGCCGAACAGCACCGCCGACAACAGCACCGTGTCCAGCACCGGATGGGACCAATCGAGCCCCAGCTTGGCCTCATGACGGCGCAGCAGACCGATATCAAAGGGCGCATTATGGGCGACCAGAACCGCATCGCGGGCAAAATGGTGAAAGGCGCCAGCCGCCCGACCAATGTCGGGCGCGCCCACCACATCCGCATCGCTCACATGGTGGATCCGGGTCGCCGCCGGCGGGATCGGACGGCCCGGATCGACATAGCTGTCAAACACCTCGCCTTCCACGATCCGCCCGTTCAGCACCCGCACGGCACCGATCTGCACGATATCATCGCGCTCGACCGACAGCCCGGTGGTCTCCGTGTCAAAGACGACAAAACAGAAATCCGACAGGGGCTTGTCCTCGATATCCGCCGTGCCACCTGCATCGATCAACCCGAAGTCGAAAACCAGCGGCCGCTGCTCCGCCCGCGCCTCTGGTGCGTCGTCGGGATCGAAGAAGATCATGTAGCCATCATTGCTCAGCCGTTTGATCCGCGCCTCGAAACTCTGGGTGTCCCCGGCATCGCGCAGGGTGGCGGGCACCTCACCCTTTTTGCCGCCCAGCTTCGACAGCGCCGCCGCGATCACGTCGGTGTTGAAATAATCCCCGATCGGCGCGCGCAGCCGCGGATGGGCAATCTTCGAAATCACATCGGCGGCCTGCGCATCGTAAAGCACGATCTCCATCGCCTTGTTCAGAAGGATCGTCGCCACCGGCGCTTCGGTCAGCACCGCCGTCAGCTTCTCGGTCTCCCCCTTCAGCCGCTCGGTCTCCCGTGCGATCCGGGTCGCCATGTCGGTCACCGAGGCATCCGCCGTCTGCGCCAAGGCCAATGCGGCAGGCGCCAGATCCCCGAGATAGCGCGCCTCGCCCTCGTCCAGCGTCGTCGCGCCCTCCGAATGGGCACTCTGCCGCAGCTTCGCCGACAGCATGTCGATCGGCTTGGCGACATTCTCGTCGAACAGCAGCCAGATCCCCAGCACCACGCCGGTGTTGAGAAACCCGAACATCACGAAAGCGGTCACAAACGGCCCCGCAGGCAGCGCCGCCTCGCCCCGCGACCAGCCAAAAGCCAGCGCCCCCGCCGCCAGCGCCACCCCGGCCAGCGCGATCAGCGCGAAGAACAGGAAAATGCGGAAGCGGAGGCTCATGGACACGAACATGGCTATATCTCGCAGGCCAGTTTCAGGATCGGATCACCTGCGGGCATCGCCTGCCACGCCGCATCGGAGACGCCGCCATCTGCGTCAAAAGCCGCTCCGTCAATCAACAGCGCCGACCGCGCACCGGCGCAATCAAACAGCATCGGTGCAAGGTTCACCGGCGACCAGCGCCCGAAGAAATAGACATCCGCCATGCGCTGATCGGGCAGGTTCTCGTTCCGGCGCAGGCTTGCGGTGTCGACGGCGGCAAAGCGTTCCACATAGGGCGCCAGTTGCGTCCAGGGACGGAACCAGCTCTGTTCCTCCACCGTCATGGCGATGGTCACCCCCTCGGGCAACCGCTCGGCGGTGCGCGCAAACCAGGTGTATTCATTGGAAATCGTCATGGCGATCATGCCACCGCCTGCGGCCACCGGCAGGATCCATTTCGGCAGGCGGCGCCCGGTCGCCAGATTGACCAGCATGGCGACCCCGGCACAGGCGATGCCGGCAAAAATCGTGGCGATCAGTTCCAGAAACATGGCCTCACCCCAAAGCGCCTTTCCCGCTGCCCACCGCCGATTGCATGGTTTTCACCACCACGAAGGCGTCGCGCAAATGGCTGCGCTCGAAATCCGAAAGATCCGACGGGTTCAGATGATTGTCCGGCGCGCCCCCCGCCTTGATCTGCGCCGCCTGATGCTCCAGCCGCATGGTGGCGATCAGATCATAGGCATCCAGAAGATCGGCCCCGCCGGTCGACGAAAGCCCGCCCGCGCTGACCGCCGCCTCCAGGCGCGCGCGCGTGTTCGCCGGGCGCAATTGCCCCTCCAGCGAATAGACCCGGGCCAGATCCACCACCGGCACCACACCGTTATGCTTCAGATCCAGCGTGTTGCGATGGGCGCCCGAACGGATCGTCGCCAACCCGCGCAACAGCCCCAGCGGCGGTTTGTGCTTGAGCGAATTGGCGATCATATGAGCGGTGAAAATCGAATTGGCGGAGGCCGCTTTCAGCGTGCTCGCCTGCAGGCTCTCATAGAGGCTTTCGTCCCCGCCAATGGGCCGCAGGTCGAACATGACCGAGGCGAGCATCTGCGCCTCCGGGTTCGGTTTGGCGATCCAGCCTTCGAAATATTCGCGCCAGATGCGGACCGGCTGACACCAGCGCGGATTGGTCGCCATCATGTCGCCGGGGCAATAGAAATAACCGCAGTGATCCAGCCCGCCAGAGACGAATTTCGCCAGATCGGCGAAATAGGACATCTGGGCGTCGGTCACATCATCGGACAGGATCAGGCAATTGTCCTGATCCGACACCCCGGTCTGTTCCTGCCGCCCCTGCGACCCGCAGGCGAGCCACAGATAAGGCACCGGTGCGGGGCCGAGTTTCTCTTCAGCCAGCGTCAGCAACCGTCGGGTCACCGTATCGGCGATGTCGGTGATCAGCCGGGTCACCACCTCATGCCGGTTGCCGGTCTCCACCAATTGCACCAGCAGTTTCGGGATCTCGCCCGTGGCCCGCGCCATCTCCTCCACCGTCGCCGCCTGCGCCACGCGCCCGACAATATCAGCCGAGGACATGGCCTGCGCCCGGGTCAGATCGGTCTGGGTCACGATCCCGACCAGACGGCCCTCGTCGATGATCGGCACATGGCCGATCCCGCCTTCCACCATCAGATGCAGCACATCGGTGACCAGCGCGTGGCTGTCGAGCGTCAGCGGCTCGGCGGTCATGATCTCCGACAGCGGCGCCTGCGGATCCGTGCCACCAACGATCACCTTCTCGATCATGTCGGTCTGGGTGACGATCCCGTGGCAGCTCTCCGTCTCGCCGACACAGACCGATGAAATATTGCGGGCGCGCATATGCTCGGCCGCAGTGCGGATCGCCATGTCCGGGGCACAGGTGAACGGCCTGCGCGTCATCAATTGCTCGACCCGCATGGTGCCCAGGTCGACACCTTCGCGCCGCGCCGTGCGCCTGCGGTCAAAGAACTTGGCCACCGGCGGATGCGCTTCGATCAGGGCGTAGAACACCGCCTTCGGCACCGCGATCAGAACGCTGTCCGCCGTCGCCACCGCCTTGCGCTGATTGGTGCCGCCGCGCAGAAGCGCGCGTTCGCCAAAGGAATTGCGCGACCCCAAAATGGAAATCTGCGCACCGGTCTCATCGGTGACATCCACCTCACCCGCCACAATGATGAACAGGTTTTCGGGCGCGCTGCCCAATGCGTAGATCGTGTCGCCCGTGGGAACCTCGCGTTCCGTGCAGACACCGGCAAGATCGGTCAGCGCGGTTTCCGGCAACCGGTCATAGGGATGAACCGAGGCAAGAAACTGGGTCAGCGGTTGCGACAAAGGCATGGGGCGCGGGCTTTCTGCAAGATGTCCTGCCCGCAGTTTGGCGGGCAGGACGGGTCATTTGCAAGGACACCCCGGGTGGGGCCGGGATGTCCGTCGGGGTCAGTGGCCGTCGACCGCCGCCCCTGCGCCGCGCGGCACCCGGACGCTGGCAACCAGGTCCTTGATATGCTGCGGCGTTTCCTTGGTCATGCCGGAGACCACATAGGCGACGATGAAGTTCACCAGGGCCCCGATGGCACCGAAGGAGGTCGACTTGACCGGACCCAGAAGCGGGTTGGCATCGGTGAAGCTGTTGGTGTCCGGGATGAAGAACCAGCCCTTGTGCAGGAAGATGTACAAGAGTGTCACCGTCAGACCGGCCAGCATGCCTGCCACTGCGCCCGCGTTGTTGATGCGGGTCGAGAAGATCCCCATCATCAGTGCCGGGAAAATCGAGGCCGCCGCCAGACCGAAGGCCAGCGCCACGGTTTGGGCGGCAAAGCCCGGCGGGTTCAGACCCAGAAGCACGGCGACCACGATGGCAGCTGCCATGGAGATCCGTGCGGCCAACAGTTCGTTTTTCTCCGACATGTTCGGCGTGAGCTGACCCTTGAGAAGGTCATGCGACACAGCCGACGAGATGGCGAGCAAGAGGCCAGCCGCGGTCGAAAGTGCGGCAGCCAGACCACCGGCAGCGACCAGACCGATCACCCAGCCCGGCAGGCTTGCGATCTCGGGGTTGGCCAGCACCAGGATGTCGCGGTTGAACTTGGTCAACTCGTTGCCCTGCCAGCCGTTGGCTTCCGCCTTGGCCTGCAGATCCGCGCTGGCATCATTGTAGTACTGGATCTTGCCGTCGCCGTTCTTGTCTTCCCAATCGAGAAGGCCGGTCTTCTGCCAGGTCGCCATCCAGGCGTAGTTCGGATCACTTTCGATCTGTTCCACGCTGACAGCCTCGGCATCGGTTCCGTTCGGCCACATCAGGTCCGAGATGTTGAGCCGCGCCATCGCACCCACAGCCGGGGCGGTGAGGTACAGCAGCGCGATGAACACCAGGGTCCAGCCGGCCGACCAACGGGCGTCCGAGACTTTGGGCACGGTGAAGAAGCGCATGATGACATGGGGCAGACCTGCGGTGCCGATCATCAGCGACAGGGTGAAGAGTACCATGTTGATGGTCGAACCATGGGCCGCCGTGTATGCCTTAAAGCCGAGATCTGTGACGATCTGGTCAAGCTTCTGCAGAAGCGGCTCACCCGAGGCGGTATGTTCACCGAAGAGACCGAGGGCCGGGATCGGCGTGCCAGTCAGTTGCAGCGAGATGAAGACCGCCGGGATCGTATAGGCGGTGATCAGCACGCAATACTGGGCAACCTGAGTGTAGGTCACGCCCTTCATGCCGCCGAACACCGCATAGGCGAAGACCACACAAGCACCGATCAACAGGCCCCAAAAGGCGTCGATTTCCAGGAAGCGGCCGAAGGCAATGCCGACGCCCTGCATCTGGCCGATCACATAGGTGATCGAGGCGACCAGAAGGCAGATCACGGCCACCAGACGGGCGGTGCTGGAATAGAACCGGTCGCCGATGAATTCCGACACGGTGAACTTGCCGAACTTGCGCAGGTAGGGCGCAAGCAGCAGGGCGAGCAGCACATAGCCGCCGGTCCAGCCCATCAGGAAGGAGGAGTTGTCATAGCCGGTAAAGGCGATGAGGCCTGCCATCGAGATGAACGAGGCCGCCGACATCCAGTCGGCCGCCGTGGCCATCCCGTTGGTGACCGGGTGCACGCCGCGACCGGCGGCGTAGAATTCGGATGTGGAGCCCGCGCGGGCCCAGATCGCGATGCCGATGTAAAGCGCAAAGGACGCGCCCACAAACAGCAGGTTGAGGGTGAACTGATCCATTGTCGATTACTCCTCGTCCACGCCATATTGCTTGTCGAGTTGGTTCATCCGCCAGGCGTAGAAGAAGATCAGCGCCAGGAAGACGAGGATCGAACCCTGCTGTGCGAACCAGAAACCAAGGTCGGTGCCGCCGACGCTGATGCCCGCAAGAAGCGGCCGCAGCAGAATGCCGAAGCCGAAGGACACAACCGCCCAGATGATCAGGCAGATGGTGATGATCCTGATATTGGTGCTCCAATATCCTGAATCATCCGCCCCCGCCGCCTCGGGCGTTTGGGATGTATCGTCTACCATGCGTTCTCCTCCTCATAGAACTTGATGTTATTGAATGGGGTCAGGCGGGCCCTGTGACCCGCCCGGGAAATTCGTGTCAGCCCTCCGACCGGTTCATCCGGTTGTCGATCAGGTCATCCACAACCGTGGGATCAGCCAGGGTCGAGGTGTCACCCAGGGCGGAATAATCATCCTCGGCGATCTTCCTCAGGATGCGCCGCATGATCTTGCCCGAGCGGGTCTTGGGCAGGCCCGGCGCCCATTGGATCAGATCCGGCTTGGCAATCGGCCCGATCTCGGACCGCACCCAGGTCTCCAACTCCTTGCGCAACGCATCCGACGGTTCCTCGTCGTTCATCAGCGTCACATAGGCGTAGATCCCCTGCCCCTTCACGTCATGGGGGTAACCGACCACGGCGCTTTCGGCGACTTTCACATGGGCCACCAGCGCGCTTTCGATCTCGGCGGTGCCCATCCGGTGACCGGAGACGTTGATGACGTCATCGACCCGCCCGGTGATCCAATAATCGCCATCCTCATCCCGGCGACAGCCATCGCCCGAGAAATAATAGCCTTTGTAATCAGAGAAATAGGTCTTTTCGAAGCGTTCGTGATCGCCCCAGACCGTGCGCATCTGCCCGGGCCAGCTGTCCTTCATGCACAAGACACCCTCGACCCCGTTGCCCTCGATGATCTCGCCGCTTTGCGGTTCCAGCACCACCGGCTGAACACCAAAGAAGGGCTGTTGCGCCGCACCCGGTTTCAGATCGGTGGCACCGGGCAGCGGCGTCAGCATGTGGCCGCCGGTTTCGGTCTGCCAGAAGGTATCGACGATCGGGCAGCGGCCCTTGCCGACCACCTCGTTGTACCAGTTCCAGGCCTCGGGGTTGATCGGTTCGCCCACTGAGCCGAGGATGCGCAGGTCCGACAGATCGTGTTTTTCGACCCATTCGGTGCCCGCCCCCATCAGCGCCCGGATCGCGGTCGGCGCGGTGTAGAACTGGTTGACCTTGTGCTTGGCGCAAACCTCCCAGAACCGGCCGGCATCGGGGAAGGTGGGCACGCCTTCGAACATGATCGTGGTCGCGCCATTGGCCAGCGGGCCATAGACGATGTAGCTGTGCCCGGTGACCCAGCCCACGTC
>JAOXSD010000083.1 GCA_025800205.1 Silicimonas sp. | reverse complement strand
ACGATGATGAAGGTCTCGGACCCGATCATCTTCGGTCATGCGGTGAAAGCCTTCCTCAAGCCGGTTTTTGAGCAATACGCGTCCGAACTGGCCGAGGCCGGTGTGAACCCGAACTCGGGTCTGGGCGCGGTGCTGGATGCGGTGGCCGAGGCCCCGAAATCTGCCGAGATCCTCGCCGCCATCGACAATGTGATGGTCGGCCGCCCGCCGATGTACATGGTGAATTCCGACACCGGCATCACCAACCTGCATGTGCCTTCGGACGTGATCATCGACGCCTCGATGCCCGCGCTGATCCGCGCAGGGGGCAAGGGCTGGGGGCCCGATGGCAAGGAAGCCGATACGAATTGCGTGATCCCCGACAGTTCCTATGCCTCGGTCTATGACGAGAGCATCGAGAACTGCAAAGCCAACGGCGCGCTCGACCCGGCAACCGCAGGCACGGTGCAGAACATCGGTCTGATGGCGCAGAAGGCCGAGGAATACGGCTCGCACCCGACCACCTTCGAGATCCCTGCCGACGGCACCGTGAAAATGTTCGCCGCCAATGGCGATCTGCTGCATGAACATGTGGTCGAAGCGGGCGATATCTGGCGTTCGGCCTCGACCCGTCAGGCGCCGATCGAAGACTGGGTACAGCTTTCCATCGACCGTCAGGCGCTGGAAGGCTGTCAGGCGGTGTTCTGGCTCGATGAGACCCGCGCCCATGACGCGGAACTTCTGAAATACGTCCGTCCGGCGCTGGAGAAAGCCGGTGTCGCGGGCAAGTTCCAGATCCTCGCGCCCCGCGAGGCGACCCGTCTGAGCTTCGACACGATCCGCAAGGGCGAGAACTCCATCGCCATCACCGGCAACGTGCTGCGCGACTATCTGACCGACCTGTTCCCGATCCTGGAACTGGGCACCTCGGCCAAGATGCTGTCGATCGTGAAATTGATGAACGGCGGTGGTCTGTTTGAGACGGGCGCCGGCGGTTCGGCTCCGAAACATGTGCAGCAGTTGGTGGCCGAAAACCACCTGCGTTGGGATTCGCTCGGTGAATTCTGTGCGCTCGGCGAAAGCCTCAAGCATCTGGCGCAGGTCAAGGGCAACGCCAAGGCCAAGGTGCTGGGCGAGGCGGTCGAAGCTGCGACCCAGCAGATCCTCGACCAGAACAAGTCGCCCGGCCGCAAGGTGGGTCAGCCCGACAACCGCGACAGCCATTTCTACTTCGCTAAATACTGGGCGGAAGCGCTGGCCGCTCAGGGCGACGACGCGGATCTCGCCGCCCATTTCGCGCCTATCGCCGCCGCGATGGGGGAAAATGAAGCGAAAATCGTCGAGGAAATCGCCGCCAACAAAGGCAACGCAGCCGATACCGGCGGCTATTTCCACACCAATGACGCCAAGACGGCCGCCGTCATGCGGCCCTCTGCCACTTTGAACGGCATCCTTGGCTGACAATGCTCAGGCGGCGGGCAGCTCTGTCCGCCGCCCATGGCGCTTTCGACACGGAAAGCGCGCAATTTTACCGGGCTTCTTGCGCGATGGCCCGGCGCACCGGATAACCGCCGCGATCTGATCCCAAAGAGGCAAGACGCGCCGGTGACCCCTGTTAACGAGACTTCCCGCTCCGCTGCCGCAGACCTGCTGCGCCAGGATATCCTCCGCCATCTGGCCCTCGATCTGGGGCGCGACCCGGATGCGGCCACGGTGCGCGACTGGCGCGTGGCGCTTACACTCGCCTTGCGTGACCGGATCACCACCCAATGGCTCACCTCCGAACGCACCCGCCGCGCGGCCTCGGCCAAACGGGTCTATTACCTCTCGATGGAATTCCTGATCGGGCGTCTGCTGGAAGACGCCATCGTCAATCTGCGGCTCGAAGAGGCGACGGACGGCGCGCTCGCCTCCCTCGGTCTCGACGCAGACGCGATGCTTGCCAACGAACCCGACGCTGCCCTCGGTAATGGCGGTCTGGGCCGTCTGGCCGCCTGTTTCCTCGAGTCGCTCTCGTCGCTGGGCCTACCCGCCATGGGATATGGTATCCGCTACGAACATGGGCTGTTCCGTCAGAGTTTCGACCATGGCCGTCAGGTGGAGGCCGCCGAGACCTGGCTCAAACACGGCAACCCCTGGGAAATCGCCCGCCCCGAAACCGCCTTCGAGATTGGGTTCTTCGGCCATGTCCACGAAGAGGGCAGCCGCGCCATCTGGAGCCCCGGCGATGCGGTCCGGGCCGAGGCGCATGATATCCCCGTGATCGGCTGGCAGGGTGGCTGGGCGAATGCGCTGCGGCTCTGGGCGGCGAAGCCCGTCGCCCCCTTCAACCTCGACGCCTTCAACCACGGCGCCTATGCGGCGGCGGCGGAAGGGGAGGCGATGGCGCGCACCATTTCCCGCGTGCTCTATCCCGACGACAACACCGAGATCGGCAAGGAATTGCGGCTGAAGCAGGAGTATTTCTTCACCGCCGCCAGCCTCCGCGACATCCTGAAACGCCACAAGGCCGAGGGGCACTCCGTCACCGATCTGCCCCGCCATGTGGCGATCCAGCTCAACGACACCCATCCGGCGATTGCCGGCCCGGAACTGGTCCGGCTCCTGCATGACGAGGAAGGGCTCGACTTCGAGCTGTCCGTCGAAATCGCCCGCGCCTGTCTATCCTACACCAACCACACGCTTCTGCCCGAGGCGCTGGAGCGCTGGTCCGAAGGGCTGATGGCCCATCTCCTGCCGCGCCACGTCACCCTGATCGAACGGATCGACGCCTTCCATGCCGCCGAACGCCCGAACAGCCCCGTGCGCATCCGCGAACATGGACAGGTGAAGATGGGCGAACTCTCTTTCATCATGGCGCATAAGGTGAACGGGGTCTCTGCGCTCCACACCGATCTGATGAAATCGACGGTGTTCGCCGCACTCCATGCCGATCACCCCGACCGTATCATCAATCAGACCAATGGCGTCACCCCGCGCCGGTGGCTCCATGCCGCAAACCCCGGTCTCAGCCACCTGATCTGCGACAGGATCGGGCGCGACTGGCTGAGCGATCTGGAGCGGCTGAGCGATCTGGAACCCAAGCTTGACGATGCGGGCCTGTTGACCGATCTCGCCGGGGTCAAACGCGCCAACAAAGCCGCGCTGACCGACTGGCTGAAATCCGAACACGAAATGGACGCCGATCCCGACGCCATGTTCGACGTGCAGATCAAGCGCATCCACGAATACAAGCGTCAGCATCTGAACATTCTCGAGGCCATCGCGCTCTGGCAGGAAATCCACGACAATCCCAACGGCGACTGGACCCCGCGCGTTAAGATTTTCGGCGGCAAGGCGGCCCCCGGCTATCATTTCGCCAAGGACATGATCCGGCTGATCAACGACGTCGCCCGTGTCGTAAATGCCGACCCGGTGACGAACCGGTTCCTGAAAGTGCATTTCCTGCCGAATTACAACGTCACCATGGCCGAGCGGCTGATCCCGGCTGCCGACCTGTCCGAACAGATTTCGACGGCGGGCAAAGAGGCGTCGGGCACCGGCAACATGAAGTTTGCGCTGAACGGCGCGTTGACCATCGGCACGCTGGATGGCGCCAATGTGGAAATCCGCGAAAGGGTGGGGGAAGACAACTTCCTCCTCTTCGGCATGACCGCCGCCGAGGTCGACGCCCGCCGTGCCGTGCATGATCACGCCGCTCAGGCGATTGCCGCGTCGCCGCGTCTGGCCCGTGCCTTGCAGGCCGTGCGCGACGGGCGGTTCAGCGAGGATGAGCCGCACCGCTATCACGGGATTGCGGACAATATCTCCGGGCCCGACTACTTCCTCGTCGCCTCGGACTTTGAAGATTACTGGCGCGCCCAGCGGGAAGCCGATGCGCTTTTCGCAACACCCGAGAGCTGGACCCGCAAGGCCGCGCTCAATATCGCGCGCTCCGGCTGGTTCTCATCTGACCGGACCATCCGCAGCTACAATGCGGATGTGTGGAACCTGACGTCGCTTTCGGAAGGATAGGCAAATGTCTTGCGGGGCGGGGAAAGTCGACTACTCTTTCCCCATGGCCGAAGCGGATAGGGGTGCGATGGCGGGACTGCCCTCTTCAGAGGATCTGCAGGCGATCCTGACCGGTCGTCACCCCGATCCTTTCGCAGTGCTCGGCGCCCATCACAAGGATGGCACGACGACGATCACCGCCTTCGACCCCGGTGCGCGCAGCCTGACGGCGGTGCAGGGCGAGATCCTCTCGCCACTGGCCCCGGTGCCGGATCACCCGGGCCTGTTTCACGGTTTGATGCAAGGCGAAGGGCCCTATCTTCTGACGGGCGAAAGCCACGAAGGTATGCCCTTCGAGATGGAAGACGCCTATCGCTTCGGTCCCGTCCTCGGCGATCTTGACGAATACCTTCTGGGCGAAGGCACCCATGGCCGTCTCTGGCATGCGCTCGGCGCCCATGTGATCACCCACGAGGGGGTGCGCGGCACCCATTTCGCCCTTTGGGCGCCGAATGCGCGGCGCGTCGCACTTCTGGGTGACCACAACCAATGGGACGCGCGCCGTCATGGCATGCGCCGCCGGGGCGCCTCGGGCATCTGGGAAATCTTCATTCCCGGCATGGGCGAGGGCGCGCCTTACAAATTCCAGATCATCGCCGCCGATGGCACGGTTCTGCCGGAAAAGGCCGACCCGGTCGGTTTTGGTGCGGAACACCCGCCGAAACAGGCCTCTATCGTCCGCGACATCACCGGCTATGGCTGGAAGGACACCGATTGGATGGAGACCCGTGCTGCGCGCAACGACCGCCGCGCCCCTATCTCGATCTACGAAGTTCATCTCGGGTCCTGGCGCCGCAAGACGGGCGGGCGACCGCTCTCCTATAAAGAAGCCGCCGAGGAACTGGTCGACTACGTCAGCAAAATGGGCTTCACCCATATCGAGCTGCTGCCGATCAGCGAACATCCGTTCGACGGGTCCTGGGGCTACCAGCCGCTCGGCCTTTTCGCGCCCACGATCCGTTTCGGCCCGCCCCATGAATTCCGCGATCTGGTGGATGCCGCCCACCGCGCCGGGATCGGCGTCCTGCTTGACTGGGTGCCCGGTCATTTCCCCTCGGACGCTCATGGGCTTGCCAAGTTCGACGGCACCGCGCTTTACGAACATGCCGATCCCAAGGAAGGGTTTCATCAGGACTGGAACACGCTGATCTACAATTTCGGCCGTCGCGAGGTGGGCAATTTCCTGACCTCCAACGCCTTGTACTGGCTGGAAGAATACCACCTCGACGGGTTGCGCGTGGATGCGGTCGCCTCGATGCTCTACCGCGACTATTCCCGGACCGAGGGCGAATGGGTGCCCAATGTCCACGGCGGGCGCGAGAACCTTGAAGCCATCGCCTTCCTCCAACGGATGAACGTGGAAACCTACGGGCAGGTGCCCGGCATCATGACCGTGGCCGAGGAAAGCACGTCTTATCCGCAGGTTTCCGGCCCTGTTGATGCGGGCGGGCTTGGCTTCGGCTTCAAATGGAACATGGGCTGGATGAACGACAGCCTCGCCTATATGGCCAAGGAAACGGTGCACCGCAGTTACGAGCACAACCGGATGACCTTTGGTCTGGCCTATGCGTTTTCCGAGAATTTCATCCTGCCCCTCAGCCACGACGAAGTCGTCCACGGCAAAGGCTCGATGCTGACCAAGATGCCGGGGCAGGGGTGGGAGAAATTCGCCAACCTGCGGGCGTACTACGGTTTCATGTGGGGCCATCCGGGCAAGAAGCTCCTGTTCATGGGCAGCGAGTTTGCCCAGCCCGAGGAATGGAACCATGACGGCGAACTCAACTGGCACGCCGCCGCACAGCCCGATCATGCAGGCGTCCAGCGCCTCATCCGCGACCTAAACCATCTTTACTGCGAAACGCCCGCACTCCACGCCCGAGACTGCGAAGGGGAAGGGTTTAAATGGCTGGAACCCGACGCCGCCGATCTTTCCATCCTCGCCTGGATGCGTTTTGGCGCGGAAGGCGACGCGCCCGTGGTCATGGTCAGCAACTTCACGCCCGTGGAACGCAGGGACTGGCGCTGCGGTCTGCCGGGGCCGGGCCGCTGGCGCGAGGTGCTGAACACCGACGCCAGCGCCTATGGCGGCGCCAATCGCGGCAACCTGGGGGGCGTCACGGCAGAGGCGAAGCCCTGGCACGGCCAGAGCCATTCGGCCCCCCTGACCTTGCCGCCGCTTTCTACGATATTCTTGATCGGGGACAGCCCCGAGACTTTGGGGGATGAGACATAATGGAACGACGTTTGACCAACCGCGCCATGGCCTTCGTGCTGGCCGGCGGACGCGGCAGCCGCCTGAAGGAACTCACCGACCGGCGCGCGAAACCGGCGGTCTATTTCGGCGGCAAATCCCGAATCGTGGATTTTCCCCTGTCCAACGCGCTCAATTCCGGCATCCGCAAGATGGCCATTGCCACCCAGTACAAGGCCCATTCGCTGATCCGACATTGCCAGCGGGGCTGGAATTTCTTCCGCGCCGAACGCAATGAATATCTCGACATCCTGCCCGCCTCGCAGCGCGTCTCCGAGGTGCAATGGTATCTGGGTACAGCCGATGCGGTGACCCAGAACATCGACATCATCGACAGCTATGATGTTGATTACGTTCTGATTCTGGCAGGCGATCACATCTACAAGATGGATTACGAGATCATGCTGCGCCAGCATGTGGAAACCGGCGCCGATGTCACCGTTGGCTGCCTGACGGTACTTCGCGAAGAGGCTACCGCCTTCGGCGTAATGCAGGTCGATGCCAATGACCGGATCACCGAATTCCTCGAAAAACCCGCCAGCCCGCCGGGCATTCCCGGTGACGAAAAGAATGCGCTGGCCTCCATGGGCATCTATGTCTTCGACTGGAAATTCCTGCGCGAGTTGCTGCTGCAAGATGCCGAAGATGAAAACTCCTCCCACGATTTCGGCGGCGATCTGATCCCGGCCATCGTGAAAGACGGCAAGGCGATGGCGCACCGCTTCACCGCAAGCTGCGTCCGCCAATCCGCCGAAGCCCCCGCCTATTGGCGCGACGTCGGCACGGTCGATGCGTTCCACGCGGCCAATATCAACCTCACGGATTTCGATCCCGATCTCGATCTCTGGTCCACCGACTGGCCGATCTGGTCCTATTCCGAAAGCGCCCCGCCCGCCAAATTTGTCCATGACGAAGGCAAGCGGCGCGGCCATGCGATCTCGTCGCTGGTCTCCGGCGGCTGCATCATCTCGGGCACCGAGGTGCGCAATTCGCTGCTGTTCACCGGGGTGCATTCGAACAGCTACTCGGTGCTCGATCACGCCGTGGTGCTTCCTTACGTGACGGTTGAGCGCAGCGCGATCCTGCGCAATGTGGTGATCGACCGGGGCGTGACCATCCCGCAAGGATTGGTGGTCGGCGAAGATCCCGACGATGACGCCAAATTCTTCCGCGTGACCGACAATGGCGTCACGCTCATCACCCAACCCATGGTCAACGCCTGGAAAGCCGCTCAATGAGAAATGCCCTTTCGGTCGCCTCCGAATGCGTCCCCCTGATCAAGACCGGCGGCCTCGCTGATGTGGTGGGCGCGCTGCCCACAGCCCTTTCCGGCGCAGGCTGGGCGCTTAAAACACTGATCCCTGGCTACCCGGCGGTAATGGCGGCGATGGAGGGCGCGAAAGAGATCTGGACAACCGATGATCTGATGGGCGCGCCTGCCCGGGTTCTGGCAAAAGAAGTCGCGGGCCTCGACCTCCTCGTCCTCGATGCGCCCGCCCATTTCGACCGCCCCGGCGCCATCTATCTGGGCGACGACGGCAACGATCACCCTGACAACCCCGAACGGTTCGCGGCCCTCGCTTTTGCCGCCGCCGCAATTGCGACGGAAGGGGCAGGGGGCTGGTCGCCGGAAGTGCTCCACCTGCACGATTGGCAGGCAGCCCTCACCCCCTGGTATCTCCGCACAATGGGCGGCACGGCAGGCACGCTCCTGACCATCCACAACGTCGCCTTCCACGGGCTTGCGCCCGCCTCCCGCCTCAACGCCCTGCGCCTGCCCTCCGAAGGCTTCAACCGCGACGGTTTCGAATTCTGGGGCCAGATCAACATGTTGAAGGCGGGCATCGTCGCCGCCGACAAGATCAGCACCGTCAGCCCCACCTATGCCCGCGAACTCACCACGCCGGACTTCGGCATGGGGCTCGACGGTGTTCTGAAGGGGCGCCGCAACGACCTAAGCGGCATCCTGAACGGCATCGACACCGCCGCCTGGGATCCCGCCACGGACCCGCTGCTCGACAGTCATTTCAAAACCCCGCGCGGCAAGGCAAAAGCCAAGGCCGCGCTGGAAACCGAGTTCGATCTGCCGCAATCCGACGGCCCGCTTTGTATCGTCGTTTCGCGCCTCACCGAACAGAAGGGGCTCGACCTCCTCCTCGACGCACTGCCGGCACTTCTCGACCGGGGCGGACGCCTCGCCCTTCTCGGCACCGGCGACCGCAACCTTGAAAACGCCTGGCTCGAAGCCGCCGCCAATCACCCCCATGTCTCGGCCAAGATCGGCTATGATGAGGCGCTGTCGCATCGCATGTTCGCCGGCGCCGATGCGGTTCTCGTCCCCTCGCGTTTTGAGCCCTGCGGCCTGACCCAGATGTTCGGCCTACGCTATGGCGCGGTGCCCGTGGTCGCCATGACCGGCGGGCTGGCCGACACGGTGATCCCGGCCAATGCCGCCGGTCTCAAGGCGGGCGTTGCCACCGGGCTGCAGGTCTTTCCCGTGACCACCGATGCGCTGGCGCACGCGCTGGTGCGGCTCTGCAACCTCTACCGGATGCCCGAGGAATGGGGACAGATCCAGAAGAATGCGATGAAACAGGGTGTCGGCTGGCGCGCCTCCGCCGCGGCCTACGCCGCCCTTTATGACGAGATTGCGCCCGCGTGAAAGTCACCGCCTCCCGCGCCGCGCTCCTGGGCGCCACCTATGACGGCGAGGGCGTCAATTTCGCCGTCTTCTCGGCCCATGCCTCACGCATGGAACTCTGCCTCTTCGCCGAAGACGGCACCGAAACCCGCCTCGACCTGCCCGAACGCGACGGTGACATCTGGCACGGCTATGTCACCGGCCTGCGCCCTGGCCAACTCTACGGCTACCGCGCCCACGGGGCCTATGCGCCCGGCGACGGCCACCGCTTCAACCCCAACAAACTGCTGATCGACCCCTACGCCAAATCCCTCCACGGCCCACTGATCTGGCACGATGCGGTCAAGGGCTACGACAGCCATGCGCGCGACAAGGATCTCAGCTTTGATCCCCGCGACAGCGCCCCCTATGTGCCGAAATCCCGCGTCGAAGCCCCCGAGACCCCGGAGCACCAACTCCCCGGCACGCCCCTCACTGACACGATTCTCTACGAGGCCCATATCAAGGGCCTCACCCACGAGCACCCGGGTATCGCCCATCCCGGCACCTGTCTCGGCCTCGCCTCCGACCCGGTGCTCGATCACCTGACCCAACTCGGCATCACCGCCATCGAGCTCCTGCCGGTCCAGGCCTTCCTGACCGACCAGTTCCTCCACCGTCTCGGCCTGCCGAACTACTGGGGCTACCAGACCATCGGCTTCTTCGCTCCCGACGCCCGCTATCTCCATCAGGGCCGGATCGCCGAGTTCCAGACCATGACCCGCCGCTTTCACGAAGCGGGGGTCGAGGTGATCCTCGACGTGGTCTACAACCACAGTGGCGAAGGCAATGAACTCGGCCCCACGCTCGCCTTCCGTGGCCTCGACAACGCCAGCTACTACCGCCTTGCTCCTGACCGCCGGCATTATGTGAACGACACCGGCACCGGCAACACGCTGAACCTCTCCCATCCGATGGTCCTGCGCATGGTGCTGGATTCGCTCAGATATTGGGTTCAGGTGATGGGCGTTGACGGCTTCCGCTTCGACCTCTGCGCCACCCTCGGTCGCACCGACACCGGCTTCACCCGCGACGCCCCTTTCTTTCAGGCGCTCCTGCAAGATCCGGTGCTCTCCCGCGTCAAACTCATCGCCGAGCCCTGGGATATCGGCCCCGGTGGCTACCAGTTGGGCGCCTTCCCACCCCCGTTTCTTGAATGGAACGACCGGTTCCGCGATGGTGTCCGCCGCTTCTGGCGCGGTGACGAGGACATGACCCGCAGGCTCGCCAGCCGCATCACTGGCTCCGCCCGCCAGTTCGACCATTCCGGCCGCGCCGCCACCTCATCGGTGAATTTCCTCACCGCCCATGACGGTTTCACCCTCACCGACACGGTGAGCTACGCGCACAAACACAACGCCGCGAATGGCGAGCACAACCGCGACGGCCATGGCGAGAACCATTCCGACAATATGGGTGTCGAAGGCCCCACGGATGACCCCAATATCACCGCCGCCCGCGCCCGCCGTCGCCGCAACATGATGGCAACGCTGCTTTTGTCGCAAGGCACGCCGATGATCCTCGCGGGCGACGAATTGGGCCACAGCCAGGGCGGCAACAATAACGCCTATAATCAGGACAACGAAACCACCTGGATCGACTGGAGCGCCATCGACACCGACTTCCTCGCCTTCACCAAACAGGTCATCGCCTTTCGAAAAGCCCACCCGATCCTGCGCCAGAAACGCTTTCTCCACGCCCGGGAGCGCACAAGCGACGGCATGCCCGATCTCTTCTGGCGCCGCGCCGATGGAGCCCCAATGCAGGACGTCGACTGGACCGACCCCAAGGCCGATCTTCTCTGCTTCGAGATGCGCATGGCCCATGGCACGCCGGCCTATGCCGAACGGGAAGACGCGATCTTCCTTGTCTTCAACCGGGGTGCCGCTTGCGATGTCACCCTGCCGGAACGCACCAATGGCAAGGCGTGGCACCTTACCCTCGACACCAGCCAGCCCAGCACCACCACGGGCCAAGCCGAGGCAACCCACGCTTGCCCCGGCGATGCCGTCCTCGCCTTCATCCTGAAACCCCCGGGCAGATAAGTTCTAAGCCTGAATATTTTAGGTTTGAAATAAAAATTCTCCGCGCTATCATCCCCGTCAAGAAATGACAGGGGAGACCAGCTTGTGCGCATTGCATGTCTAGGGGGCGGCCCGGCCGGGCTCTATTTCGCGATCTCGATGAAGCTGCGCGACCCGTCGCACGAGGTCGTGGTGTTCGAGCGTAACCGCGCCGATGATACGTTCGGTTGGGGCGTGGTCCTCTCCGACGATGCGCTTGATAACCTTCAGGAAAATGATCCCGCCTCGGCGCAATCCATCCGCGATCACTTCGCCTATTGGGACGATATTGCCGTGGTGCATGACGGCACCCGCACCGTGTCGGGCGGCCATGGGTTCGCGGGCATCGGCCGGATGCAGATGCTCTTGATCCTGCAGGCCCGCGCCCGCGAGTTAGACGTCGATCTGCGGTTCGAAACCGACTACGGCGATGTCGAAGCGCTCCGTGCAGACTACGATCTGGTGGTCGCCGCCGATGGCATCAATTCCGCCGTGCGCACGCTCTACGCCGATCACTTCCAGCCGGAAATCGACGTCCGTGCCTGCAAGTTCATCTGGCTCGGCACCCATCAGAAATTCGACGACGCCTTCACCTTCATTTTCGAGAAGACGGAACATGGCTGGATCTGGGGCCATGTCTATCAATTCGACGACGACACCGCGACCTTCATCGTCGAATGCGCCCAGGACACCTGGGACAATTTCGGTTTCGAAGACATGTCGAAGGACGAGATCATCGAAACCTGCCGCAAGACCTTCGAGGCGCATCTGGGCGGGCACGAGCTGATGTCCAACGCCGCCCATCTGCGCGGCTCGGCGGTCTTCATGAACTTCCCCCGGGTGCTCTGCCAGAAATGGCACCACGAGAATGTGGTGCTGCTGGGCGACGCTTCGGCCACCGCGCATTTCTCCATTGGCTCCGGCTCGCGGCTCGCCTTCGACAGCGCCATCGCGCTCGCGGATCTGCTGCACACCGAACCGACGATGGAAGCGGCCTTCACCCGCTATCAGGAGGACCGCCGTCTCGAAGTCCTACGCCTGCAATCGGCGGCGCGCAATTCGCTCGAATGGTTCGAAGAGGTGGAACGCTACCTGCCCATGGACCCGGTGCAGTTCAACTATTCGCTCCTGACCCGCTCACAACGGATCAGCCACGAGAACCTCCGCCTGCGCGATCCGAAATGGTTGGAAAGCGCCGAACGCTGGTTCATGGATCAGGCCGGTGCCCCCGCCGAGGCCCCCACACGCCCGCCCATGTTCGCGCCTTTCAAACTGCGCGACATGGAGTTGGAAAACCGCATCGTCGTCTCGCCCATGGCGCAATACAAGGCGACCGATGGTTGCCCCGATGACTGGCACCTGATCCACTTGGGCGAACGTGCGAAAGGCGGGGCGGGCCTCGTCTTCACCGAAATGACCTGCGTGTCCGACGACGCCCGCATCACCCCGGGCTGCCCCGGCCTCTACGCCCCGGAACACGAAACCGCCTGGTCCCGCATCACCGATTTCGTCCACCGCGAGACGCAAGCCAAAATCTGCTGCCAGATCGGTCATGCCGGCCGCAAGGGCTCCACCAAACTCGGCTGGGAAGGCATGGACCAGCCGCTCGACGCCGACAACTGGCCGCTGATCTCCGCCTCCCCGATCCCGTGGGCGCAGGCCAACGCCGTTCCGCGCGAAGCGACCGAAGCCGATATGGACGCGATCACCGCCGATTTCGTGCGCGCCACCGAAATGGCCGCCCGCGCGGGTTTCGACATGATCGAACTGCACGCCGCCCACGGCTATCTGATCTCCTCTTTCATCTCGCCGGTCTCCAATCAACGGACCGATTCCTACGGCGGCAGCCTGGAAAACCGCATGCGTTTCCCGCTCCGCGTCTTCACCGCCATGCGTGATGCCTGGCCTGCCGAGAAACCCATGTCGGTGCGCATCTCCGCCAATGACTGGATTGGCGACGACGGTGTGACACCCGAGGAAGCCGTTGAAATCGCACGGCTCTTCTCCGAAGCCGGAGCCGACCTGATCGACGTCTCCGCAGGCCAAACCACCCCCGACGCGCGCCCGGTCTATGGCCGTATGTTCCAGACGCCCTTCAGCGACCGCATCCGCAACGAGGCCGGTCTCGCCACCATGGCCGTCGGCAATATCTACGAGGCGGATCACGCCAATTCGATCCTGATGGCCGGCCGCGCCGACCTCATTGCCATCGCAAGACCGCATCTGGCCGACCCCTACTGGACGCTCCACGAAGCCGCCAGAATCGGCGACCGCCACGCCATCTGGCCGCGCCCCTACGAAGCAGGCCGCGATCAGGCCTGGCGTCTGGCCGACCGCGCGGCAGAGGAGGTGCGGGTATGAGGCGTGTGCTGATCACCGGCGGCGGCTCCGGCATCGGCCGCGCCATCGCTCACCGCTTTGCCGATCTCGGCGACGCGGTCACGATTTGTGGCCGCCGGATGGAACCGCTCGAGGAAACCCGTGGCGACCGCAACATCACCTGCCGCAGTGCCGACGTCACTGACGACGCGAGCGTGCAGGCGCTCTTCGACAAACCCTATGACGTGGTCATCGCCAATGCGGGCGCAGGCGAGGCGGCGCGGCTCACCGACACCACGCTCGAAATGTGGGACCGCACCCTCGCCGTCACCCTGACCGGTGTCTTTCTCACCTTCCGCGAAGCGCGGCGTGGCATGCAGCCCGGTGGCCGCCTGATCGCCATTGCCTCGACCGCCTCCCTGCAGGGCGGCCCGATGATCCCCGCCTACGCGGCGGCCAAACACGGGGTTTTGGGCCTCGTCCGCTCCATCGCCCTCGACGTCGCCAAGAAGGGCATCACCTGCAACGCCATCTGCCCCGGTTTCACCGACACCGACATGGCCGAAACCGCCATCACCGGGCTGATGGAGCGCTACGACACCGACCGCGATCAGGCCACCGCCATGGTCGTCTCCGGCAATCCCATGGGTCGCCTCATCGCGCCTGAAGAAGTTGCCGCCACCGCGCTCTTCCTCTCCTCCAAAGGCGCCGCCTCGATCAACGGCCACGCTCTGTCCGTCTCGGGCGGGGAGGTGTGATGAGCGACTTGTCCAAGGACCGCCTCCGCCTCTGGCTGCGCCTGCTAAAGTCGGCGTCGATGATCGAAGACGAGGTGCGCCGCCGCCTGCGCCGCGACTGCGACTGGACCCTGCCGCGCTTTGACGTGATGTCCGCACTCGCTCGTGAACCGGACGGCATGAAAATGTCCGAAATCTCCCGCCGGTTGCGCGTCTCCAACGGCAATATCACCGGCATCGTCGACAAGCTGACCGAGGAAGGTCTCGCCCTGCGTGTCGCCGCCCCCAACGACCGCCGCGCGAATGTGGTCCGTCTGACCGACAAGGGGCAGGCGGTCTTTGCCGACCACGCCGCCCGCCACGAAAGCTGGATCGACGACCTTCTGGGCGGGCTCGATGCCGACGACATCACCGGCATGAGCGACCGTCTTGACCATCTCATCACCGCATTGGAGGAACATGAACGCCATGCGCGATAACGTGACCCATTTCCGCTGCCGGATCGAAAACAGCATCGCCCATCTGGCGCTGGACCGGCCCGAACGCAAGAACCCTCTGACCTTCGACAGCTACGCCGAAATGCGCGACTGGTTCCGCGACCTGCATTATGCCGATGACGTGGGCGCCGTGGTGTTCGAACCCAATGGTGGCAACTTTTCGTCGGGCGGCGATGTGCATGAAATCATCGGACCGCTGACCGAGATGAACATGAAGGAGCTTCTCGCCTTCACCCGCATGACCGGCGATCTGGTCAAGGCGATGGTGAATTGCGGCAAGCCGGTCATTGCCGCTGTCGATGGCGTCTGCGCAGGTGCTGGCGCGATCATCGCCATGGCGTCTGATCTGCGCATCGCCACGCCCGAGGCGAAAACCGCCTTCCTCTTCAACCGCGTCGGGCTAGCCGGTTGCGACATGGGCGCCTGCGCCATCTTGCCCCGAATTATCGGTCAGGGTCGCGCCGCCGAATTGCTCTACACCGGCCGCTCCATGTCAGCGACCGAGGGGGAGGCCTGGGGGTTCTTCAACCGCCTCACCTCCGCCGACACGCTGATCGAAGAGGCGACAACGCTTGCGTCACGCATCGCTGCTGGTCCCGGCTTTGCCAATATGATGACCAAGACCATGCTGGCGCAGGAATGGTCCATGTCCATCGAACAGGCGATCGAGGCCGAGGCCCAGGCGCAGGCCATCTGCATGCAAGGCCAGGATTTCCGCCGCGCCTATGAGGCCTTCGCCGCCAAACGCAAACCCGTGTTCGAGGGCGACTGATGGCCGACCGCAGCTTTCTCGACTGGCCTTTCTTCGAGCCCCGCCACCGCGCCTTTGCCGATGGGCTCGACGCCTGGTGCAGGGACCACCTGAGCAACGTGGATCATAGCGACACCGACGCCGCCTGCCGCGCACTGGTTGCTGCCATGGGGCAGGGCGGCTGGTTGCAAGTCACCGGCGCAGAAGGCGACGAGACCCTCGACGTCCGCACCCTCTGCCTCGCCCGCGAAACCCTCGCGAGCCATGACGGTCTGGCCGATTTTTCCTTTGCCATGCAAGGGCTTGGAATGGGGGCGCTGTCGCTCTTTGGCACCCCCGAACAACAGGCAGAATGGCTTCCCAAGACCCGCAGCGGTCAGGCCATCTCCGCCTTCGCCCTGACAGAACCGCAATCGGGCTCCGACGTCGCCGCAGGCACAATGAGCGCCACGAAAGACGGCGACGCTTACATTCTCAACGGCGAAAAAACCTGGATCTCCAACGGCGGCATCGCCGACATCTATGTGGTCTTTGCCCGCACCGGCGAAGCCCCCGGCGCGCGCGGTCTCTCGGCCTTTCTCGTCCCCGCCGATACCCCCGGACTTGAGATTGCCGAACGCCTCGACGTCATCGCGCCGCACCCGCTCGCCCGTCTCAACTTCACCGACTGCCGCATCCCCGCAAGCGCCATGATCGGCACCCCGGGGCAGGGGTTCAAGATCGCCATGGCCACGCTCGACGTCTTCCGCACCACCGTCGCCGCCGCCGCGCTCGGCTTTGCCCGCCGCGCCCTCGATGAAGCCACCGCCCGCGTCAAAGCCCGCCGCATTCAGGGCGCGCCGCTTGCCGATCTGCAGATGGTGCAGGGCCATATCGCTGACATGGCGCTCGACGTCGACGCCGCCGCCTTGCTGATATACCGCGCCGCTTGGACCAAGGATCAAGGCGCGCCACGCGTCAGCCGCGAAGCTGCCATGGCCAAACTATTCGCCACCGAACAGGCGCAGAAGGTCATCGACAAGGCGGTGCAACTTTTCGGCGGTGACGGCGTGCGTCATGGGGAAACCGTCGAACGGCTCTACCGCGAAATCCGCGCACTGCGCATCTACGAAGGCGCGTCCGACGTGCAGCGCGTCATCATCGCGCGCCAGACATTGGAGGGAGAATGACATGCTGACCCGATCCGCCCATACGGACACATTCGCCCGCGACAAACTGCCGGCACCCGAGACCTGGCCCGACTTCATGCTCGACGGCTTCGACTATCCCGACCGTCTGAACGCCGGCGTCGAACTGACGGACGCCATGGTCTCGCGCGGCTTCGGCGATCACACCGCTTTAATCGGAAACGGTCGCAGGCGCACCTACAAGGAACTCGCCGACTGGACCAACCGCCTTGCCAACGCGCTGGTGGATGACCTCGGCCTGAAACCCGGCAACCGCGTGTTGATCCGCTCGGCCAACAACCCCGCCATGGTCGCCTGCTGGCTCGCCGCCACCAAAGCCGGCGCCGTGGTGGTCAATTCCATGCCCATGCTGCGCGCCGCCGAACTGACCAAATATGTCGAGAAGGCGCAGATCACCCACGCGCTCTGCGACACCCGCCTGATGGACGAGTTGACGGCCTGTGCCAAGGACATTGACATTTTGCAAAAGGTCGTCGGCTTCGACGGCACCTCCAACCACGACGCCGAACTCGACCGTCTCGCCCTGGAAAAAACCGTGCAATTCGACGCGGTGGAAACCGCAGCCGATGACGTTGCCCTGATCGGCTTCACCTCGGGTTCCACCGGCAACCCCAAGGCGACGATGCATTTCCATCGCGACCTCTTGATCATCGCCGACGGCTACGCGCGCGAAGTTCTCAAGGTCACCCCCGACGACACTTTCGTCGGCTCTCCGCCTCTGGCCTTCACCTTCGGCCTCGGCGGCCTCGCCATCTTCCCGCTGCGTTTCGGTGCCACTGCGACGCTTCTGGAAAACGCCGCCCCCCCGAACATGGTCGAGATCATCGAGACCTACCGCGCCACGGTCTGTTTCACCGCGCCCACCGCCTATCGCGCCATGTTGCAGGCGATGGAAGAAGGCGCTGACCTGTCGTCCCTCCGCGCCGCCGTCTCGGCTGGCGAAACCCTTCCCGCCCCGGTCTATGAGGCTTGGCAGGCGAAGACCGGCAAACCAATGCTCGACGGCATCGGCGCCACCGAGATGCTGCACATCTTCCTCACCAACCGGTTCGAAGATCACCGCCCCGCCTGCACCGGCAAGCCGGTCAAAGGTTACGAGGCCAAGGTCATCGGCCCGGATGGCGCGGAACTGCCGCGCGGCGAAGTGGGCCGTCTGGCCATGCGCGGCCCCACCGGATGCCGGTACCTCGGCGGCGAAAAACAGAACGAATACGTTCAGGACGGCTGGAACATCTCCGGCGACGCCTTCCTGCAGGACCAAGACGGCTATTTCCACTTCGCCGCCCGCAATGACGACATGATCATCTCGTCGGGCTACAACATTGCCGGCCCCGAGGTGGAAGCTGCGCTGCTCGCCCACGACGCCGTCTCCGAATGCGCCGTCATCGGCGTGCCGGACGAAGAACGCGGCGCCATCGTTCAGGCCCATGTGGTCCTGACCGAAAACACCAATCCCGACGGCGCCACCACCAAGGCCCTGCAGGACCACGTGAAATCCGTGATCGCCCCCTATAAATACCCTCGCTCGGTGATCTTCACCGACGCGCTCCCCAAGACCGAAACCGGCAAGATCCAGCGCTTCAGATTGCGAGACGCCTGATGACCAAAACCCCTTATGACCCCGGCAGCGACGGCGCGCAGATGGATTTCGCCCGCGCCATGTCCTATGGCGATTACCTCCATCTCGACGGGCTGCTCGACCGCCAGCACCCGCTCAGCGACGCTCATGATGAGCTGCTGTTCATCATCCAGCACCAGACCAGCGAACTTTGGATGAAGCTCATCCTGCACGAGTTGGGTGCCGCCCGCGAAGCCCTGATCGCAAGTGACACGCCCAAGATGTTCAAGATGCTCGCCCGGGTCAGCCGGATCTTCGAACAGCTCAACAATCAGTGGGACGTGCTGCGCACCATGACGCCCGCCGATTACACCAAATTCCGCGAGGCGCTCGGCCCGTCCTCGGGCTTCCAGTCCCATCAATACCGGCTGATCGAATTCACCCTGGGCAACCGCAACCCGAACATGGTGAAACCTCACGCCCATCTCCCCGAGGTGGCGGACCAACTCGAAGCCGAACTCGCCCGCCCCAGCTTCTATGACGAGGTGGTGCGCCTGCTGTTCCGCACCATCGACGGACACGAAGACGCCATGCCCGCCCCGGATCTCGCAGCGCCCCATGCGCCCAAGGACGCCATTCAATCCCGCTGGCAGCAGGTCTATGAAGACGTCGACACCTATTGGGCGATCTACGAGCTGGGCGAAAAACTGGTGGATCTCGAAGATTACTTCCGCCGTTGGCGCTTCAACCATGTGACCACCGTCGAACGGGTGATCGGCTTCAAACGCGGCACCGGAGGCACCTCCGGCGTCTCCTACCTGCGCAAGATGCTCGACGTCGAACTTTTCCCCGAACTCTGGCACCTGAGGGGCGCGCTCTGACATGAATATCACCCGCAAAGACCGTTTCGACCTCCGCCCCGGCGTCATCTATCTCGACGGCAATTCCCTCGGTGTCCCGGTCAAGGGCGCCGCCGATGTGGCCGCCAAAGTCATCAACGATGAATGGGGTGGCGAACTCATCAAGGCCTGGAACACATCCGGCTGGATGGCCCGCCCGCAGGAAGTGGGCGACAAGCTCGCCCGTCTGATCGGCGCCCCCGCAGGCTCGGTCGCCACCGGCGACACGCTTTCGATCAAGGTTTTTCAGGCCCTCGCCGCCGCCCTCGCCATGCGCCCCGACCGCCGCGTGATCCTGTCGGATGCGGGCAACTTCCCTTCTGACCTCTACATGGCTGAGGGGCTGATTGCCCTGAAAGATCAAGGCTTTGAGCTTCGCACTCCGGCCCCCGAAGAT
>JAOXSD010000076.1 GCA_025800205.1 Silicimonas sp. | reverse complement strand
CGCTGGGGGCCGGATCTGGTGCTGACCATGACCGAACGCGAGGAACTCCTTTATGCAGGGGCCGGCACTTTCGCCGAAGATTTGGAGGCGGCAGGCGTGGCATGGTGCCACCTGCCGATCCCCGACCGGGGCGCGCCGCCCGCCGATGTGGCCGCCCTCTGGCCCGAGGTCTCGACCCGCGCCCATGACATCTTCGCGCGCGGCGGCCGGGTCTTCACCCATTGCTATGGCGGCTGCGGACGCGCGGGCATGGCCGCCCTGCGGCTGATCGTGGAAACCGGCACCCCGCCCGCCGAGGCCCTCAACCGGCTCCGCGCCGTCCGCCCCTGCGCCGTGGAAACCGACGCGCAGCGGGCCTGGGCGGCCCAAGGCTGAGGCTGGACAAGCCCGCCCGCGATCCCTATATGAGCCGTCGAGAGGTTGGCGCGGGCAGGCGCCTCGCCAACCCGGTCAGGTCCGGAAGGAAGCAGCCGTAACGAGCCCCGCTTGGGTCGTTGTCCAGCCTCTCACCTCTTCCCCCAGATATGGTCTCGTGCGCAGGCGTCGCGTCCTGCACATTTGGCAAAGGGTGAAAGCCCAGACGCGCACCCGGCCTCTCACCCTTTTCAAATACGCAAATTCAGAGCTTCAGCCGGAACAGAGCAAACCCGTCCGCCCCTTCGCCCGCTGGTGCGATCTCCGCGCCCTTCACGTCGTCGACGTAATCGGCGGCCTTCGGCCCGGTTTCGAACAGCACCTCGGTGTCGCCCAAGGGCGCAAAGGTCCAGTTCGCATCCGCCGAGGGCTGGATCGTGCCTTGCTCCACGATATAGCGCACGATCACGTCGCGGTTGGTGTCGGGTGCTTCGAAAATCACCGTCGAGCCATCGGCGCCGGGGAAGGACCCGCCGCCCGAGGCGCGGTAATTGTTGGTGGCGATGATGAACTCCATCTCATCCGTCACCGGCGCACCGTTATAGCTCAGGTTCTTGATCCGGTTCGCGCCCGGGTTGATCAACTCCCCCTTGGGGGCGAATTTCGACGGCTCCGACAGGTCGATCTGATAGCTGACCCCGTCGATCACGTCGAAATTGTAGCTCGGGAAATCCGGGTTCAGGAGCGAGCCATCTTTCGACCCCGGCGTGACCTGATTGAACATGCCGGCCGAGCGTTCCAGCCAATCCTTCACCTGCGCTCCGTTCACCTTCACCGCCCGCACCGTGTTCGGGTAGAGATAGAGATCGGCCACGTTCTTGATCGCCACATCGCCTGCGGGCACATCGGTGAAATACTCCGGGCCCCCGCGACCACCGGCCTTGAAGGGGGCAGCGGCAGACAGGATCGGCAGCCCGGCATAGGCGCTGCCCGCCAGCATCTCGCCGATATACCATTTCTGTGCGATTGAGACGATCTGCACCGAGGGATCATCGGCCACCAGCGCGAAATAGCTGTGCAGGGGCGCCGCTGTCTTGCCCACCGCCCGGCGGACATATTCCAGCGTTTCTGCATGATCCTGCGCGGTGGCGTCGAGCACCGCCGCGTCATCCTCGACCAGTGCCGTGATCGACCGGTCTTCGTTGCGCTTTGAAATCGGCCGGGTCTCGACGGCCGAGGTCACAACCCGCCAGTCGCTGCCGTCCTTTTC
>JAOXSD010000044.1 GCA_025800205.1 Silicimonas sp. | reverse complement strand
AACTTGTCCATGGGGGGCCTCCGCTACCTGTGACAGGGCGACCCTAATCCGTTCGCTTGCCTTGTCCAGAGCGGGAAACCGCAAATCCCTTCATCTCTTCTTCAAATACGCAAATCCCGCGCCGCCACCCTTTCCCTTCCCCCAAGGGACCGCTAAACCGGCCCCGCAAAACGAGAGACCCTGCCCCATGGACAAGACATTCAACGCCCAAGCTTCCGAAGCCCGCATTTATGAGGCCTGGGAACAGGCCGGTGCCTTCAAGGCTGGCGCGAACGCGTCGTCGGAGGAAACCTTCTCCATCATGATCCCGCCGCCCAATGTGACGGGCGTGCTACACATGGGGCACGCGTTCAACAACACGCTGCAGGACATTCTCACCCGCTGGCACCGGATGCGCGGCCACGACACGCTCTGGCAGCCCGGCCAGGACCATGCCGGCATCGCGACGCAAATGGTGGTCGAACGCAACCTGGCCGAGGCAGGCGAGCCGGGTCGTCGCGACATGGGCCGCGAGGCCTTCACCGCCAAGGTCTGGGAGTGGAAGCAGCAATCGGGCGGCACGATCATCGAGCAGTTGAAGCGCCTCGGCGCCTCCTGCGACTGGTCGCGCAACGCCTTCACCATGTCGGGCGCGCCGGGGGCACCTGAGGGGGAAGAGGGCAATTTCCACGACGCCGTGATCAGGGTTTTCGTCAAGATGTACGAAGACGGGCTGATCTATCGCGGCAAGCGGCTGGTGAACTGGGATCCGCATTTCGAGACCGCGATTTCCGATCTCGAGGTCGAAAATATCGAGGTGGACGGCCATATGTGGCACTTCAAATATCCGCTCGCGGATGGGGTGACCTACGAATACGTCGAGAAGGACGAAGACGGCAACGTCACCCTGCGCGAGACCCGCGACTATATCTCCATCGCCACCACCCGCCCCGAAACCATGCTGGGCGACGGCGCGGTTGCGGTGCATCCGTCCGACGAACGCTATGCGCCGATTGTCGGCAAGCTTTGCGAAATCCCCGTGGGGCCGAAAGAGCACCGCCGGCTGATCCCGATCATCACCGACGACTATCCCGATCCCGACTTCGGTTCGGGCGCTGTGAAGATCACCGGGGCACATGATTTCAACGACTATCAGGTGGCCAAGCGCGGCAGCATCCCGATGTATCGGTTGATGGACACCCGCGGTGCAATGCGCGCCGACGGCGCCGCCTACGCCGAAGCCGCCACCGTCGCCATGGCCGTCGCCAAGGGCGAGAAAGAGCTGAGCGAGGCCGAAACCGACACGATCAATCTGGTCCCCGATGAGCTGCGCGGACTCGACCGGTTCGAGGCGCGACAGAAGGTGATCGACCAGATCACCGAAGAAGGTCTCGCGGTGATGACGACGGCGGGCGATCCGCGTCTGGGCCGCAAGCTCAAGGACGACGACGACCCCGAGGCACCTGCGCCGCTGGTCGAGGCCAAGAAGATAATGCAGCCCTTCGGCGACCGGTCCAAGGTGGTCATCGAACCGATGCTCACCGACCAATGGTTCGTCGACACCGCCAAGATCGTCGGCCCGGCGCTCGACGCCGTCCGCGATGGGACCACCGAGATCCTGCCCGAGCAGCACAAGAAGGTCTATTTCAACTGGCTGGAGAATATCGAGCCCTGGTGCATCTCGCGGCAGCTTTGGTGGGGGCATCAGATCCCGGTTTGGTACGGGCCGAAGGTCATCGATCCATCCGGCAAATTTGAAGGATGGGAGCCGTTCTGTGGAGCAGACGCGTGCGTCGTTCGAGAGAAAGCACTCGCCTATTATAATGAAAATTTGGACATTCCGACAAACGCTCATCCCATGGGGTTCAACCTAAACCTCCGCGATGGTTCATTGTCGGATGGTGATCCTTCGTTTGATATTTCTGATCAAGATGGCGACCACCTGAACATCGAACTCTACCGAGACCCCGACGTCCTCGACACCTGGTTCTCCTCCGGCCTCTGGCCCATCGGCACCCTCGGCTGGCCCGAGAACACCGACGAACTGCAAAAATACTTCCCCACCTCGGTTCTCGTCACCGGCTTCGACATCATCTTCTTCTGGGTCGCCCGGATGATGATGATGCAATATGCGACCGTGAACGACCGGCCCTTCGACACGGTCTATGTCCACGCTCTGGTGCGCGACGAGAAGGGCAAGAAGATGTCGAAGAGCCTCGGCAATGTGCTCGACCCGCTGGAGCTGATCGACGAATACGGCGCCGATGCGGTCCGCTTCACGCTCACCTCGATGGCCGCCATGGGCCGCGACCTGAAGCTTTCCACCCAGCGCATCCAGGGTTACCGCAACTTCACGACGAAGCTCTGGAATGCCGCGCGGTTTGCCGAGATGAACGGGGTGTTTGACGTCACCACCCGCACGCCCGAGGCCGCGACCCAGTCGGTCAACAAATGGATCATCGGCGAAGTTGCGAAGACGCGGATGGCGCTGGATGAGGCGCTGGAGGCGTTCCGCTTCAACGACGCCGCCGCCACGCTCTATGCTTTCACCTACACCTATTGCGACTGGTATCTGGAATTCTCCAAACCGCTGATGGAGGGCGAGGCGGCCGAGGAAACCCGCCAGACCATGGCCTGGGCGCTCGACCAGATGCTGATCATGCTCCATCCGATCATGCCTTTCATCACCGAAGAACTCTGGACCCTCTCGGCGCCGACGCGCACCAAAATGCTGGTGCATGCGGATTGGCCGTCCTATGGCGCAGAGCTGATCGACGAAGCCGCCAACCGGGAACTGAACTGGACCCGCGACCTGATCGAGAAAACCCGCTCGATCCGGGGGCTGATGAACGTGCCGAAAAAGACCAAGGCGCCTTTGGTGCAGATTGCGCTTGATGACGCGGGCCAGGCGGCCTGGGCGGCCAATGAAACGCTGATCCTGCGCGACCGCGAAGCGGGGATTTCCGGGCTCGAGGTGGTGGACGTGGCGCCCAAGGGGGCAGCGGCCATTGCGGTTGAGGGCGGCAGTTTTGCCCTGCCTCTGGAAGGTCTGATCGATGCTGCGGCCGAAAAGGCGCGGCTGGAAAAGACCGTGGGCAAGCTCACGAAGGAGTTGGGCGGGCTGACCGGGCGTCTGAAGAACCCGAAATTCCGCGAAAACGCCGATGCCCAGGTGATCGAGGAGACCGAGGCGCTCGCCGTTCAGAAGGAAGACGAGCTGACCCGGCTTCAGACGGCGCTGGCGCGGCTTTCGGAACTGGCTTGACCGCGGCCCGCCAGCCAGGCGGGCAGATGGCTGATATCGGGCAGGATCACATCCGCATGGGGGCCGAGTTCATCGGCCCCTGCGACGCCGGTGAGCACACCCACCGTGCCCAGACCGGCCGCACGCCCGGCCATCAGATCATGCAGGCTGTCGCCCACCATCAGGGCGGTTTCGGGCGTGGCGCCGAGGGCTTTGACGCCTGCGCGGATCGGACCGGGCGCGGGTTTTGCCCCATGGCCTGAATCGAAACCGGCCACGAAATCAAAGAGATCACTGATCCCGGCCGCCTCCAGATGGTGCCGTGCGGGGGCTTCGGAATCATTCGTGACCACGCCCAGCGGGCAGAGCGCCCGCAGCCTGCCCAGGGCCGCGCGCAGATCGCAGACCGGGGCCATTTCGGCGTCCGCCGCCATGGCGTCGAGCGCCGCCAGGACCGAAGCCACGGTGCCGCCTAGAATCGGCTGAAGCGCCTCGGCCATTTCCCGGCTGGTGGCGGCGATGGCGAGGCTGCCCTCGCCAAACACGCCCCCTGCCCGGTCGAATTCCATCGCCTGAGCGACCGGATCGCGCAGGGCGTCGGGAAGGGTCGTCAGATAGCGCTCGAAGGCCCGGGCCCAGGAGGCCTGAAAGCCGAAGAGCGTGCCGTCCTTGTCGAAGAGAATCGCCTGAAGTGTCATGGGCCCGGCTTACCCTGCAAGCAGCGACCGCACCACAGGGATCAGGGCGGTTCCGAGCACGTGGTGGGCCTTGGCGCTCCAGTGGATCCCGTCGGTGGGATCGACTGAGATCACATGTCCGGCGTCAAAGAAGGCGACCCCTTCGCGGCGCGTCTGGGTCTCGATCCGGGCGGCGAGGTCGGCACAGCGGGTTTCGCATCCGCCGAACATTTCAACAAAGGCCCCGGCGGGCCGGAATGCCGGCGGCGCGAGCATCAGGATCTGCCCCACGGTGCCACTGGCGCAGGCCTCGCGCGCCAGCCGTCCGATCCCAAGCGCGATATCCTCGGCACCCAGGGCGAAGCGGGCTTTTTGGTCATTGGTGCCAAGCGCGATGATCAGAAGATCGAGTGGTTTATGAGAATGAAGAATGGCAGGCAACACACGCAAACCATTACGATAATCCCCCTCGATCGGATCGTCGAAAACGCTGGTGCGTCCGCCAAGGCCCTCGACCACCACATCCACATCGGCGAGCCCATGGGCCTGCACCCCGCCCCAGCGGGTTGCCTTGTCGAAAATGCCATCGTCGTCAAAACTCGCCATCGGCATGGTGCCGAAGCTGTTGCTGTCGCCGTAGATCAGAACCCTAGTCATAGCTCCGGGTGTCTTCGATCACCACGCCGTCGCGCGGCAAGGCGCCCGGCGCCACCAGTTCGATCCGGCCCGAAAGCTTGAGCACCTCTTTCACGCTCGCCGCCAGCCCCGCCTCTTCCAGACCCGCACCTTCGGCGCGCACCAGCATCGCATCGGCTTCCCCGTCGCGGGAGACTATGATGCGGGCGCGGTCGAGCCCGTCATGGGCGGCAACGAGGGCGGCGACCTGTTCGGGGCGCACGAACATGCCTTTGATCTTGGCGGTCTGATCGGCCCGGCCCATCCACCCCTTGATCCGCATATTTGTGCGTCCACATGGGCTTACGCCGAGAAATTCAGCCGACATGTCGCCGGTGGCAAAGCGGATCAGCGGGTAGTCTTCGTTGAGCGTGGTGACCAGCACCTCGCCCACCTCGCCCGGCGCGACCGGATCACCGGTGCCGGGGGTCACGATTTCCACCACCACGTTTTCATCGACCACCATGCCTTCCATGGCGGGCGTCTCATAGGCAATGAGGCCCAGATCGGCGGTGGCATAGCATTGGAGGCAGGTGATGCCGCGCGCGCTGTACCAATCGCGGAGCGAGGGGAAGAGCGCACCGCCCGAGACCACCGCCTTGGTGATGGCGAGGGTCACGCCCATCTCGTCGGCCTTTTCAAGAATGACCTTCAGGTAATCGGGCGTGCCGGCATAGACCGTGGCGCCCAGGGCGGCGGCGGCTTCCACCTGCAGCGCGGTCTGGCCGGTGCCGGCCGAGATGACGGCGGCGCCCACCGCCTCGGCGCCGTTTTCGAACATGTGGCCGGCGGGCGTCAGGTGGTAGCCGAAGCAGTTCTGCACCACGTCACCGGCGCCCACACCTGCGGCATGGAGAAAACGGCCAAACCGCCACCAGTCGCCGCCGCGCATGCCGGGTTCATGGATTGGTCCAGGGGATTGAAAGAGATGGGAAAAGTCGCCCGGTGCCCGGGTCGTCAGCCCGCCAAAGGGCGGTTGGGCTTTTTGCAACGCCACCAGGTCGGATTTGCGCAGAACCGGCAGCGCGGTCAGCCCTTCAGGCCCGTCGAGCGCCAGCGCTTCCATCCGGCCCGCATAGCCCGACAGGGCGGCCGCCCGGGCCAGTTGCTGGTTGAGAGCGGCAGTCAGTGCCGCTTTGCGATCCTCCTTTGAACGACGCTCCAGCGCGTCAAACGGCCTCCCCTCCGCCTTCTGGTTCATCCCCGCTCTCCTCCTCGGCATCGTAGAGATAGAGCGTCAGCATGCCGCCCAACCCCTCGGCCCATTGCACGGCCTCGCGCACGGTGATGCCCATCCGTTCGGCATAGTCGATCTCGACCCCCAGCCCCTCGCGGACCTGGTCGGCATCTTCGGCCACATTGTCCTTGGTGGCGCTTTGGACCACCGCACAAATATTCTTCCATCGGTAGGGCCGCTCGCGCAGGTCCATCACGTTGACAATCATCGGAAAAGGCTCCGGGACTAGTATTCATTTCTTCAATCTCAAAGTCCGTCACTAAGGCTGATCGGTAAAGCATTTCCTGCAATCCCATGAAAACAGGCGCGATTTCGCGCCTCTGGCGCATCAGGCTCAACTCAGCCACCGCTTGCGGCGGCGGTAGGACCGCACGTCGCGGAAGCTTTTGCGGCCCTCGTCGGACACACCCAGATAGAATTCCTTCACATCCGGGTTTTCACGCAGTTCGGCGGCGGGGCCGTCCATCACCACGCGGCCCGATTCCAGGATGTAGCCGTATTGGGCAAAGCGGAGCGCCACATTGGTGTTCTGTTCGGCCAGAAGGAAGGACACGCCTTCGCGTTCGTTCAGATCCTTCACGATGCCGAAAATCTCTTCGACCAGCTGCGGGGCGAGACCCATGGAGGGTTCGTCAAGGAGGATCATTTCGGGGCGGCTCATCAGCGCGCGGCCGATGGCGCACATCTGCTGCTCACCGCCCGAGGTATAACCTGCCTGAGAGCGCCGGCGCTCTTTCAGGCGGGGGAAATAATTGTACACCATTTCAAGGTCTTGGGCGACCTTGGCGGCACCATCCTTGCGGGTATAGGCGCCGGTCATCAGGTTTTCCTCGACCGTCAAATGTTCGAAGCAATGGCGGCCCTCCATCACCTGGATCACGCCCTTTTGCACCAGGGCGGCGGGATCGAGGCTTTGCACGCCCTCGCCGCGATAGGAGATCGAGCCTTTGGTCACCTCGCCGCGTTCGCTTTTCAGCAGGTTGGAGATGGCTTTCAGCGTGGTGGTCTTGCCCGCGCCATTGCCGCCCAGAAGCGCGGTGATGCCGCCCTCCTCGACCGCGAGGCTGACGCCCTTGAGGACGAGGATCACGTGATTGTAGATCACCTCGATATTGTTGACCTCCAAGAGCGGGGTCCGGGGGGAGCCATCCAGCATGTTCATCCTCCGTTGGGCGGTATGCGCGCGCCCCGAAAGGCGCGCGCGCTGTCGTTACTTGCAGCGTTCCGCGATGTTGTTTTCGGCCGCATAGGCTGCCGAGTCTTCCTCGATCAGCGCGTTGATGACCTCGACGTCAGTTGGCTTGAAATCCTGAACAGGGTTCCATGTTCCAGCGGCTGCATCCCACTGGACAACACCGACAAGACCCGGACCGCCGTGATTGTCACACGAGACCGCGAATTCAGGTCCAAACCCGGCCATGCCCAGCGCTTCCATCTTGGCGTTGGTGATTTCAAGCGCTTCCATGC
>JAOXSD010000043.1 GCA_025800205.1 Silicimonas sp. | reverse complement strand
TAGGCCTTGTTGACAAAAGGGATTCCCCTCTGCGCCCTGGCGTGTTTCAAGCTGGTATCTGCGGTGGAGACCAGCGTGGCACGAGATCTTATGTCGGACGAGGAATGGGCGTTCTTTGAGCACTTTGTTCTTGCTGTCCGGGCTCCGAACGGGCGCAAGCCGACCAATCATCGCCTTGTTCTTGATGGGATTTTCTGGATCACCCGAACCGGGGCGCCCTGGCGTGACCTGCCCGAGGAATTCGGTAAATGGTCGAGCGTCTATCGCCAGTTCCGGCGCTGGACCCTCGCGGGCCTCTGGGAAGACATCATGGAGGTTCTGAATCAGAGCGGCGCGGTGCCGGCCGCATTGCAGACGATCCCTCTCGGCGGCAAAGCCGCCTGCCGGGCAGCGGACAGCACTGTCATCCGTGCGCACCATCAGGCAGCGGGCGCAAAAGGGGGACTCCGCGACAGGATTTCGGCCGTTCTCGCGGCGGCTTCACGACCAAGATCCACCTCCTCGTCAATGCGGCGGGCCTGCCCATGAGGACCGAGATCACCCCCGGACAGACATCGGACTACATCGGTTTCGATCTGGTGATGGCCGACAATTTGCCTGCCCCGCGCGTCTTGTTGGCCGACCGGGGCTACGATGCCGACCGCATTCGCGACACTCTGGAGAAGCGCGATGCCCTCCCGGTGATCCCGATGCGTAAATCGCGGAAGAAGCACGTCGGCGTGGACCGCAAGCTCTATCGGCTCCGCAACATGGTCGAGCGTTGTTTCAACAAGCTGAAGAACGCCCGAAGGGTGGCCACCCGCTACGACAAAACCGCCGAAAGCTTCCTTGGCTTCATCGATTTCACGTCTATCCGCCTCTGGCTCCGCCATTTGTCAACATGACCTAGGACGCTGTTTCGCGAAGAATGCGGCGAAGCAGGCGTGCCGACTCGTGCGCTTCCTCGGCACGCCTGCGAATATCGCCGCCGCTGTGCGGCCGCGCGGCCGGCGAAAACTCGAGCCGGCCTGGTGGGCTCCGAGCGGGTTCGCCGCCATCCCCACCGCCGCGCTCGATCCGGCCCACAGTCCGGCGTCTCCTGCGGTCCCCGCGCTTATCGGGTCCGGGTCCCCATTGGATCGACCGTGCTGGCTATTCCGCTTCGGCCGGCACCACAGACTCCATCTCGGAAATGGTCTGAAACTCGGACAGAAACTCGGGACGCGTCTGCATCAGATACCGAACCACGCGCGCGTTCCCGAGGAGTTTGGCGACGTAGCCGCGCAGCACCGTCAGCTGGAGATGGTCCTGGCCGTAGGTGTCCTGGATTTGGGTGATCCCTTCTTGAAGCCGGGCAAGCTCCTTTTCCATTCGAGCGACTGCCTGCGGTGTGACGCCGGTGATGCGTTTGGGCTTGTTCGCCTCGACCAGCTGCGCCTGCGGTGTTGCGGCGAGGATCGCCGAGATGTAGGCGACAGAGTAGTTGTTGGCGTTCACCATGAGCTCGGCGGCTTCGATCTGGCGCAAGGGGATCATCTTGCGAAGCGTGGTGAAAACGGCCGCGGTGCAGGCCTTGTCCTTCAGGATTGCCACGGCCTCTGGGCAAATGCCGTCGAGCAGCTTGACCTTGCGCTGGATGCTGCGCGGGTTGAGGTCCAGCGCGGCCGCGATCTTTTCCTCCGAGACACCGCGCTCGATCGCTTTCAGGATCATCCGGTGCTCCTGAATGGGCGCGATGCGGCTGATCCGCTTGTTGTAGGTGAACGCCTCGTCGTCAGTCGACACGAGGCATTCGACCTGTTCCCGGCCTAGATCCTTCAGGACTTCAATCCGGACATGCCCGTCGAGCAGCAGCCAGCTGCCGCTGGCATCACCGTTGCGCGCGACCACCGGCGGCTCGACCAAACCGATCTCGCGGATCGACGCTGTGATCTGGGTGTATTTCCGGCTGGATTTGATCGATTTGCTGAGGACCCGGACGGGCAGGATGTCCGCGACCGGGATCGTGACGCAATCGTTTTCGAAGCCGAGCTGAACCTTCTTGGTCATGGCGCAGCTCCCTCGATGATGGAGTCCTGTAGGTAGCCGGGCATCGTTTCCAGACCTTCCGCCCGGAGCAGCGTCACGAAGTGATCGTCCTCGAGGAGGGTTCGGAATGCCTGGCAGATGAACAGTAGCCGCCCCTGCGTCAGTTCCGCTTTCTTGATCAGAAGCTTCTGACGGTCGGCCTCCTTCTGGTAGGCGCGCACCAACGCCTCGCTCGTCAGTGGTCGCCGGTTGCGGCCGTCGCGCCCGTATTGTTTGGGATGGATTTTCTTTCCACGTGTCTCGCGCTGTTCTATCAAGCGCCGGGCAGCAGCGAGTTTCTTCCCCCGCAGCTTTTTCTGCGTGTAGGCGTCCATCAGCGCACGCTGCGCGCCCTCCGCATCGGTCTTCGATATGTCGATGGCGAGGTTCAGGGGGAGCAGGCCGGTTTCGACGGCCGTGACCAGTCGCTCTTCGCCGCGCTCCAAGAGGCCAGCAATCATTCCGACATAGTCCGGTGAGACGCCGATCTTGTCGCCAATCTGCCGGTCATTGTAGCCGCGCTCGCGGAGCGTACCGATCTCCCGCATCAGATCGATCGGGCGATGCTGGCGGCGAGCGCAATTTTCGACGAGGCTCATCACAAGGCAGTCGGACTCATCCGCATCGATGACAATGGCGGGGATGGCTTTCTGCTTCAGCTCGATGAAGGCCTCTAGCCGCCCTTGGCCGCAGACGAGATCAAACTCCGGCGGATCTGTGTCGGCGCGAAGGGTCACGGTGATTGGGCGCTTCAGACCGATCTTGGCGATGTTCTCCACCATGTCCGCAAACGTCCTGGGGTTTCGGACCCGCGGATTGAGAACCCGAATGCGGTCGGTTGGGACCGAGGTGACTTCCGTTTGGTGAGTTTGTTCCGCGCTTTTGGCCATCATGCCGCCTCCGTCACCTTCGCCCGCCCGGCCAGGGCGTAGAAATCGTCAAGTGTTTCAGTTCGATAGGCATCGAGCCACAGGCCGTTCTGCTCGGCCATCTTCAGCCGCGCGTCGGTCATGTCGACGCTGGGCAGCAGGTAGAAGTCGCGCGGCGCGTCGTTGGTCTCGTTCATCCGCACCGCAATCGTGATGTCCGGAACGAGGCCGGTGTCGAGCCGAATATGCCAGCGCAAGGAGCCCGCTGCCGTCGCCTGGCAGCGGGCCAGAACGACCGACACCGTGAATTCGTCATTTACGCGCAGCAGCTGCGTGTCAGGGGCCTGTACAACGCGACCACCTTGGGCGGCCACGCCCTCCATGATTTCCTCAACGACCTGGGGATGGGCCGCGCGCAGCGCCTTGTTGATCTCGATGTAGCGGTAATCTCGCTCTGGCTCATAGCCAATAAGGCGATAGGCGCGCAGCAGGCTGCCAAACCGGCTGCGATAGGCGCTGGACGAGGGCAGGTCGTTCTCTTCGTCTATGATCAGGCCGGACAGCTGACCTTGTCGTTTCAGGATCGCGCGCAGGGCGTCGAGCAGTTCCTCGTCCGAGAAATGGCGGCTTCGCGCGTCGACGATCTCCCTTGCACGCAGAAAAAGGACCTCGTCCACGATTGCTGGATAGACGCCTTCGACCCGGATCCACATGTCGCGCGGATTCACCACCCGGCGCTGCTTCAGCTTGAAGGACACCTTGTTGTAGACGTTGTTACCGATGTATTTTTCATTGGTCAGGACCTGGTGGACCGACGCCCGAGTCCACGGCCGTTCGAGATCGGTCAGTTGGCCTTCGACGTTCAGGGCGTCCGCGATTTCACGCTCGGAGCAGCCATCCTCCACGAACATCCTGTACATCCGCCGAACCACGTCCTGCTCCTTTTGCGGTCCGGGAACGAGAACGACCCGGTCGGTCTGCAGGCTCTTCTGCTCGCCCCGGGACAGTTCACCCTTTGGGTTGCCGTGCTCGTCGATCAGCATGCGCCGCAGCCCATATCCGGCCGCGCCGCCCTGGCGATAGCCCAGCTCTACCAGGCGGCATTGCCCGGCGAAGACCTTGACCGAAAGCTCGCGGCTGTATTCACCAGCCATCACCCGCTTCACGGTCTTCAGCAGGTTCGAGCCGATACTGCCGTCATTCTCGAACTGCTCGCCGCAATAGTGAACGCGGATCCCGGCGCGGGAGCAGACATGCTCGTGATAGGCGCCTTCATCGGCGTCCTGAAAGCGACCCCAACGGCTGACGTCGTAGACGAGGATTGCCTTGAAATCGGCCTGACCGGATCGGACCTCGGCCATCAGGTTCTGCAGCGCCTCGCGTCCGTCGAGCCTCAGGCCTGACCGGCCGGAGTCCTCGAAGATCCGAAGTATTTCCAGGCCACGGGCGTCCGCGTAGTTCCGAATGACGTCCAATTGGTTTTCAGTCGAGTACTTCTGGTGATCGGTCGACATCCGGACATATGCGACGGCCGGCACATCCGTTTCCGGCAGCACATCGCTCTTGTCCGAATGGGTCGCTTCTCGACCGGCCACTCACGTATCTCCTCGTCGTTCCAGGCAAATTCCTCGCCCCCTTTGGAATCAAAGGCTGAATCCCTCCCATCCATGTAAAGCGAAGGAGGGTGGAATGTCGTTTCCGAAAAAGGGCAAGTTCTTTCCAAAGGAAAACGGATATAATGAGGAAATTGGCAGTGAAACGAATGGCTGTTTCGTCGAGGAAATCGCATCGGCATTGAAGCGGTCCCTCGGGGATAGCCGTGCCGGGGTCAAGACGGTTGCGGCGTGGACCGGCGCGAACGAGAAGACGGTGAAGAACTGGTTCTCGGGTGTTTATGGCCCGAGAGGGGCGCACCTCATCGCGCTGGCGCGGCATTCCGACGAGGTGCTGGCGACATTCCTTGCGATGGCGGGGCGGGAAAACCTGATGGTGGCGATCAAGCTCGCCGCGGCCGAGGACGCGATTGCGGAATTGCTGGTTGCTGTGCGTCAGCTTGGTGGCGGTGATCCAGGCGATCCGGTTGAATGATCGACCGAGCAGGCTGAGAACTGTTGTCCCTCATTGATGCGCAGAAGTTCGCATCGGTTCCTTGTTGCCGAAGGCAGCACGGGAGAGAGTTGGTTGCCTGTGTCACCTCCTCCGCCACTTACCCACGGAATTTCTGACGAGAGTTCGGGCAGCGTGAGGCCGATCTGGTGTTCTGAGGCGATCGGGTCGGTGGTGCGTGCGGAGCGGCTCAGCGCGTCACGCCTGCGCCGGCGCAATTGCGCTTGATGAAAACGACTAAGCTGCTCACATCCACCCGACCATGAACCAGCGTTTGAGAGCGGCGCCTGGATTGATCATCTGCGCGAACCCGCAGTCCGTGGACGTTTATCTTGACAGGTTCCACATGGAGGCGCGACACTCTGGTCCCCAGGGGGAAATCACATGAAATCAGTTTTATTCGCCGCCGGAATCGGTGCTTTTGTCGCATCGTCGCCGGTGTCGGCCACAACTATCGACAACATCTTTGCCTTCGGAGATAGCCTCAACGATTGCTGCAGAAATCCGGGGGCGCCGTTCACCAACGGCCCGCAAACATGGTTGCCGGACTTCGCCGCAGCGGTCGGCGGAAGATATGCCGAGGACATGTCGTTCAATTACGCAGTTGGGGGTGCTCAGACCGGCCCTGTGAACGCCGTCGGGCAGACTGATGCAGGCCTCGGGTATCCGACCGGGTTCACCTCGCAGGCGGAGCGGTTCAAAGATGCGGCCCCCGCCACCGGAGCGCAGGATCTCGGCGTAATCTGGGTGGGCACGAACGATATTTGGGCGACGGCCTATGAGAACGATCTTCTGTTCGGTGCCGTTCCTTACAACAGACCGATCGGCAAGCAGCCTGAGGCTGACGTCTTTGTCGATTATGCCATCAACACACTCCGTGGTGGCATCGACGATCTCGTGGCAGGTGGGATTGAAAAGCTGCTTATACTGACACCCTATGACATGGCGAGTTCGGCGCTTTGGGATACGCCTGAGGCCCAGACTCTGAGCAGGGAATACTCGCTCGGCCTGCGAGACGCCTTGAGCACCATTTACACGCCAGGTGTCGATACGTGGGTTCTCGACATGGTCGCCACGCTTGAGAAGGCACAGGGCGTGTTTCCTTTTGGCACAGGCTTCGAGCCATGCCCGACGCCTGACACCGAAACGGGGTGTGACGACCATATCTTCAACGATTTCGTTCACCTGACAACCGCGATGAACAAGATCGTTTCAGACGAAGCGGCGGCCTTGGTGACAACCGCACCTCCTGTCGCTCCTGTGCCACTGCCAAGTGGTTTCCTGTTCTTTCTCACTGGAGTTTCGAGCCTGATTTTCCTGCGCCGTCGCACCGAAGCGAAGGCCCCGGTCACATAGGGCAAATGTAAATTCGCCTGAGGAACCTGATCTTCGGGTTCTTGCGATGGGTGAGCGTGGATTGGCTTTGAAGCAGAGCCGCGTATCCACGCTTGCCGCGGCAGACCGGAGCGCCCTCGGGATGGCTGCGGTCAGCGCGTCGTACACAGGAGGCACCTGGTGATGGGCCATCACGGCGGTCCTCACCGGGTTCCCCGATGAGTTTGCCCGCGGTCCTGGGGCGCGGCTTGCGCCAGAGAACCCGCCGCGTCTGGCCCGCTGCATCGCGCTTTCATGCCGGACGGCATGGGGCGAAATCGCCTCGACCGCGGTTGCAAGGCCGGAGATTGTGAGCTGAGGTGCTTCGTCAACAGCCAGAAGCGCCCGCACCTGCCCGCAAACCGGACAGTCCGCCCCCGCCCCACTGACATCGCGCTCACATTTTCGTTGGATCGCCGCGCGGCACTGGCCTTGGCCCGCCCGGGCCGGTAGCGGACAGAAAACCCACGAAAGACGCGCCCGATGACCTTCACCACCCTTCTCCTTCTGACCGCCGCGCTGGCAGCACTCACCCTGCTGGTCGCCCCGCGCCGCACCACCCTTGACGGCTTCTTTGCAGGCCAGAGCGCCCAAGGTCTCGCACCCGGGCTCTGGACCCTGGTGCTCTCCCAGGTCACCACCTGGATCTTTGCCCGCAGCCTGATGAATGCCGCCATTCTCGGCTATTATTACGGCATCGCCGGCACGCTGGCCTATGCCGCCTATTACGGGTCCTTCCTGACCGGCGGCTTCATCGTCGGACGGCTGCGCGAAACCGGGGCAGGGTCGGTGCAGGACTGGCTGGAGGCGCGCTTCGGGCGGCTCGGCACCCAATGCTACAACGGGGTGATCGCGCTTCGGCTGCTGTCCGAAGTCTTTGCCAATCTGATCGTCGTCGGCCTGATCTTCGCCGCCGTCAGCCCGGGCAGCGGCACAGCGGCCATTCTCGCCGTCGCGGCGCTCGGCTTTGCCTATTCGGCCTGGGGCGGGCTGTCGGCGGCCCTACGCACCGATGTGCTGCAGATGCTGCTGTTCTTCGGGGTGTTCGCCGCCGCTTTCCTTGCCCTTGTCACCGCCCCGGGGTTTGATCTGGGCGCGGTGCTGACCGCCCCGGGCGCCTCCGGACCTTACAACGGCTGGATCCTTCTGGTGGTGGCCGGGCTGCAGGTCTTTTCCTACCCGGTGCATGATCCGGTGATGATGGATCGCGGCTTCATCGCCGACCGGGCCACCACCCGGGCCTCCTTCCTCCATGCCTTCTGGATCTCGACGTTCTGCATCCTGGGCTTCGGTTTTTTCGGCATTCAGGCCAGCCTGATCGGCGCCGATTACGACAACCAGCTGATCGGCACCTGGCAGGGGATGTTCCCGGCTTGGGTCTTTGGCGCGCTGGTGCTGTCGCTGCTGATCTCGGCGCTCAGCACGCTCGATTCCGCGCTCTCCTCGGCCGCGCGGCTGGTGGTGGAGGAACTGCGCCTCGCCCCCCGGAGCCTAGCCGGCGGGCGCGCAGTGATCGCTGTTTTCGCCGCCCTCGGCACCGCGCTCACGCTTTGGGGCAACCAGACCCTCTTTGATGCGGTTGCGGTCAGCGGCACCGCCTCGATGTTCCTGACCCCGGTGATCGTGGTCGGGCTGATCCTCGGCCGGCCCCTGGCGCTCTGGGCCTATCTGATCAGCTTCGCCGCCGCCATGCTGGGCGCGCTGGCCTATTTCGGACGCGGCTGGAGCCTCTTTGCCGCGCTCCTGCCCGAAGGCCACAAATACGAACAGCTTCTGGCGATCTGCCTTGTGGTGCTGGCGGTCAGCTTCGGTGCCGCCCTCCTGGGCAGCCGCAAACCCCAGACCGCCTGACCCTATCTGAGCGCACGACCCTTCATGATCGCATCCGGGCCGAACCTGGCCCGGATCCTGTCCGACGCGCGCTCCGCCTCCGCCCGCACCCGCGCCTGCGGATCCAGCAGGTCGCCGCCCGCCTCCCCGGCATCCGCCGCCTGCAGATGGGACAGACCGACACCAATCAGCCGGTAGGGGCCCTCGTCGCCGACCTGATCAAAGAGGGCGCGCGCGGTGCGATAGATCCGGTCGGCAATCTGCGTCGGCTCCTCCAGCCGCATCTGCCGGGTCAGGATCCGGTGGTTGGCGCGTTTCAGCTTCAGCGTGACCACGCGACCGGCCTGATCCTTGGCCTTGGCGCGGTCCGAGACATTCTCGGCCAGCCGCCAGATGTGCCCATCCAGGATCTCCGCATCCGCCGTGTCTTCCCCGAAGGTGGTCTCATTGGAGATCGATTTCACCGGCGCATGGGCCGACACCCGCCGCCGATCCTCGCCGCGCGCCAGATGATAGAGCCGCTCGCCCATGGACCCGAACCGGGCGATCAGATCCCGCTGCTCCCAGCGCAGAAGATCGGAAAACGTCCGGATGCCCACCTTCTCCAGCGCCGCCTGTCCCTGTTGGCCCACACCCCAGATCATCCGCACCGGCTTGCCTTCCAGAAACGCCGCCGTCTCGGCACGGCCGATCACCGAAAAGCCGCGCGGCTTGTCGAGATCGGACGCCACCTTGGCCAGAAACTTGTTATGCGACAGACCGATGGACCCGGTGAGCCCCAACTCATCCTCCATCCGCTTGACGAGCCGCGCCAGCATCACCGCGGGCGGCGCGTCATGCAGCCGTTCGGTGCCGGTCAGATCCAGAAAGGCCTCATCCAGCGACAGGGGCTCCACCACCGGGGTCAGGTCATCCATCATCGCGCGAATCTCGCGGCTGACCTCCACATAGGCCTCCATCCGCCCCCGGACGACCACCGCTTCGGGGCAGAGCTTCAGCGCCTGGAACATCGGCATGGCCGAACGCACCCCCTTGATCCGCGCGATATAGCAGGCGGTCGACACCACGCCGCGCCGCCCGCCGCCGATGATCACCGGCTTGTCGCGCAGGCTGGGATCGTCGCGTTTTTCGACGCTGGCATAGAACGCGTCGCAATCCATATGGGCGATCGACAGATCGAAGAGTTCCGGATGCGAGATCACCCGCGGGCGACCGCAATCGGGGCATCGGCTCCCGGCATCAAATGTTGACAGGCAATCGCGGCAAAGGGCAGGCATGGGGCGAATGTAACGAACGGAGCGGGCCAGTGACAGAGCCCTTTCGGGGCGCCAAGCTCGCCCTTCTGGCCGGGGACCGCATCGTGACGATCCTGCGCGACGACATCCCGACGATCCCCTGGCCCGGCCATTGGGATCTGCCCGGCGGCGGGCGCGAGGGGGATGAAACGCCCGAAGCCTGCGTGCTGCGCGAATTGCGCGAGGAACTGGCGGTGGACCTGCCCGAAACCGCGCTCACCTACCGCGCCCGGGGTATCCGCAAGGGCAAGCCCGTCTGGTTCTTCGCCGCCGAATGGCCGGGCTTCGACGAAAGCGCGGTGGTTTTCGGAAACGAAGGCCAAACCTGGCGGCTCGCCCCCATCGACTGGTTCCTGAACGAGGCCAAGGCGGTGGCTCATCAACAGGAGAATCTGCGCCGTTATCTGGCCCAGCGACGCCCGTGATCTGCGCATCACAAACCGGGGCGATCAGGGGTGGCCAATCGCTAAACGCTTGAAAAACAGTCATTCAATGCCCACCTATGGGCCAAAGCAATAATTTGAGAGGGACTATGGAAGAGATTTTCGAGATACTTGGCGGCGGCGGCATTGCGCTTCTGGTGGTGGCAGGTTTCATCCTGCTCTGCATCTACAAGGGCGTCCGCATCGTGTCGCAATCGGAGAAACATGTGGTCGAACGTTTCGGCCGTCTGCGCACGGTTCTGGGCCCCGGCATCAACTTCATCGTGCCGTTTCTCGACCGCGTCGCCCATCAGATCTCGATCCTCGAACGTCAGCTCCCCAACGCCAGCCAGGATGCGATCACCGCCGACAACGTGCTGGTGCAGGTGGAAACCTCGGTCTTCTACCGGATCACCGAGCCGGAAAAGACCGTCTACCGGATCCGCGACGTGGATGGCGCCATTGCCACCACCGTGGCGGGCATCGTGCGGGCCGAAATCGGCAAGATGGAACTTGATGAGGTGCAATCGAACCGCGCCACGCTGATCACCACGATCAAGGCGCTGGTCGAAGATGCGGTCGACAATTGGGGGATCGAGGTGACCCGTGCCGAAATCCTTGATGTCAATCTTGATCAGGCCACCCGCGATGCCATGCTCCAACAGCTCAATGCCGAGCGCGAACGCCGCGCCGCCGTCACCCGGGCCGAGGGCGACAAGCGGTCGGTGGAACTTCAGGCCGATGCCGAGCTTTACGCCGCCGAACAGGCCGCCAAGGCGCGCCGGATCGAAGCCGAGGCGGAAGCCTATGCGACGGGCGTCGTGGCCCAGGCGATCAAGGACAATGGTCTGGAAGCGGCGCAATATCAGGTGGCCCTGAAACAGGTGGAATCGCTCAATGCGCTGGGGTCCAGCCAGGGATCGAATACGGTCGTGGTCCCGGCGAATGCGCTGGAGGCCTTTGGCGATGCTTTCAAGATGCTGAAAGGGCGCGCGTGATGGTCTGGTCGCTCTGGTGGGTCTGGATCATTGGCGCCGTGGTGCTCGCCGTGCTCGAGGTGCTTGCGCCGACACAGATTTTTCTGGGCTTCGCCATTGGCGCGGCCGGCGTCGGGCTGGGGCTTCTGGCGGGCATTCCGGGGCTGGCGGGCTCCCTGCCCGCCCTTGGCATCACCTTCGCCGTGCTGTCGCTCATCGCCTGGCTGGTCCTGCGTCCGCTTATGGGCGTGCGCAAGGGCCAGGTGAAGCATTTCGAGCATGACATCAACGAGGATTGAGGCCGCTCAGCTCTCGCCGCGCTTCATTTCCTCGATCCGCTCCAGCGCCTCCTCGCGGGTGTTGCGGATATTGGGGCGGAAGCCGCCCGATTCCGCCCGCAAACGAATGTCGGTCTCGGTTTCGGAGCCGGGCGCATAGCGCACGGAACCCAGCGACCCGGCCTCGTTCAGCGCCTTGCCGCGCGCCGCATATTGCACCCAAGCGCCGGGAAAAATCTTGGTATTCTCGTAGTTTATCAGGAAATACCACTTCAGCCCGGTCTCCGCGATCAGCGCATCAAGCGCGTCATAGCAATCATTCACATCCCGGGAATGGGCCAGAGTGACCTGCGACAGGTCGATCTCCATGATATGGGCTTCCTCATCGAAGCAGACCCGGTCGCGGAAGAAATTCACTGTGTAATTTGGCACATGAATGATCTTTTCGGTCCGTTTCGACGGCAATCTGCGCAGATGATCCAGCGCCTCGCCCCGGTCGGCAAACAGGTTCGGGTCGAAATTGTCGGTGCCCGCGTTGCGCTCGATCTGGCGGCGGGTCTCGTCACAGGCATCATGGCGGACCGAGCCCATGGAATGGGCCAGGTTGAGATCCTTGCCGCGCCGGGAATGGGCGAACCAGGCCCCCGGCTCGATCCTGGTGCCTTTGTAATTGATCAGGAAAAACCAAAGATCCTCGCCGGTTGCGGCGATCTTCGTCTCGATCCGGTCATAGAGCAGATTGACGTCGGCGGAATTGCCGAGGGTGAGGTCGGACAGGTCGATTTCAAGGACCTGATCCTCAAGCAGAAAGGAAATCCGGGCATCAATGGCCTCGGCGGTCAGATTGGCGGCGGCATTCGGGTCCAGGGTCAGGGACATGTGGCGCTCCTCTCTTCGACATGCGCCCGCAGCTTATGCTGCAATGCAGCATAAGCCCATGTGACCTGTTGCCACGGTATGCCGCAGCATACTGAAATCGCCGGTGATTTTACTGGATATCGGTAAAGGCGGCTTCGAGTTGCGCGATGGCCTTCATCAAGCTCGGACGCGGCAGCGCCAGATTGAACCGCAGATGGCCGGATCCGCCCGCCCCGAACTGGGTGCCCGGATTGGGCGCGACCTTTGCGCCAATCACCCGGTCGAGCAGATCCTTGTCGGACATGCCCAGCCCGTTGAAATCCACCCAGGCCAGATAGGTCGCCTGCATCTCCATCACCGAGACCCCCGGCAGCCCATTGATCCGCTCGGCAAAAATCCGGTAGTTTTCAGCAATATAGCCACGCACCGCCTCGGACCAGTCCCCGCTTTCGCCAAACGCCGCCCGCAGCATCGCCATGCCATAGCGGTTCGGCGAGGATTCCCGATCGAGGATCACCCGGTCCAGCACCGCCCGCAGCCCCGCATCGGGCGCGATCAGAAGCCCGGTCTCGGCCCCGGCAATGTTGAACCCTTTCGAGGCCGCCGTGATCACCACCAGCCGGTCGAGATGCTCGGGCGCGGCGACAGCCGTCGGGGTGAAACCGACACCGGGAAAGGTCAGATCCATATGGATCTCGTCCGAGATCAGGGTCAGGTCGTGTCTGGCACAGAAATCGGCCAACGCCTTGATTTCGCTCGGCTCCCAGATCCGCCCGCCGGGGTTGTGCGGCGAACAGAAGGTGACAATCCGCTCCTTGCCGGTCAGCGACGCCTCAAGCGCCTCCAGATCCATCTCGAACCGGCCGCCCGACAGCACCAGCGGGCTTTCCACCACCACGCGCCCCATGGCCTCGATCTGGCGGAAAAACGCGTGATAGACCGGCGAAAAGACGATCACCCCGTCGCCGGGTTCACTGCAGCCCGCGATCACATCGCCATAGGCGGAGACCACCCCGTGGGTGTAGCGCACCCAGGCGGGATCAAGGCTCCACCCGTGCCGCGCCGCATACCAATCAGCCACCGCCGCCGAGACAGGTTCGGGATTGCCGAAATAGCCCGCAAAGCCCAGATCCACCTCCGCCTGCAGCGCCGCGGTGATCGCCGGGGCGGCGGCGAAATCCATATCCGCCACCCACATGGGAATGACCTCAGGATCATCGGTGCCATAGACCTTGGCGATGTTGTCAAACTTGGAAACGTGGCGGCCACGCAGCGGCAGGGGGGTATCGAAATCGTAGTCCATGAGCGAGATCTAGCAGGTCGCCCGGCACCCGCAACCCCGCTTGCCGCGCGCCAAAGCATCGCTTAAGTGAGCCCCATGGCCATCAAAGATATCCTGATCCATCCCGACCCGCGTCTGAAGACCGCCGCCGCCCCCGTGGAGACGGTGGATACCGTTTTGCGCAAGCTTGCCGATGACATGCTCGAGACCATGTATGCCGCCCCCGGCATCGGGCTCGCCGCGCCGCAGATCGGCGTGTTGCAGCGCATTCTGGTGATGGATTGCGTCAAGGAAGACGACGCCGCCCCGCGCCCCCTGGTGCTGATCAACCCGCAGATCACCTGGGCCTCGGAGACGCGCAGCACCTATGAGGAAGGCTGCCTGTCGATCCCCGATCAATATGCCGAAGTCGAACGCCCGGCGGAGGTCGAAGTCTCCTGGCTCGATGTGGATGGCAATCCGCAAAGCGAACATTTCGACGGGCTTTGGGCCACCTGCGTGCAGCACGAGATCGACCATCTCGACGGCAAGCTCTTCATCGACTACCTCAAGCCACTCAAGCGCCAGATGATCACCCGCAAGATGCAGAAGCTCAAGCGCGAGCGCGCACGGGCCTGAGGCGACGATGGCCCGGCTCGACATCCTGCGCTATCCCGACCCGATGCTGCGCCAGGTCTGCGAGCGGGTGAACCATTTCGATGACGCCCTTGATACGCTGACCCGCAACATGCTGGAAACCATGTATCTGGCCGGCGGGCGCGGGCTGGCCGCCCCCCAGGTCGGCGTACCCCTGCAGCTTTTCGTCATGGATCCGGGCTGGAAAAACGGCACCCAGACCCCCTTTGTCTGTGCCAACCCGTTTCTCTCCGCCCTCGATGACAGCACGCGGGATTGCGAGGAAACCTGCCTTTCGATCCCCGATCGCCCGATGATGGTGACCCGGCCCGCCCGCATCCAGCTTTGCTGGCGCGACGCCTCGGACATGGCGCATGAGATGGAACTGACCGGCGACGCCGCCGTCATCGCCCAGCATGAGGCGGATCACCTGGAAGGCCGGCTCTGCATTGATTACGAGGGCGCGGAATGACCCGCCCCGTGATCCCCTGGCCCGATGCGCGGCTCGGCACGCCAGCCGATCCGGTGACCGAAATCACCGAGATCACCCGCGCGATCTGGGATGAAATGGTCGCGATCATGGAGGCCATGCCCGGCTACGGGCTGGCGGCACCGCAGATCGGCGTGATGCAGCGGCTGGCGGTGGTCGATTGCTCCACCGAACGCGGCCAGGTGGTCCGTCTCGCCAATCCCGAACTGATCGAAACCAGCGCCGAGACCTTTGCCTGGGAGGAAGCCTCCCCCAACCTGCCCGGCTTTTCCGCCAAGTTGAAACGCCCTGCAAAAGTGCGCGTACGCTTTGTAGATGAGACCGGCACGGTGCAGGAACGCACATTTGAAAAGCTCTGGGCCACCTCCGTGCAGCACCAGATCGACCATCTGAACGGGATGATGTATTTCGACCGCCTCAGCCGCACCAAGCGCGAGATGTTTCTGAAAAAGGTCCGGAAATCGCGATGAAACTGATCTTCATGGGCACGCCCGAATTTTCCGTCACCGCCCTCGATGCGCTGGTCGAGGCCGGGCACGAGGTGGTCGCCGTCTATTCGCAGCCGCCCCGCCCCGCCGGGCGTGGCAAGAAGGACAGGCCCAGCCCCGTGCATGCGCGCGCCGAGGCCCTTGGCCTGCCGGTCTTCACCCCGAAGAGCCTGCGCGATGACGCGGCGCAGACCACCTTCGCCAGCCACGGGGCCGAGATCGCCGTGGTCGTCGCCTATGGGCTGATCCTGCCGCAGGCGGTGCTCGATGCGCCGACCCACGGCTGCCTCAATATCCACGCCTCGCTCCTGCCGCGCTGGCGCGGTGCGGCACCCATTCACCGGGCGATCATGGCCGGTGATGCGGAAACCGGCGTCGGCATCATGCAGATGGAAGCGGGGCTCGACACCGGCCCGGTGCTGCTCTCCGACAGCTGCTCCATTGCCGCCGATGACACCACCGGGAAACTCCACGACCGGCTCAGCGCGCTTGGCGCCAGGCTGATCGTCGCCGCCCTGGCCGATCTGCCGAACCTGACTGCCATCCCGCAGCCCGCCGAAGGTGTCACCTATGCCGAAAAGATCGACAAGGCAGAGGCGCGGATCGACTGGACCCGCCCTGCGGCGGAGGTCGACCGGCTGATCCGGGGCCTCTCCCCCTTCCCCGGCGCCTGGTGCGACATCGCGGGCGAGCGGGTCAAACTCCTCGGCTCCACCCTCGCAAGCGGCACTGGTGCACCGGGCACCCATCTGGGCGCGTTCCACATCGCCTGCGGCGAAGGCGCCGTCCAGATCACCGAGGCCCAGCGCCCGGGCAAACGCGCCATGTCCGCCGAAGAGATTCTGCGCGGCCTCGATCTGCCCGACCGGATCGCCTGAGACCCGCGGATTTCTCAACAATTCTCCCCATCTGCGGCCTTGTAACGCGCCCGTGATCTTCCCATTTATTGGGGGAGGCCTCGACAGGGCATGCCGCCAAGCGGGTGTCGCCACAGGGGCGCTTGAAAAGGAGAAAGTCATGGACTTGGACAAGTTCACCGAGCGGTCGCGCGGCTTTTTGCAGGCTGCCCAGACCATCGCCGCCCGTGAAAACCACCAGCGGCTCGCCCCCGAACATCTGCTGAAAGCCCTGATGGACGATGAGGAAGGTCTCGCGGCCAACCTGATCCGTGCCGCCGGCGGGGATGCCGCGCGCGTGACCCAAGGCGTCGAGGCGGCGATTGCCAAGATGCCCAAGGTGACGGGCGATGCGGGCCAGACCTATATGGACAGCCAGACCGTCAAGGTGCTGGATGAGGCCGCGAAACTCGCCAAGAAATCCGGCGACAGTTTCGTGCCGGTCGAACGCATTCTGACCGCGCTCGCCATCACCAGATCGCCGGCCAAGGACGCGCTGGAGGCGGGCAATGTCACCGCTCAGGCGCTCAATGGTGCCATCAACGATCTGCGCAAAGGGCGCACCGCCGATTCAGCGTCCGCCGAAGACGCCTATGAGGCGCTGAAGAAATACGCCCGCGACCTGACCGAGGCCGCCGCCGACGGCAAGATCGACCCGATCATCGGCCGCGACGAGGAAATCCGCCGCACCATGCAGGTGCTGTCGCGCCGCACCAAGAACAACCCGGTGCTGATCGGCGACCCCGGCGTCGGCAAAACCGCGATCGCCGAAGGGCTCGCTCTGCGCATCGTCAACGGCGATGTGCCGGAAAGCTTGCGCAACAAGAAGCTCCTCGCCCTCGACATGGGCGCGCTGATCGCCGGTGCGAAATACCGGGGCGAATTCGAGGAACGGCTGAAAGCGGTGCTGAACGAAGTCACCTCGGCGGCTGGCGAAATCATCCTCTTTATCGACGAAATGCACACGCTGGTGGGTGCCGGCAAAAGCGACGGCGCAATGGATGCGTCGAACCTTTTGAAACCGGCCCTTGCGCGCGGTGAGTTGCACTGCGTCGGCGCCACCACCACCGATGAATACCGCAAATACGTGGAAAAAGACGCGGCCCTCGCCCGCCGGTTCCAACCGCTTCTGGTCGAGGAACCCACCGTCGAGGACACCGTGTCGATCCTGCGCGGCATCAAGGAGAAATACGAGCTTCACCACGGGGTCCGCATCGGCGACAGCGCGCTTGTGGCCGCCGCCACCCTCAGCCATCGCTACATTACCGACCGACATTTACCCGACAAGGCCATCGACCTGGTGGATGAGGCCGCCTCGCGCCTGCGCATGGAGGTGGATTCGAAACCCGAGGAACTCGACGCGCTCGACCGGCAAATCCTGCAGATGCAGATTGAGGCCGAGGCGCTGAAAAAGGAAGACGACAAGGCCTCCAAAGACCGGCTCGCCAAGCTTGAAAAGGAACTCGCCGACCTGACCGATCAATCGGCCCAGATGACGGCGGCCTGGCAGGCCGAGCGCGACAAGCTGGAAGGGGCCCGCGATCTGAAGGAAAAACTCGACCGCGCCCGCGCCGAACTGGACGCGGCCAAGCGCGACGGCAACCTGCAACGCGCAGGCGAGATTTCCTATGGCATCATCCCCGCGCTGGAAAAGGCGCTGGAAGAGGCCGAGGACAGCGAGACCGATGTGATGGTCGAAGAGGCCGTCGGCCCCGAGCTGATCGCCGAAGTGGTGGAACGCTGGACCGGCATTCCCACCACCAAGATGCTGGAAGGCGAACGCGAGAAGCTCCTGCGGATGGAAGAGGAAATCGGCAAGCGCGTGATCGGCCAGTCGGCTGCCCTCACCGCCGTCTCCAACGCCGTGCGCCGGGCGCGTGCGGGGCTGCAGGACGAGAACCGTCCGCTCGGCTCCTTCCTCTTCCTTGGCCCCACCGGCGTCGGCAAGACCGAACTGACCAAGGCGCTCGCCGAATTCCTTTTCGATGATGATCGCGCCATGGTCCGCATCGACATGAGCGAATTCATGGAGAAGCATTCGGTCGCCCGTCTGATCGGCGCGCCTCCGGGCTATGTCGGCTATGACGAGGGCGGCGTGCTGACCGAAGCGGTGCGGCGGCGGCCCTATCAGGTGATCCTGTTCGATGAGGTGGAAAAAGCCCATCCGGAGGTTTTCAACGTGCTTCTGCAGGTGCTCGACGATGGCGTGCTGACCGATGGTCAGGGCAACAAGGTCGATTTCAAGCAGACGCTGATCATCCTGACCTCGAACCTCGGATCGCAAGCTCTGTCGCAGCTCGAAGAAGGCGCCGACAGCGCCCAGGCGCGGCGCGATGTGATGGATGCGGTGCGCGCCCATTTCCGCCCTGAATTCCTCAACCGTCTTGACGACATGATCGTCTTCGACCGGCTGACGCGCGGCGACATGGACGGGATCGTGGAGATCCAGCTGGGTCGTCTCAAGTCACGGCTGGCCAAGCAGAACATCGCCATCACGCTGGATGAACCGGCGATGAAATGGCTGGCTGACGAGGGCTATGACCCGGTCTATGGCGCCCGCCCCCTGAAGCGGGTGATCCAGAACGCGTTGCAGAACGAACTGGCCGAAATGCTGCTCGCAGGCGACATCGGCGACGGTGGTGTGATCGAGGTCTCGGCCGGCACCGAGGGTCTGCTGATCGGCGACCGCGTCGCCAAATCAAACCGCACGCCCCCTGCGGATGCGGTGGTGCATTGAGCTGAGCGAGTTGACCGATGAGACAGAAAACCCCCGGAGGAACCTCCGGGGGATTTTTGCGGATGTCAGAAACGGGGGACGTTGTGAACCTTGGCGCTGAGCCGCGCCAGTGGCAGCCCCCGGGGTGGCGCACCCGACGATTGAGCGCCTCGATTTATGGTGAAGTCCACATCTTCCCTCAGAGGTCTGCGCGAACCTTTCCCGAGCGCCAGCCCAAGGAGGGGGGCGTCGTCCATTGTGCTTGAACCAATGGCGCATCAATGAACGACCTGGCGCGGCGGCCTACGGCCTTGTTCCGCGCCCCTAACGCAACCTATGCCGACAAGGGCCCGAAACCGACATTCCCGAAAAAACACCCCCAGGCCTTCACCTCTTCCAAAATGTCGCCCCAGACCCCCAGATCTGTCGTGAAATCACGGTTCCGGCGCGCTTTCGCCCCAGACACTGGTCCCATGGACACCTTCTACCGAGACCGTCGCAAGATCGACCCGAACCGGGGGGATCGGCTGGGCGACAACACCCCGAACGAGGCCGACCGGATCGAGATCGGTCCGACGCAACTGGCCTTTCACGAATGGGAGGCGGCGGGGCTGGACCTGCCCGATCTGCAGGAGATGCGACGGCACCGCTGGCAACGGCTGCGCGATCATGTGGTGGTTCGCGATTATGGCGGGGTGCTGCTGTTTGATCCGCTGAACATCCGCTATGCGACCGACAGCACAAACATGCAGCTCTGGAACACCCATAACCCGTTCCGGGCGCTGCTGCTCTGCGCCGACGGGTACATGGTGCTTTGGGACTACAAGAACAGCCCGTTTCTGGCGTCTTTCAATCCGCTTGTGCGCGAGGTGCGTTCTGGGGCGGATTTCTTCTATTTCGACAGGGGCGACAAGGCCTATGACGCCGCCGAACTCTTTGCCGGACAGGTCCGTGACCTGATCGCGGAACATGGTGGCGGCAATATGCGGCTTGCCGTGGATAAGGGAATGCTCCACGCTTTCCGGGCTCTTACTGCCGCAGGCTTCGAGGTGATGGAAGGCGAGGAGCTGACCGAGAAGGCGCGCGCCGTCAAAGGGCCCGATGAGATCAAGGCGATGCGCTGTGCCTCTCACGCCTGCGAAACCGCCGTGCGGGCAATGGAGGATTTCGCGCGGGCACATGTGCCCGGCGGCACGGTGTCGGAAGATGATATCTGGGCGGTGCTTCATGCCGAAAACATCCGGCGCGGCGGCGAATGGATCGAAACCCGGCTGCTGGCCTCGGGACCGCGTACCAACCCGTGGTTTCAGGAATGCGGGCCCCGCATCGTGCAGAACAATGAGATCGTGTCATTTGATACGGATCTGGTCGGCTCCTACGGGATCTGCGTCGACATCAGCCGGTCCTGGTGGATCGGCGACCAGTCCCCGCCGGCCGAAATGATCGCGGCCATGCAGCACGCCCATGAGCATATCATGACCAATATGGAGATGATCGGCCCCGGCGTGCGGATCGAGGATATGAGCCGGAATTGTCACCGGCTCGACGACAAGTATCAGGCGCTGAAATACGGCTGCCTGATGCATGGGGTCGGGCTCTGTGATGAATGGCCGCTGGTGGCCTATCCCGACAAGATGGTCGAGGGCGCCTTCGATTATGCGCTGGAGCCCGGCATGGTGCTTTGCGTCGAGGCGCTGGTGGGTGAAGAGCGTGGCGATTTCTCGATCAAGCTGGAGGATCAGGTGCTGGTCACCGAGACCGGATATGAAAACCTGACCACCTATCCGTTCGATGAACGGCTGATGGGCGGCTCAAGCAGAGATCCTTCGATCTGAATCGCAATCCACGGCCGCTCGATCAGCATCCCGCTGAACTCGAACACCAATCTCGAAGCGCTGTGTCGCAGATTGAAACGATTTCGCTCTGGGATCGGCGGAACCGGTCCGAAATCGGCGCCCCCGGCCCCCGATGCTTGACCCCCATGGCGCGGCGCGCTAGCCCCGCCCCATGACTTCCGATGACCGCCTGATCGTCGCTCTCGACGTGCCCAACGCCCTTCAGGGCCTCGCCCTTGCCGACCAGCTGGGGGATGCTGTTTCCTTTTACAAGATCGGTCTTGGCATGCTGACCGGCGGCGGGCTGGCGCTGGCCAATGAGCTGAAGGCCGAGCGCGGCAAGCGGATCTTTCTGGACATGAAGCTCTTTGACATCGGCGCCACGGTGGAAGCCGCGGTGCGCGGGCTGGCGCAGTTCGATCTGGATTTTCTCACCGTCCACGGCGACCCCCATGTGGTGCGCGCCGCACGCGAAGGGGCGGAAGGATCGAAGCTGAACATTCTCGCCGTGACCGTGCTGACCTCGCTCGACCGCGCCGATCTGGATGCCGCCCAGATCAAGGAGGGCGCGATCCCCGATCTGGTCACCGAACGGGCGGGCCGCGCCTTTGACGCGGGCGCCCATGGGGTCATCGCCTCGCCCCAGGAAGCCGCAATGATCCGGGCGCTGCCAGAGGCCGAGGACCGGTTGATCGTCACCCCGGGGGTGCGCCCGGTGGGTGCCGATCTGGGCGATCAGAAACGGATCACCACCCCGGCCCAGGCGATTGCCAATGGCGCCGATCACGTGGTGGTGGGCCGCCCGATCCACAAGGCGCCGGATCCCGCCGCGGCGGCGCGCGCCATTGTCGGCGAGCTGCAATCCCCCCAGGCGGCAGCGCCGAACGCGTGATGGGGAAGCTGCGCCGATCACTCCCGCTTCTGGGGCTGATGGCGTGGGCCGCACCTGCCGAGGCCGATTGCGTGGTGCTGCTTCATGGGCTGGCGCGCGGCGAAACCTCCATGTGGTTTCTGGGATATGAGCTGCGCGAGGAAGGGTTCGACACGGTCAATGCCGGGTACCCTTCGACCAAGTTCGACATCCGCACGCTTGCCCGCGAGACCCTGCCCTTTGCCTTTGCCGCCTGTGGCGAGCAGACGGTGCACATCGTCACCCATTCCATGGGCGGCATTCTGACCCGCGCCTGGCTGTCGGAGGGAAAACCTGCGAACCTCGGCCGGGTGGTGATGCTGGCGCCGCCCAACAAGGGCTCGGAACTGGTGGATGAGCTTGCGGATTTCGACCCGTTCGAATGGATCAACGGCCCGGCGGGAATGGAGCTGGGCACCGGTCCCGACAGCCTGCCCAACCGGCTGGGCCAGGTGCGGTTCGAACTGGGTGTGATCGCCGGCAATCAGAGCCTCAACCCCGCCTATTCCGCCCTGATCCCCGGCGAGGACGACGGCAAGGTCTCGGTCGAGAGCACCAAGGTCAAGGGCATGGCCGACCACATCACCATGCATGTCACCCATACGTTCATGATGCTGAATGGCGATGTGATGGATCAGGTGGTGGCCTTTCTGAAGACAGGCACCTTTCTTCGCGGGGAAGAGGACGAGGAGTGATTGTTTACATTTTGCGATCAATCGTGCTAAGTGTAAGAAATTACTGCTCGTCTGTTTTTGATTTCTCAACAATCAATCCGCTGCTGCCCAACCATCGCGGAGAATCCTAGGGCTGTCCCTAATTCGGACACAATTGGGTTTAGGGTAAGCCCGGAACCTGAGGGATGACGCCGTGAACATGGTTGGAAAGATCACCGACAGCATTGTCGAGAAGGCCGGGGTGACCGGCCTCTGCGAAGGGGCGAACCTGCGCACCCCTTGCGGCGAACGCCGGGTCGAGTTCCTGCGCAAGGGCGATCTGGTGGTCACCCGCGACAACGGGTTGCAGCCGGTGGTGATGATCTGGACGCGCAAGATCGCCGCCGCTGAGGCGGCCGCCGACCCCTCGCTTGCGCCGGTGCATCTGACCCCGCGCGCCATCGCGCCGATGATGCCGTCGAAACCTCTGAAAGTGGGCGGCGCCCATCGGCTTCTGATCCCCGGCTGGCGGATAGAGGAGGAAGAGGACAGCGAGACCTGTCTGGTGGCCGCGCGCGATGTGGACGGGCTCGATCTGAGCAGCGATCCGGGGCCGGGCGACGTGACCTATTACAATGTGGTCTTCGACGCGCCCCAGGTGTTCTGTGCCAATGGCATGCCGGTGGAAAGCTTCACCCCCTGCGAGGCGGATCTGGGCGAATTGCCCCGGGAGGCCCGCGCCGATCTGCGCGAGGCCTTTCCCGATCTGGGGCCAAAATTCTCCGATTATCCGCCCACCCCCTACCGGCGCCGGGCGCGGGTCTCCTACACGCCGGATTTTGCCTGAGCGTTTGGAGCAGCATTCTGAAGAACTGAATCGGATCTGCCGCTCTGTTCTTGTGAGCAAACGCGCAATTTACTCCGACACCCGGTGGCCACTCTAGAACCGCTGCGGCGAGAGGCCTGCGACGATGTTCGGGGCCAGTTCGGGCGGGCGGTCGAGCACCAGATCGGCGAGCAACGCCGCTGCGGCGGGCGCGGTCTGGAAGCCGTAGCCGCCCTGACCTGCGTGCCAGAAGAAGCCGTCCGCCGCTTCGCCGATCACCAGATTGCGGTCGGGGGCGAAGGTGCGCAGACCGGCCCAATTGGCGGTCATGCGGGTGATCTCTTCGGTGACGTAAGGTTGATAGCGGGCGAGGCCTTCGGCCAGCACCATGTCATCGGCCCAGGCGTCCATCGGGTCGCACGGGTCTTCCTCGGCGGGTGAGACGATCCAGCCGCCGGCATCGGGTTTGGCGTACCAGCTTTCGCCTGGGCCCATCAGCATCGGCCAGTGGCTGACGTCGTGACCGCCGGGGGCGGGCAGCCGCGCCATGGAACGGCGGTAGGGCTGCAGACCGATAGGGGCAATGCCGGCCATCTGCGCGATGATATCGGCCCAGGGGCCGGCGCCATTGATCAGGATGTCGGCCTCATGGGTTTCGCCTGCCGCTTCGACCCGCCAATGCCCCTTGCCGCGGGTGACGGCGGTGACTTTGGCGCCGGTGCGGATTTGGGCACCGGCCCCTCTGGCGGTGCGGGCGTAGTGCTGGATCAGCTTGTCGGTGTCGAGGTCACAGGCCGCGTCATGGGTGGCCGCACGGGTGATCTCAGGCGAGAGGATCGGGACCATGGCGCGGGCCCGCTCCACCGGAATTTCGGTCAGGCCGAGTGCGATCAGATCTGCGTCGAAAGCGGCTTCGTCGCCGGGGCGCGCAAGCCCCAGGAGCCCGCGCGGGGACAGGACACCGAGGGTTTCGTGGATGCTGCGGGAGGCGCGGTTGAGGGCGACCACGCTTGCATTGCCGTAGTTTTCCTCGAACATCGCCGCCGAGCGGCCGGAGGCGTGATAGGCGAGTGCGGCTTCTTGTTCCAGCAGGGTCACCTGCGCCGAAGGGGCGAGGGCCGCAGCGGCCGAGACCCCGGCGATGCCGCCGCCGATCACGATGATACGCATTTGAAATCCTTCAATGAAAACGCCGGCCCAAAGGCCGGCGTTCTGTCTTTTTCCGCAAGGATCAGTTGGGAATGTCGCCCGTGATCCCTTCGATGTAGAAGTTCATGCCAGCGAGCGTGCCGTCATCGGCCACTTCGCCTTCGGCCAGCCAGACCGAGCCGTCCTGCTTGTTGATCGGGCCGGTGAACGGGTGGTATTCGCCCGCACCGATGGCGTCGCGCAGGGCTTCGGCTTCGGCCTTCACGTCGGCAGGCACCGCTTCGGTGATTTCACCGATCTTGACCATGCCGGTGGAGATGCCGTCCCAGGTGTCGACGCTTTCCCAGGTGCCGTCCATGACGGCCTGCACGCGGTCGATGTAGTAAGGCGCCCAGTTGTCGATGATCGAGGAGACGCGCGGGGTCGGGCCATATTCCGCCATGTCGGAGGCCTGACCGAAGGAGATCACGCCGGCTTCAGCTGCGGCGGCCTGCGGTGCGGTCGAGTCGGTGTGCTGCAAGACCACGTCGATGCCGTTGTCGATCAGCGCCTTGGCGGCGTCAGCTTCTTTCGCCGGATCGAACCAGGTGTAGACCCAGATCACCGACATCTCCACATCGGGGTTCACCTTCTTGGCATGCAGATAGGCCGAGTTGATGCCGCGAATGACTTCCGGGATCGGGAAGGAGGCGATGTAGCCGATCTTGTTCGACTTGGTCATCTTGCCCGCGATATGGCCCTGCACCGCGCGACCTTCATAGAAGCGGGCGGAATAGGTGCTCACGTTGTCAGCGCGCTTGTAGCCGGTGGCATGTTCGAATTTCACATTCGGGAATTTGGCCGCGACGTTGATCGTCGGGTCCATGTAGCCGAAGGACGTGGTGAAGATGATGTCGGCGCCCTGCAGCGCCATCTGGGTCATCGCACGTTCGGCGTCGGCGCCTTCGGGCACGTTTTCCTGATAGACGGTTTCGACCTTGTCGCCGAATTCCTCTTCCACGGCCAGAAGGCCCTGGTGGTGTTCATAGGTCCAGCCGCCGTCGCCGATCGGGCCGACATAGACAAAGCCCACCTTGGTGGTGTCGGCCTGGGCGGCCGCGCCGAGGCCGAGCGCCGCAATCGCGGCCAGGATGATGTTTTTCTTCATGTTTTACTCCCCGTAGGTTGTTATGGCAGCCTCAAGCCGAGGCATGGAAGCTCCGCCCGAGCGAGGCGGGCGCATTGGCAGCAGCGCGTCTCTTGTCGGACGAAATGAGAACCAGCACAAGGATGGTTATGAGGTAAGGCGACATCGAGAGAAGCTCCACCGGAATGGCAATTCCCGCCGCCTGCAGGTTGAGTTGCAGCACCGTCACGCCGCCGAAAAGATAAGCGCCCAGAAGGACGCGCCACGGTCGCCAGCTGGCAAAGACCACGATGGCGAGCGCGATCCAGCCGCGCCCGGCGGTCATGCCTTCGGTCCATTGCGGTACGATGACGAGACTGAGGAAGGCACCGCCGAGACCCGCACAGGCGCCCCCGAAGGCGATGGCGGCAAAGCGGGTTTTCAGGACCGAGTAGCCGAGCGCATGGGCCGCGTCATGGCTTTCGCCCACCGCGCGCAGGATCAGGCCGGAGCGGGTGCGTTTGAGGTACCACCAGATCGCGACCACGAGGGCGAGCGAGACATAGACCATGGCGTGCTGGTTGAAGGCGATCGGGCCGATCACCGGCACTTCGCTGAGGCCGAAGAAGGTCAGGCGTGGCGAGGCAGGCGGGCGGATGCCTACATAGCTTTGGCCCATGAGGGCTGAGACGCCGAGGCCGAAAAGCGTGAGGCCGAGGCCGGTCGCCACCTGGTTCGAGAGCAGAAGCTGGGTGAGCACGCCGAAGATCAGCGCCATGATCGTGGCCCCGATGGCGGCGGCGACAAAGCCGAGCGCGGGGGAGCCGGTTTCCACCGCGACAATAAAGCCCGAGATCGCGCCGACGATCATCATGCCTTCGACGCCGAGGTTCAGCACACCCGATTTCTCGACAATGAGTTCGCCAAGGGCGGCCAGAAGGATCGGGGTGGAGGCGAGCATCAGGGCTGCGATCAGCAGCACCGGGTTGATTGATCCGAAATCCATTAGGCCCGTGCCTCCCCACCGATGCGCAGTTTGAAGTTCGTCAGTACGTCAAAGGCCAGAAGGAAGAACAGAAGCATTCCCTGGAAGGCCTGGATCGCCGAAGCCGGCAATCCGAGCGAGGCCTGCGCCGCCTCGCCGCCGATATAGGTGAGTGCCATCAACAGCCCAGCAAGCAGGATGCCGATGGGGTGCAGGCGGCCTAAGAAGGCCACGATGATGGCGGTGAAGCCGTAACCCACGTTGAAGTCGATGCTGATCTGGCCTGCGGGGCCTGCCACTTCGAAAAGGCCCGCGAGACCTGCGAGCGCGCCCGAGATGCCGAGGCAGAGGAGCACCAACCGTTCGGGGTTCACGCCCGCGAAACGGGCCGCACGGGGGGCTTCGCCGGCAAGGCGGATGTTGAGGCCGAGGATGTGGCGGGACAAGAGGATATAGGCGAAGATCACCGCGATGAAGGCGGCGACCACGCCCCAATGCATGCCCCAGCCCGCGATCAATTCCTTATTGGCCGAGGACGCATATTGGCCGAGGTTGCGTGAGCCCGGGAAGCCCGCGCCGTCGGGGTTGCGCAGGGGGCCGAGCGCCATCCAGGCGAGGATCTGTTCGGCCACGTAAACCAGCAGCAGCGAGACGAGGATTTCGTTGGTGTTGAACCGCGTGCGCAATATGCCGGGGATCATCGCCCAGAGATAGCCGCCGACCACACCTGCGATCACCATGAGCGGGAAGATCAGCCAGCGCGCCTCCATCGGGTAGAAGGCAAGGCCGACGGCGGCGCCGAAGATCGCGCCCATGATGTACTGGCCTTCGGCGCCGATGTTCCAGATGCCCGCGCGAAAGCCGAGCGAGAGGCCGATGGCGATGAGGATCAGAGGGCCTGCTTTGACCAGCAACTGGCCGCGATAGTAGAAGGCAAATTCACCAAAGATCGGATCCCAGAAGATGGTGCGGATCGCCTCGAACGGGTTCGAGCCGAGGGCACCGAAGAGAAGGCCACCGGCGACCATGGTGGCGAGGACGGCGACGATGGGGGTCGCCCAGGCCCAGCCGCGCGAGGGCGTGGGGCGTTTTTCCAGCCGGATCATGGGGCGGCCTCCTCGTGAATATGGGCCACTTCCATGCCATGGGCGCCGCCGAGCATCAGACCGATCTCGTCGATGGTGAGACCTGCCGCATCGCGCGGCGCGCTGAGCCGGCCTTCGTTGAGGGCGGCAAAGCGGGTGGAGATTTCCATGAGTTCGTCCAGATCCTGACTGATGGCGATGACGGCGGCGCCTTCGGCGGCAAGGTCCAAGAGCGCCTGCCGGATCGCGGCGGCGGCGGAGGCATCGACGCCCCAGGTCGGCTGGTTGACGACGAGAACTTCGGGTTTCTGCAGGATCTCCCGCCCGATGACGAATTTCTGCAAATTGCCGCCCGAAAGCGCGCGGGCGGCATTGCCGGGACCGGGGGTGCGGACGTCGAAATCTTTGATCACATGTTCGGCGTGCGCCCGCGCCTTGCTCCAGTTGATGAAGCCCGACTTCACCATGCCCATGCGGACCCAGCCTGAAAGGGCGGCGTTTTCGATCAGGCTCATGTCGGGGGCGGCAGCGTGACCCAGCCGTTCTTCGGGTGCGGTCAGGAGGCCCTTGGCGCGGCGAGGGTTCGGGCCCGTGGCACCGATGGGCTCGCCTTTGAAGCGGAGTTTATCGTTTTCGACCGGAACCTCGCCCGAGAGCACGGCGAGCAACTCGTCCTGCCCGTTGCCCGCGACACCGCCGATGCCGAGGACTTCGCCCGCGCGGACCTGCAGCGAGATATCGCGCAATTCGGTGCCAAAGGCAGAGGCGGGCGGGACGGTGAGAGCGTTGACCTCAAGCATCACCTCGCCCAGGTCATGGGCTTGCGGTGCGGGCGGGTTCAACTCGCTGCCCACCATCATTTCGGCCAGCTCGCGGGCGGATTTCTCGCGCGGGTCACAGGAGCCGACCACCTTGCCAAGCCGCAGGATCGTGGCGCCGTCGCAAAGGGTGCGGATCTCCTCAAGCTTATGGGAAATATAGAGAATTGACGTGCCTTCCGCCTGCAGCTTGCGCAGGGTTTCGAAGAGGATGTCGACCTCCTGCGGCGTGAGCACGGAGGTCGGTTCATCCATGATCAGAAGCTTCGGATCCTGCAGCAGGCAGCGGATGATCTCGACCCGCTGACGCTCGCCCGCCGAAAGATCTCCCACAAGACGGGCGGGGTCGAGGGGCAGGCCGTAGGTCTCGCTCACCTCGCGGATGCGGGCGGCCAGTTCGCGCATGGGCGGCGGGTTTTCCATGCCGAGGGCGACGTTTTCAGCCACGTCGAGCGCTTCGAACAGGCTGAAATGCTGGAACACCATGGCGATGCCGGTCTGGCGCGCCTCATGGGGGGAGCCGGGCGTGTAGCTTTCACCGCCGAAGCGCATTTCGCCCGCGTCAGGCCTCACGAGGCCGTAGACCATTTTGACGAGCGTGGATTTACCGGCGCCGTTTTCACCCAGGAGCGCGTGCACCTCGCCGCGCCCGACGGTGAAGCCGACGTCGTCATTGGCGACCACACCCGGATAGGCCTTGCGCAGACCACGCAGTTCCAGAAGCGGCGCGCTCATGCCCGTTTCCCCATGTCGTTCTCCTGTGGAATGTCGCTGCGGATCAGCGCGCCCGCCACGCCGATGGCGATGGCCTGCGGATGCTTGCCGAGGCGCGTGTCGCCGATCGGGCAGGTGATCCGGTTGATCTGGTGGGCGTCATGGCCAAGCGCCGTGAGCCGTTTGCGGAAGCGGGCCCATTTGGTTTCGGACCCGATCAGACCGAGGCTGCCGAAGGGCCGCGACAGCAGCCGGTGGCAGAGGTCGAGATCGAGCGTGTGGGAATGGGTGACGATGATGTGGTCGGCATGACCGGGGGCGAGCGGCGTCAGGTCAGCGGGGTTTTTGGCGATCAGGGTTTCGACCTTGGCGGGCGGGGTGCCGAAGCGCGCCGCGTCGAAATCGGCCCAGCGGAGGCGGAAGGTGTCGAGCGGAGCAAGCACGTCGATCAGCGCGCGGCCCACATGGCCTGCGCCCCAGATCCAGAGTTCGCGGTCAGGCTGAAACACCGGTTCGATCAGCCAGCCTTCCACGAGGGCGAATTGGCGGGCCGCGATGGCGCGGTCGACCGCGCGCGGGCGCAGCCCGCTGCCTTCCGGCAGGGGGCGGGCGACAAAGTCTTCGACCTCTGCAAGTCGGGCGGCGTCCCAAAATTCGGTGACTAGGGTAACCGCGCCGCCGCAGCACTGGCCAACGCCGGGACCGAGGGGAATGCGATCCGTGCGGTCCTGGCCGGTGGTGAGCACGTCGCGCGCGCGCGCTATCGCCTCGAATTCCAGCGCGCC
>JAOXSD010000034.1 GCA_025800205.1 Silicimonas sp. | reverse complement strand
GGCTGTTCATCTCGCTTCTGGGCACCGCCTATATCTTTCTGGCCTGGCTCGGCCTCATCGGCCAGCCGCTCTGGTGGCCCTTGGGGATTTCCATCGCCTGGGGGCTCTTCTGTTTCCGCAAAGTGTGAGATTTCGCTTGGGTTTCTGACAGCAAAGGGGTTACCTTCCATGGGTGGTTCGAGTGAGCGACGTCTGAAGGCTGGGGCGCAATGAAAAAGAAAAAAAGCGATCTGCTGACGGAAGTCGAACTGGAGTTCATGAACGAACTTTGGGCACTGGGGGAGGGAACCGTGCGCGATGTCCTGGACCGGCTTCCGGAGGAACGGGCCCTGGCTTACACGTCAGGGGCAACGATCCTGCGGATTCTGGAACAGAAAGGTTTTGTGACCAGCCGCAAGGCGGGCAAAAGCCATGTCTACACGCCGGATCTTGCAAAAGACACCTATCAATCCCGATCCCTGAAACACCTCTCGGCCAAGCTTTTTGACGACACGCCCGCCTCGCTGGTGGCGCGGCTCGTCAATGACGAAGAGCTGAGCGAAGAAGCATTGGGGCAGATCCGAGCTTTGGTGGATCGGAGATTGAAACATGATAGCGACTGAAGCGCTGCTGGACGCGTTCCTGAACGCGAACATCCTGATTTGTATCGCCTATCTCTTCTGGCTGGGCCTGCGAAGCATGATGCCCGCGCTGGGGTTGAAACATGCCTATTCCGCGCAGTTGCGGCTGCTGAACACGGTTTTTCTGATGGTCGTGGCGGCCCCCCTGATCGCGTTCGGCTTTTCGATGCTGCAACGTTCGGGCCTGACACCGGGCGTTTCGGTCAACCTTTCCGATGCCGTGGTCGCCTATTACCTCAACGGCGGGTTCGAGATGAAAGCCTCTGAATTTCAGGGGCTTATGCTGGCACGCGACACGTTCCTGCTGAACCTGACCAGCGGTGCCGGGCTGATCGCGCAAGGGGTCATCCTCGCCTTCCTCGTCGGTTTCGTGATCGGCATGGTGCGGCTCGTCTGCTCCATGGTCTGCCTTTACCGGATCGTGCGGCAAAGCTATGGCTGGCGCAGCTTTGGCCGTTTGCGCCTGCGGCTCTCGGACAAGACGCTGGTGCCGTTTTCCACTCGGGGCTTGTGGCATTATTACGTGGTGATCCCGTCCGACATGCTAGCCAATCCGCATGAGCTGAAGGTCTCGCTCGCCCATGAATTCCAGCATATCCGCCAGGGTGATCTGGAATGGGAGATCCTGCTTGAAGCACTGAAACCCTTCTTCTTTCTCAACCCCGCCTATCACGCCTGGAAACACCGGGTCGAAGACCTGCGTGAACTGACCTGCGACAGTCAGGTGCTGGCTTCGGGCCGGATCGGGTTGCGCGCCTATTGCGACACGCTTTTGTCGGTGGGCGAAAAGACCCTGCGCCGGGACCGGGCCTTTGTCATCGCCGTGCCCAAGGTCACGCTGGTCACCGCCGACCGCTCCACCGGGCGGTCCGGCAAACCGAGTTTCCTTGAGCGCCGCATCACCTCTGTGCTGGATGCCCGGCGTCCCGCGCGGAAACTGGCCTTTGTGCTTCTGGCCGCACCCCTGATGGCGGCCATGGTTCTGACCACCATTGCGATCCAGCGCCCGGGCGACTGGAGCCATGACCGGCTGATGCTGTCGACCGTGGTCAATCTCGAACGGCTCGACGAAATTAACCGCACCGCAAGCTTCGGGCGCATCCGCTACTGACTTCCCCTGCGTCATGGTCTAAGCCTTTGCGAAAAGGGGGGAGTTTTTCATGATCAACAGCGCCACGCTTGCGCGTCTGCAATCCGATTTGGCCCAGGTTTCGACCGCGACCGTGGCCACGGCACTTTATAAACGCGGGTTCCGCAATCAGATGATCCAGGATGTGCGCCCACTGGCGCCGCGCGACCGGTCCATGGTCGGCCTGGCCTTCACGCTCCGCTATATCCCGGCGCGCGAGGATCTGAACGGGATCGAAGTGTTCCGCGATCACGCCCATCCGCAGCGCGCGGCGGTGGAACAATGCCCCGAAGGCCATGTGATGGTGATCGACAGCCGCAAGGATGCCCGCGCGGCCTCGGCGGGCAGTATTCTGGTGACCCGGCTCATGGTGCGCGGTGCCGCCGGTGTGGTGACTGATGGCGGTTTTCGCGACGCCCCCGAGATCGCCGAACTGGAAATCCCGAGCTATCACACCCGCCCTTCGGCGCCGACCAATCTGACCTGTCACCAGGCCATCGATATCAATGTGCCCATCGGCTGTGGGGATGCGCCGGTTTTCCCCGGCGACGTGATCCTGGGCGACAATGAAGGGGTGATCGTGATCCCCGCCCACCTGGCAGAGGAGATCGCGGCGGAGGCGGTGGAAATGACCGTTTTCGAGGATTTCGTCACCGAGGAGGTGAAGAAGGGCCGGTCGATCCTGGGCCTTTATCCGGCCACCGACCCGCAGACCATTGTGGATTTCGAGGCCTGGCGGAAACGGGTGGGGCGCTAGGGGCGCCCCACGCGCGATCACTTGCCGGAGAGTTGCTGCAGCGCGCCGGCCCAGTCTTCCACGTGGTGGGTGCGGACAATCTTGCCGTCCTCCAATTCGTGAATGTCGATGGCCAGAATGTCGAAGCTGCGGCCCTTGCCATCGACGCCGAAGAACGGCCCCGCGGGCGTGCCGGTGGCGCGGCTGCGGACGGTGACGAAATCGCCCGCCTCGTGCATCGCCTCGACCTGCCAGTTGAGATCCGGCACCAGCTTGCCAAAGCCGCCGATCTGGCCAAGGACGCCGTCGAGGGTTTTGTTCTTGCCGGAGTAATCGCCGATGCTTTCCCAATCCTCGGCCATCACGGCGACAAGCGCATTTGCATGGCTTTCCGAACCGGGATTGCTGAGAACATCATAGAACTTCTGCACCGTGTCGGTGTTGCCCGCCAGAACGGGACTGGCGAGCAGGGTCAGGGCGAGGGCGGTGCCGGTCAGGATATGGGTCATCTGGTTTCTCCTCTCAAGGGGTTTGAAGATGGTGGAAGGAAGATGACATCCCGGACATAGCCGCATAAGATGGGATTGATCAAACGCATTGTTCGGAATTCTTTATCTATGATCGATCGGCTGCGTCAGATGGCGATTTTTGCCAAATGTATCGACCACGGGTCGTTTCGGGGGGCAGCAAAGGAGTTGCGCCTGTCTCCTTCTGTGGTCAGCCATCATGTGTCGCAGTTGGAAGAGCATCTGGGGGTGGCGCTGCTTTACCGGTCGACCCGCAAGCTGGCGCTGACGCCGGAGGGCACGCGGCTTTTGGCGGCGACGCGCAAGATGCTGGAGGCGGTAGAGGGCGAGTTGCAGGCGCTGTCGGGCGCGGCGGAGGAACCCAGCGGCGAGTTGCGGATCACCCTGCCCTCGGTCCTGTCGCAATCTTTTGTCTCGGAGCGGCTGGCGGTGTTTTCACAGGCCCATCCGCGCATTCATCTGGAGCTGGATTTCTCGGATGCACGCCGGGCGCTGATCGAGGGCGGGTTCGATTTGGCGATCCGCATGGGGCCCGATGCAAAAACCTCGGCCACGTCGCGGAAGCTGGCAAAGGTGGCGCGGCGGTTGATGGTGGCAGAGAGCTACCTGGACGGCCGGGAATTGCCCACACATCCGAAGGATTTGCAGGATTGGGATTGGCTGGCGCTGACTCCGGTGCAGAATGTGCCTTTTGCGTTTTCCCGCTCGGACGGCACGCGCGCGGTGGTGAAACCTGCGCCAAAGCTCTTTGCCAATGATGCCCAGGCGGTCTACCGGCTGGCGCGGGCCGGGGCTGGCGTGGCGGTGTTGCCGGAATATCTGGCAGCCGAGGATGTGGCGGCGGGGCGGATGGCCTGGCTGCTGCCCGACTGGCAGGCCGATCCGGTGGATGTCTATGCGGTCTGGCCCGCCAATGCGCCGAAACACGGGCTGGTGCATCTGGCATTGGCGGCGCTGTCTGACGGCTGACTAGCGTTGCCCCACGAAATTCCCCGCCCCTTCGGGCCAGGGCAGATCGGCATGGGCTGAGGCATAGTGTTCGAGTTTCGCCGCCAGTTCCGGTGCCGGGTCCGAGGTGCCGCGTTTGGTCAGATCCACATGCAGGAGCAGGGTTTCGACGGTGGCCGCGAGGACCTCGCCCGGGCCCCAGAGCCGGTGGAAGAGGTGCATGACCTTGCCTTTGCCCTTCAAGACCTGAGTGGTGATGGTCAGCCGTTCGCCTTCTTTCAGTTCGCTGAGATAGCGGATGTGGTTTTCGATGGTGAAATAGCTGCCGCCGTCCGCGATATAGGCCGCATCGCAGCCGATCATTTCCATGAAAGTATCGGTCGCCTGACCTGAGGCCTCGATGTAATAGGCCTCGTTCATATGGCCGTTGTAATCGGTCCAGCTTTGGGGAATGGCGCGGTCGACGGTGATCGGCAGGTCACGGGGTTGCGGCGCGGGCAGGCTGGCCTCATGGGCCTTGATGACGCCGCCGACACCGGTTTCGGTGAGTTTCAGGGCGCGCATCATGCCGACGAGATTGTCGTCGCGCAGGCGTTCCAACTCGCGGATGCTGCGGTGGCCCGATTGGGCGTCGGACTGGCCTGCGATCAGGTCGACCAACTCGTCATTGAACTCGGGCACATCCATCAGCTTGGTCCAGGGCCAGGTCAGGCAGGGGCCGAACTGGGCGAGGAAATGTTTCATGCCCGCCTCGCCGCCCGCGATCCGGTAGGTCTCGAAAAGGCCCATTTGCGCCCAGCGCAACCCGAACCCCATGCGGATCGCCTCGTCCAGTTCCTCGGTGGTGCAGATGCCGTCCTTGATGAGCCAGAGGCCTTCGCGCCAGACCGCTTCCAGCATCCGGTCGGCGATATGGGCGTCGATCTCCTTGCGCAGCGTCAGGGGGAACATGCCGATGGTTTTGAGGATGTCGGCGGCGCGGGCGCAGGTATCGGCATGACCGACCAGTTCCACGAGCGGGAGCAGATAGACCGGGTTGAACGGGTGGGCGACGATGGCGGCGGCACCCTTTTCGTTCAGCTCGGAGGGTTTGAAGCCGGAGGTGGAGGAGCCGAGGATGGCGTCCTTCGGGGCGTGTTCTGCGATCTGGTCGAAGATCGAATGTTTGATGTCGAGCCGTTCCGGGACGCTTTCCTGGATCCAGGTGGCATCGGTGAGGGCTTCGGCCAGATCGGAATGGAAGGCGAGCGCGCCTTCCTCGGGCAGCGCCTTGTCATAGAGGGACGGCAGGGCGCGGCGGGCGTTGGTGAGGACTTCGCCGATCTTGCGTTCGGCTTCGGGGTCGGGATCAAAGATCGCCACATCCCAGCCGTTGAGCAGGAAGCGCGCCGCCCAGCCGCCGCCGATGACGCCGCCGCCGATGATCGTTGCCTTGGTCATTTGGCCTCTCCCGGGGCGCGTTTGGTGAGGCCCAGCTTGGCGCGCACCTCGGCGGGGCCGATGATTTTTGCGCCCATATTCTCAATGATAGTGACTGATTTTTCGACCAGTTGCGCATTTGTGGCCAGCACGCCGCGTTCGAGGAAGAGGTTGTCTTCGAGGCCCACACGCACGTTGCCACCGGCGAGGACGGACGCCGCCACATAGGGCATCTGATCGCGACCGAGCGAGAAGGCGGACCAGTTCCAGTCGGCGGGGATGTTGTTGACCATGGCCATGAAGGTGTTGAGGTCATTGGGCGCGCCCCAGGGCACCCCCATGCAGAGCTGCACGAGGGCGGGGGAGGTCAGGATGCCTTCGGCGACCAGTTGCTTGGCGAACCAGAGGTGGCCGGTGTCGAAGGCCTCGATCTCGGGCAACACGCCCAGATCGGTCATCATCTGACCCATGGCGCGGAGCATGCCCGGCGTGTTGGTCATCACGTAATCGGCCTCGGCGAAGTTCATCGTGCCGCAATCCAGCGTGCAGATCTCGGGCAGGCACTCGGCCACATGGGCCATGCGTTCGGCGGCCCCCGCCATGTCGGTGCCATTGACCGAGAGCGGCAGGGGCGCGTCGGTGGGGCCGAAGACCATGTCGCCGCCCATGCCTGCGGTGAGGTTCAGGACCACGTCCACTTCGGCGTCGCGGATCCGGTCAGTCACCTCGCGGTAGAGGGCCAGATCGCGGGACGGCGTGCCGGTTTCGGGGTCTCGGACGTGGCAATGGACTACGGCC
>JAOXSD010000179.1 GCA_025800205.1 Silicimonas sp. | reverse complement strand
CGGCCCCGTCCAGCCCGTCGATCTCATAGATCCCGCTGCCGCCGATCACGCCGATCATCACGTCAATCTCGCTCATCTCATTCCCCTGCCGGTTTCGCCGCGAGACTAGAAAACGCAGCGGCGCGGGGCAACGGCGGAAAGGACTGATCCCAAAGCAAAAACCCCCTGTCCAAGGACAGAGGGTTTTTAGGGTTCCCCGGTACCGCGGGCTGGGTGGGGGCTGTTGAATCCACGGCACCGGGGATAGCGTATCGTCGCTACAAAGACAGGTTTGACGGTGAACTGGGGCAAGATCAGGAAACACACTGGCCTTGGACGCGGTTTTTTTGTGGCCAAGTTGCGGCAAGGCTTGATTCAGCCGATTTGCGCAGGCAGGCTTGTGGGTGATGAACCTGCACACACCGCCCCCATCCGGCCGCACACCGCCCGCAAGTGATCAAATTACCTTTGATCGCAAGGAGTTATCCGCCATCATGGGACTTTACGGCCGAATGGTCGCCGCCGGAGAATGGCGCGATTACGGCATGTCTTTTCTGAAAGATGTCGCGATTTTTTCGGTCTTTAGGCGCACCGCAGAATTTCCGATCTACCGGATCGAAAAGCGCCCCAAGCTGCGCAACCGACAGGGGCTCTATGCGGTGATCGGCATGGACGGCCAGATCCTCAAACGCGGCCATGACCTGCGCACGGTGCTTCGGGTGCTCGAACGCAAGCTGATCCGCGCGGTGGAGTGACCTCCGCCGCTACCAGGCCGGGGGCAGATCGGGCCGGAGCCTGCCGGTGACCGGCCCGGTGTCGGTGGCAGCAATCCGCGCCAGCGCGGCCGCCATCGGCTCCTCGACCACCGCCATGTGATGGGCATTGGCATGGATCATCGCATCCGCCCCGGTGACCATCGCCACATGGCCGCGCCAGAAGATCAGATCCCCCGGCGCCAGCGCCTCGGGCACCCCGCCCGGCATCTTCGCCTGATCACCCGAATCGGCCGCACAGGCCCGGCCGGTGGCGCGATAGGCCGCCTGCACCAGGCCCGAACAATCGATCCCGAAGCCGCTGTTGCCTGCCCAGAGATAGGGCGTGCCAAGAAAGGCCCGCGCCATGTCCACCGGATCACGGGCCGGATCACCCAGAGCGCGCAAATGGCCGCGCGGCACAAAACCGGGTGCGGCGCCCAGCCGGATCTCCGCCCAGTCATCGCCCAGTTCCGCCACCTCCAGCGTCGCGCTCAGATGCAGATCGACCAGCGGCGCGGATTTCAGATCCGGCGCAGCGTAAGCCCAGGTCGACCGCACCGCGACCCAATGGCTCGGCGTGACCGTCGGCCCCAGGGCCTCCTCGGGCAGCCAGCCCTCATAGCCATCCTTGCACGCCCGCCCGAACCACCAGCCATCGCGATGCTCGGCCAGTTCGAACCCGTCCCCCACCAGCACCTGCCGGTCGGGCATCGCCCCGGGGGACGGCCTGAGCCAGGCATTCGCGACCGCAGATCTCACCCCAGCATCCCCGGCAGTGCGGCATGGAGCGCGCGAATGCCCTGCCCCACACCGCCCTTGGGGCGGGCGGGCTTTGCCGAGGGCGTCCAGCCATAAATGTCGAAATGCATGTAGCGCGGGGTTTCCGTCACGAAGCGGCGCAGAAACAGTGCCGCCGTGATCGAGCCGCCAAACCCGCCCGCAGGCGCATTGTCCAGATCGGCAATCCCCGGTTCGATCATCGCCTCATAAGGCTCCCAGAACGGCAGCCGCCAGACCGGATCGGCCACCTGCGCCGCCGCCGCTTGCAGAGCGGACGCATCGGCCTCGTGATCGGTGTAGAACGGCGCCAGATCGGGGCCGACAGCCACCCGCGCCGCGCCGGTCAGCGTTGCCATGGAGATGACCAGATCCGGCTCTTCCTCATCGGCCAGCGCCAGCGCATCGGCCAGCACCAACCGCCCTTCCGCATCGGTGTTGTTGATCTCCACCGTCAGCCCCTTGCGAGACGCCAGAATGTCGCCCGGCCGGAACGCCGCCCCCGACACCGCGTTTTCCACCGCCGGGATCAGCACCCGCAGGCGCATCTCGGCGCCCTGCGCCATCAGCATCGAGGCCAGCCCCAGCACATTGGCCGCGCCCCCCATGTCCTTTTTCATCAGCCCCATGGAGCCGCCCGGTTTCAGGTTCAGACCGCCCGTGTCGAAACAGACCCCCTTGCCCACCAACGTCAGCTTCGGTCCCTTGTCGCCCCAGCGCAGATCGATCAGCCGCGGCGCGCGCGGGCTGGCGCGCCCCACCGCATGGATCATCGGAAAATTCGCCTCCAGCAACGCCTCGCCCGCGATCACATCACAGGACGCCCCATGGCGCTCGGCCAGATCGCGGGCCGCCGCTTCCAGCTCCTCGGGCCCCATATGGGAGGCCGGGGTGTTGATCAGATCGCGGGTCAGCGCCTCGCCCGCCGCGATCCGCTCGAGCCGCGCGGCATCAACGCCTTCAGGGGCGACCAGCATCGCTTTCGGCGCCGGATTGGCGGCGAACCGGTCGAAGCGATAGCCCGCCAGCAACCAGCCCAGCGCCGCCTCGGCCAATGCATCGCCCGCCAGATCGGTCTCGAACCGCCAGACCCCGCCGGGCAGTTTCGCCCGCAGATCGGCCGCAATGAACCGCTTGCGCCGGGCATCCTTGGCAGAGCCCAGACCGCCCAACGCAGCACCGATGCCCTCCCCGTCCGGCACCAAAAGCACGGCCCCCGCACCGGCCTTGAAACCCGCGGCGCGCACCCAGCCCTGCACGGCGTCAGATTGGGCAGCGCACCACGCGTCAAGCCCCTCCGTCGTTACCAGATGGAGGGGGGACGCATCAGCGCTCGGTTCAGCAAATGTCAGGGCGGTCACGGGGGGTCTCCTAAAGCGTTCTGCGGAGACCCTATGCGAAACCCTCCCGGGTGTTAATCCCGGAGCCCGTCCGCTCAGAACGGACGGAAGGAATATTCCAGCAGCGTGGCCAGGGAGGCCTCGCCCACCCGCACCAGACGCGCCACCACGGCGGCCAGGGCGACTTCATCCTTGCGATCCACCAGTTCGATGGCCTGGCCGGCCACGCTGGCCACGTCTTTCAGCCCGATCCGGTCCGTCAGCCGGGCGATGGCATCCAGCGAACTGGACAGACGCTTGAATTCGCCCGCCGACCAGGACGCTTCGACAGCGGCCAGATAAACCACCATTTCTTCGACCGAATCCTCAGGCACCGGCATCACCGCGGAGGGCAAATGGTCCTCCGGCGATACCGAAACAGCAGGCGCTTCAATAGAAACCACCTCCTGTGGACACAATACGACGACATTCTCCAACACTTTGGTTCCCTTTCCTCTCACAATCACACGGTGTAAATCGCCATAGGAAAGAAAAAGTTGACGCCCCGAGCCAATCTGGGCGGAAATTTCATCGAATTTTAAGAGGATGTGATGAAACAAGTTCGCCCCTTGCCAGCCGATCTCACCGCCCGGTTCCGGGATTGGAAATCCTCGGGATATCCGGAAAAGCGCGAACTTTTTCAAAAGCTTGTCGATGAGGGGCAAAGCCCGCGTGGCATGGTGATCTCCTGCTGCGACAGCCGGGTGCAGGTCACATCGCTTTTCAACGCCGACCCCGGCGATTTCTTCATTCACCGCAACATCGCCAATTTCGTCCCCGCCCATGGCGCGGGCGATGAGACCATCGGCACGGCGGCGGCCCTGCAATATGCGATCACCGCGCTCAAGGTGCCCCATCTGATCGTCGTCGGCCATTCCCAATGCGGCGGCGTCGCGGGCTGCCATGCCCTGTGCGAAGGCGCCGCCCCCGAACTGGAAGCGCCCGACAATTTCGTCGGTCGCTGGATCGACCACCTGCGCCCGGCCCACGCCCGCATCGACCGCGCCGCCTCCCCCGAGGCCCAGCTGCGCGACTTTGAAAAACAAGGGGTTATCCTGTCGCTGGAAAATCTTCTGACCTATCCGTTCGTCGCCGAAGCCTGTGCCGCAGGCGCGCTCGAACTCCATGGTCTCTGGACCGATATCGCAGGCGGCGAACTGCACCAATACGACCCCGAAACAGGCCGTTTCGCCGCCCTCTGACCCCCATTTGACGACCCGGCATTTCGCCCCATATCGCGTAAAAACGAGGGGCGAAATGTCGGACATTCTGTCACTGGCGGCGGGCAATCTGATCTCGCCGATCATCCTTTCCTTTGTGCTCGGCGTGCTCGCGGCCCTGGCGCGCTCCGATCTCTCGGTGCCCGAAGCGGTCGCCAAGGGGATGTCGATCTATCTGCTTTTCGCCATCGGCTTCAAAGGCGGCGCGGGCGTGGCCGCCCACGGCATTGACGGCACGCTGATCGCCACCCTTGTCGCGGGCCTCGCCCTCTCCTTCCTTCTTCCCTTCATCGCCTTCGCGCTCCTGTCGGTGATGACCAGGCTCGACACCGTGGACAAAGCCGCCGTCGCCGCCCATTACGGCTCGATCTCCATCGTCACCTTCGTCGCCGCGACATCCGTCCTCGAAAGCCGCGGCATTGCGTCGGAAGGCTACATGGTCGCCACGGCGGCGGTGATGGAAGCCCCTGCCATCCTGTCGGCCCTCTGGCTGATCGCCCGCACCAGCGGCGAGGCGCGCACCGACGCGGGCCTCTACCGGGAAATCATGCTCAACGGCTCCATCGTCCTTCTGGTCGGCAGTTTCGTCATCGGGTTGGCCACCGGCGCCGAGGGGCTGGCGAAGGTTTCCTCTTTCATCGTCTCGCCGTTCCAGGGCGTGCTCTGCCTGTTCCTGCTCGACATGGGGCTGGTCGCCGGGCGGGGCCTCAGGGAAAGCGCGCGCGAACTCGGCCTTGGAAGCATCGCCTTCGGCATTCTCATGCCCCCGGTCGGCGCCGCCTTCGGTCTGAACGCCGCACTGATCGTCGGCCTCAGCCCCGGCGGTGCGGCGCTTCTGATGACCCTTGCGGCCTCGGCCTCCTATATCGCCGTCCCCGCGGCCATGCGCGTGGCCCTGCCCGACGCGCGCCCTTCGATCTACCTCACGCTGTCCCTGGGCGTGACCTTCCCCTTCAACCTGACCCTGGGCATTCCGCTCTACACCGCCCTTGCCACCACTCTGACCGGAGGCTGACCCATGCAGACCCACAAGGCCAAACGCATCGAGATCATCATCGAGGCCCCGCTCACCCGCCGCCTGACCGACGCGCTGAAAGAGGCAGGTGTCACCGGCTACACGATCCTGCCGGTGCGCGGCGGCTCAGGGGCGTCGGGGGAATGGAGCCGGGCGGGCCAGGTCTCCACCGCGTCGGGCATGAATGCGGTGGTCTGCCTGATCCGGCCCGAGCGTCAGGACGCGCTGCTCGATGCCGCCTTCAAAGTCGTCGAACGCCATATGGGCGTGGTCTCGATCACCGACGCGGAGGTGCTGCGCGCAGAACGATTCTGACCCCGGCGCCGCCCGTTGCGGCCCGGGTGATCTCGGAAAGGGATGGGAGCAACGGCGCCGTTGCCATCGGGTCCGGATGTGCCTCTCAGGGGGCGTCGCCCCCGTCTCGGCCGGTCAAAGCCCCCGCCTTTCAGGGCAGGGCCGGTCCCATCTGCGCGCAAGACCCAGAGTGCCTCCCGGATCTTGCCAAAATCTGATCAGCCCGTGCGCAGGCTCAGGCAGCCAGGCCGGTCTGGCCGATGGCAAGGAATTTCTTGCGCCGGTCGGCAATGACCTCGTCCCGCGACAGGGATGACAATTGCCGCAGAATATCCCCGATACAGGCCCCCACCGAAGCGATCGTCGCCTGCCCGTCCCGCTGGGCGCCGCCCATGGGTTCGGCAATGATCCGGTCGATCACACCCAGCCGGTGCAGATCCTGCGCGGTCAGCCGCAGAGCCTCCGCCGCCTCGCGCATCTTCTCCGCATCCTTCCACAGGATCGACGCACAGCCTTCGGGCGAGATCACTGAATAGATCGAATGTTCCAGCATCGCGACCCGGTTCGCCGTGGCAAAGGCCACCGCCCCGCCCGAGCCGCCCTCGCCAATCACCACCGACACCAGCGGCACACCGATCTTCAGGCATTTCTCCGTCGACCGCGCGATGGCTTCGGACTGGCCGCGCTCCTCGGCCCCCTTGCCGGGATAGGCGCCGGGCGTGTCGATCAGGGTGACCACGGGCACGTTGAACCGGTCGGCCAGATCCATCAGGCGGATCGCCTTGCGGTACCCTTCGGGGCGCGCCATGCCGAAATTCCGTTCGATCCGGCTTTGGGTGTCCTTGCCCTTTTCATGGCCGATCACCATCACCGGCTGGCCGTCAAGCCGCGCCAGACCGCCCATCACCGCATGATCATCGGCAAAGTTCCGGTCGCCCGCGAGCGGCGTGTATTCGGTGAAAAGTGCTGCGATGTAATCTTCGCAATGGGGCCGGTCCGGATGGCGCGCCACCTGACATTTGCGCCAGGGCGTCAGATCCTTGTAAAGATCACTCAGAAGCGCCTGGGCCTTCTTGTCCAGCGCCTGGGCCTCTTTCTCCACGTCCATCTCGGCATTCGAGCGGCCCATGGCACGCAGTTCTTCCGCCTTGCCTTCGATCTCGGCCAGGGGTTTTTCAAATTCCAGGTAATTCATGCCTGCCCTTTCGGTTTGGGCCTATATAGGGCGGGGGCCATGGGGGCCGCAAGGTCAGGTCTTGCGCGCGGTGATCAGGTTGATCGTGGCCGGCATCTCGACCTTTCCGTCCACTTCAAACTGCTCCAGCACCCGGGTCAGCGCCTCGGCAATCGCCTGCGCATCCGCCTCCGTGCCCTCGTAGAGCCGCATGAGCCGGGAGACGGGGCCGATCTCGCCCGCCTTGGCCGCCCAGGCCCGCGCATCGCCCAGATCCCCCAAAAGGATGTCGGATGGTGTCACCGCCACATCCGCAAGACCGGCCCGTGTCAGCGCATCAATGGTGAAATCCGCATCCGCCAGCCCCATCGGGCCCGGACGGTTGGGGGGATCCTCGGGCACCGGGCCGAGACGGGCCGAGGCCACCTCCATCGGAATGCGCCACCAGGGGTTGACGGCGACAGGCGCCCAGGCGGCGAAACACATCTGCGCGTTCGGGGCGAGCCGCCGGGCGATGTTGTCAAAAGCGGCCGCCGGGTCGTCAAAGAACATCACCCCGGTGCGCGAGGTGGCGGCATGAAACCGGCCGGGGATTTCGGCGACCTGGGCGTCACCGTGAAAGGTGTCGACGCGCAGGTCGGCGGCCTGGGCGCGTTCCTCGGTGCGCGCGAGAAAGGGTTCGGACACATCGACCGCCAGCACCCGGCCCCCGGGGAAGACCTTGGCCGCGACCGCCAACGCGTGCGCCCCGGTGCCGCAGCCGATGTCGAGGACATGCTGGCCCGGACTGTAATCGCCCGCCTCCAGCACCAGATCGGTCAAGGGCGCCAGCAGACGGTCCTGCAACGCCTCATGTTCGATCCAGGACAGGCCCTTGGTCGCCCAATAGCCCGCCTCCGCCGCGTTCGGTCCGGTGATCTCGCTCATCCCTGCCCCCGCGCTTCGGCCACCAGCGCTTTTGACGCGGTTTCGATCTTCTCTTCCAACTCCGCCATGAAGGCCCGCACCGGTTTGCCCGGCGGGATCGGGTCGAGAAACTCGACAATCGCCGTGCCCGGATGGCGCAGCACGCCACGCTTGGGCCAGTAAAGCCCCACATTGGCCGCCACCGGCACACAGGGCTGGCCGAGCTGTTCATAGAGCACGCCGGTGCCCACCTTGTAGGGCCGCTCCTCATCGGGACCCACACGTGTGCCCTGGGGATAGATAATGAGCTGGCCTGCCTGGGCGCGGCCCGCTTCCACATCCTTTTTCATCTGCCGGATCGCCGCGCCGCGCTTGCCGCGATGGACCGGCACGCAGCCGATGCGCAGACCATACTGACCGATGATCGGCGCCCAGATCAGCTCCTTCTTCATGATGAACTTGCCGCGTGGAATGGCAGTGAAGATCAGGATAACATCCAGAAACGATTGATGTTTCGCGGCCACCACCACCTCGCCCGTGGGGGGCGTGCCGCGCACTTCGGTCTTCAGCCCCAGCATCCAGCGCGCCAGCCACAGCACGAAGCGCGCCCAGCCATGGCAGGCGGCAAAAGCGCCTTCCGAACTGAACAGCGCCCAGGGGAAGTAAAACAGCCCGTAGGGGATCATCGCCAGATAGATGATCCCGTTGAACAACAGGGATTTGATCCACTGAAAAAGCATCATGAACTGGCCCTCAAGGTTCGGTAGGCGGCGCCATAGGTGGCCCCGGCGGCAATGGCGGCGGCAATCAGCGGCACCAGGACGGGCAACAGCCATTCGGCGCCGCGAAAGCCCAGATCGCCCAGAATGCCCACCTCCACCCCGCCGGGCAGAAACGCCACCGTGATCATCGCAACCAGCGCGCCCGCACCCGCGCCGATCAGCGCGCGCAGGGTGAAGCGCAAAACGAAAGCGCCCGAAATCCAGCGGTCGCGGGCGCCCACCAGGCGCAACACCTCGACCACCTGGGCATTGGCGGCCAGCGCCGACGAGGCGGCCAGCGCCACGGTCACCCCGGTCACCGCCGCGATCAGCACCAGCGATCCCCAGCCCAGACGGCGCAGCCGCTCGGCCGCCGTGATCAAGGGCGCCCGCCAGCGGCCGTGGCTGTCATAGACCGCACCCGGCGCCTCGGCGGCCAGACGCGCCTCCAGCCCCGCACGGTCCGGGCCCTCGGCGGTTTCCTCGACTTCGATCACCACCGGCAGGCGCAATTGCTCCACCGGCAGGCCGGTGCCGAACCAGGGCGCCAGCAGCTCCAGCTGGGTCTGGGTCGCCATCGGCTGCGCATCCTGAATTCCGGGGGTCTGGGCCAGCGCGGTCAGCACCGCCCGGGTCTGCGCCCCGATCACATCGTCAGGCGCGGTGATCCGCACCGTGGCGGTGCCCGCCAGTTCGGCCTCCCAGCGGGCCGCCAGATTGCCTGCGGCCAGCGCCAGCGCCATGGTGAAGACCGCCAGAAACGCCATTGCCGCAGAACTGGCCAGGGTCAGCACGGCGGTGAAGCCCGAGGGCGGCACCACCCGGTTGAGCGTCGCATCGCCCCGGATCAGATCGCGCCAGGTCACAGGCCGGCCCCCGCCACTTCGATCCGCCCCTCGGTCAGCCGCAGCACCTTCGCACGCACCTTGGATTTCGCCTGCCGGATCAAATTCAGATCATGGGTCGCGCAAAGCACCGTCTTGCCCAGCTTGTTCAACTCGATCAGCAGCCGCAGCAGGTGCTGCGACATGTCCCAATCCACATTCCCCGTGGGTTCGTCGGCCAGCAGAACATCGGGCGACAGAATCACCGCCCGCGCCAGCGCCGCCCGCTGCCGCTCGCCCCCCGAAAGCTGGGGCGGCAGGCTCTCCGCCTGCCCGGTCAACCCGACCCAGGACAGAAGCTCGCTCAGATGCTGCTCCACCCGGGGACCGGTCTCGCCACTGACCGCCGCAGGCAGAATGACATTCTCCGACAGGGGCAGATGATCAATGAACCGGCTGTCCTGATGCACCACACCGATGCGCCCGCGCATCCGCGCCTCCCCGTCCCGGCCCAGATCCGCCAGATCCTTGCCAAACAGCCGCACCTGCCCCGCAGAGGGCTGCATTTCCATCGAACAAAGCCGGATCAGCGTTGTCTTGCCCGCGCCGGACGGGCCGGTGAGGAAGTGGAAACTCCCCTGCTCCAGCGTCAGCGACACGTCGCCAAACAGCTCCCTGTCGCCGTAGCGGACCGCCACTTTGTCCAGCTCGATCACGTTTTCCCCCTGCTCTTCGGGCGATCTAGCCTGTTTTCCCCCCCGGGTTCAACGCCGCCGGGCTTTCGCGGTTGAAATCGAAGTGTTAAGCTGTGCTATCAGAGGTCAAACGATGCCGAAAAAGGCACATTTTCCCAGGGCAAGGAACAAGACGACATGCGGCTGATCTGTCCGAATTGCAGCGCTCAATACGAGATCGACGCAGCCCTCGTGCCCGATGAGGGCCGCGACGTGCAATGTTCCAATTGCGGCCACACCTGGTTCGAACTGCCGCCGCCTGCGGATTTCTCAGAGATCGCGGATCCCGCGCCGGAGATTGCCGCGCCGGACCGGGGCGAGGACACGCCCCCGTCGGAGACGGTGATCGAGGAGACAACCCCGGAACCGGAGCCCGAACCGCAGCCGGACCCCGAGCCCGAGCCGGAACCGGCCCCTCAACCTGAGCCGGATCCCGAACCCGAACCTGAGCCCGAGCCCGAACCGGAACCTGAGTCCGAGCCCGAACCGGAACAGAAACCGGCACCGCAGCCGGTGACCACCGAACGGCCCGAACCGGAGCCGGTCGCCGCAAAGGCCCCCGAACCGGACCCCGCGCCCGAACCGGACCCGGAGCCGGCCCCCGATCCCAAACCCGCCGCCGAAAACCGCGCGCCGAGCCATGCCGCCCTGGCCATCGCCGCCGCCTCGGAAGATCAGGATGACGACGTCTTCGTCTTCGACACCCCCACGCCGCCGCCGGGGATCAAACCCGGCCAGCGGCGCCCCGCCGATGCCGCCGCCCTCGACATCCTGAAGGAAGAAGCCGCCCGGGAAATGTCCCAGCGCCGGGCGCCGCCGTCGGAGGCCTTCGAGGCCCAGACCGATCTCGGCCTCGATGATCTGCGCAACCGGGACACCGCGTCACGGGCCCTGCGCGCCCGGATGGCCAACCGCAAGGACAGCGCCCCGGCGACACCGCCAAAGGACGCGCCCCAGCCCGCCAAAAGCGAGCCCGCCCCCGTCTCCCGGCAGGAAAACGACCCGCCCCGGCGCGATCTTCTGCCCGATATCGACGAAATCAACTCGACCCTGAAATCCACCCGCTCGCGGCCGAAGAAAAAGGATTTCGACACCGCAAAGCAGCGCCAGGGCTTCCGGCGCGGCTTTCTCGCCATGACCTTGCTCGCGATGGTGATGATCCTTGCCTATGCCAAGGCGCCGGTGATCGCGCAGATCATTCCCGGCAGCGAGGCCGCGCTCATTCCCTATGTGGATGGGGCCAATGTGGTGCGTGACTGGATCGACGGGGTGCTGGGCACCGACGCCTGATCAGAACCGCTCCAGAAGCCGCTTGAGATAGTCGAGCTCCTCGCTCGGCCGTTCCTGATCACCTGACCGGCGGCGGATCTCATCGAGAAGCTCGCGGGCGCGGCGATAGACATCCTCGCCCTGCAGCAGATCCTCATCGGTGCCGATCCGGCCGTTCTCGCCCAGATCGCGGCCCAGGGGATCGCGCGACGTGCCGGGGGTGTTCTGGCCCATGGCCTCGCCCTCCTGCCCCGCGCCCTGCTGTTGCTGGGCCATCTGTTCCGCCAGATCACGCATCCCTTCACGCAACGCCTCGATGGCATCCGCCTGATTGTCCAGCGCGCCGGCGAAATCCTCGTTCCTGAGATCCTCTTCGGCCCGGTCCATCGCATCACCGGCCCGATCCAGCGACCGGCGCGCCGCATCACCTTCCTCGGTGCCGGCCCCCGGCAGGTTCTGCATCTGCCGGTTCAATTCGTTCCGGAGCGCCTGCTGCCGGTCCGCCAGGGAGCCCTGACCCTGGCCCTGCCCCTGACCGGGCTGACCTTGTCCCTGACCCTGACCGGGTTGCTGGCCAGGTTGCTGACCCGGCTGTTGCCCCTGCTGGCCCTGTTGCTGGCCGAATTGCTCCTGCAGATCACGGAACGCCTCATCCGACAGGCCCTGCTGGTTGCGCAGGGTCTCCGCCAGACCCTCCATCGCCTGCTGACCGGGCGAGGGCTGGCCCTGACCCTGAACGATCTGCATGTTCTCCATCATCTGGCGAAGCTGCTCCAGCATTTGCTCCGCCTCGGCCATCCGGCCCTCTTCCATCAATTGCTGCAGCCGGTCGAGCATGTCCTGCAGATCCTGGCTCGACATCTCCTGCATCTCGCCCTCGGTGAGCTGCTGCGGCTGCTCCCCCTGCTGCTCGGCCAGTTGGCGCATGTAATCCTGCATCGCCTCGCGCAATTCCTGCATCAGCTCGGCGATTTCCTCATCCGTCGCGCCATTCTCGATGGCTTCGGCAAGGCGGTCCTGGGCCCGGCGCAGCCGCGCCAGCGCATCCGACAGATCCCCCTCCTCGATCTCGACCGCCAGATCCCAAAGGGCGGCGGAGAATTCCTCGACCGCCGCATCATCCAGCCGGTCGATCTCGACCCGGGTCTCGATCCGCCGCACAATGAACCGCAGTTTCATATAGGCGGTTTCCGAGCGGAAAATGTCCTCGGGCGCGTGGCTGACCGCGCGCAAAACCTGCGCCACCCGGGGCGCATTGGCGCGGTTCCACAGCAGATCGCGGCGCCCTTCGATGATCGCCTTGGCCAGCGGATCAAAGAACCGCCGCCCCGGCAAAGTGGTGAATTGCGGCGCCGACAACCCCTCCTGCCCCGCGTGATCGAAGGCGAAAAGCTCGGCTTTGACCGCGAGATTGGCGAAGGGATGTTCGGAGAAATCGTCAATGGCCAGTTCGGTGAAATCCCGCCGGTCGCCCGAAATCGTCAGCGGCAGGTCCAGCACGATGGCCTCGCGCGGCTCGGGATCAATCGTCAGCCCGTGGCGCCGCTCCACCTCGCCCAGATCGAGCGTGATCCGCAACTGGCCGCCGGTCACCCCGTGATCATCGCGCGCCACAAAAGGCGCCTCCATCTGGCCGCCCTCGCCCATCTCGATCGGACCGTCGAACTCGACCTCGGGGGGCGCATCTTCGACGGCAACAACCTGCCATTCGCGCCCGCCCACACCCTCGATGCGCAACTCGCCATCCTGGGTGATCTGGAAATCCTGCGCCGGCTCCGTCGCGGCGGGCACATCCTGGGTCCGGCCCGACACGGTTTCATGCAGCGTCAGCTCGCCCACCCCGCCATAAAAGCGGATCGTGACCTGCGAGCCTTCCGGCACCGCCAGCTCCGCCTGATCGATATCATTGAGGTAAAGACTTGGTTTTCCGGTATAAATCGGCGGCTCCACCCAGCCTTCCCAGGTCGGACCACTGGCCAGCGCCGCGCCCCCCGGGGCCATTTCGGTGACCGTGGCCATCCGCAGGACCGAGCCGAAAATCAGCGCCACGGAAAAGACCAGCAGCGCCATGTAGCGCAGACCGAACGGATCGCGCCGGGCCAGCTTCAGATCGGGTTCAACCGCCCGCGCCGCACTCAACCGTTGCCCCATCCGGGACAAATGCGCCTGCCAGACCGCTTCCGATGCCGGATCTCCCGCGCCGATCGCCTGATCATCCGCGAGCGCCGCAATCGGGCGTCCGGGCAGCGTATCATCCAGCCGCGCCAGCGCATCGGCGCGCGTCGGCAGCCGGAACCGGCGCAGCCCGACAACCAGCGCAGCCCCCAGGGCACATACGGCCAGAACGCTCAGCGCCCAGAAGCCTTCCAGCGGCAATTGATCGTGCAGCCCCAGAAAAAGCCCAGACAAAACAACAAGAAGAACAGACCAGAGCGGCCAGAAGGCCCGGCTCGCCCGTTCGGCAAAAAGACCCAAAAGGGTCAGGCGCAGCGGCCATCGCAGCCGCTGTTCTGCCTCGCGCGGAAGATCGCTCTTGCCGGTCATGGGCCTCTATCTAGGGCCGGGGCGGGAAAAACCTACCCCTCGAGCCATGGCGGGATGTTATCGCGCTTTATCATCTCTTCATAGCTCGGACGTGGCCGAATGACGGCGAATTGATGCTCATGGACCAGCACCTCGGGGATCAGCGGGCGGGAATTGTATTCCGACGCCATCACCGCGCCATAGGCGCCTGCCGAGCGGAAGGCGACCAGATCACCCGGGGCAAGCGGCGGCAGGGGCCGGCCACGGCTGAACGTGTCACCGGTTTCGCAGACCGGACCGACCACGTCATAGGGGGTCTGGTCCACGCCCGGCTTGGCCTCGACCACCGGCACGATGTCATGATGCGCGCCATACATGGCAGGGCGCACCAGATCGTTCATCGCCGCATCAAGGATCAGGAAGCGGCGGCCCTCGCCCTCTTTCACATAGACCACATCCGAGATCAGGAGCCCCGCATTGCCTGCGATCAGACGGCCCGGCTCGATCTCGATCTCGCAGCCCAGATCCCCCACGGTGCGCTTGATCATCGCGCCATATTCCACTGGCAAGGGCGGCGCTTCATTGGACCGCTCGTAGGGAATGCCCAAACCGCCCCCCAGATCGAGACGGCGGATGTCATGGCCATCGGCGCGCAGATCGCGGGTCAGTTCTGCGACCAGCGTATAGGCTTCCTCGAACGGCGCCAGCTCGGTCAGTTGCGAGCCGATATGAACATCGATGCCGACCACATCGATGCCGGGCAGTTTGGCGGCGCGGGCATAAACCTCGCGCGCCCGGCTGATCGGGATGCCGAATTTGTTGTCGTATTTGCCGGTGGAGATCTTCTCATGGGTCTTGGCATCCACATCCGGGTTCACCCGCACGGTGATCGGGGCCACCCTGCCCAGACGGGTGGCGACCTGCGACAGCCGCTCCATCTCGGGCTCGCTTTCCACGTTGAACTGGCGGATCCCGCCCGTCAGCGCGGTTTCCATCTCATCCACGGTCTTGCCGACGCCGGAAAAGACAATGCGCTCGCCGGGAAACCCGGCGGCGATGGCCCGGCGGTATTCGCCGCCCGAGACCACATCGACACCCGCGCCCAGACCCGCCATCAGCCGCAGCACCGCCTGATTGGAATTGGCCTTCATCGCATAGCAGACCAGATGGTCCATCCCCGCCAAAGCCTCGTCAAACAGCCGGTAGTGGCGCTCGAACGTCGCGGTGGAATAGACGTAGAACGGCGTGCCCACCTCCGCCGCAATCTCGGGCAGGGGCACGTCTTCGGCATGGAGGATGCCGTTTTGATACAGGAAATGGTCCATCGGGCGTCTCTGGTTGTTCAGGCCGGGTGATAGTCCCCGGCCCCCCGCGCCGCAACGGGTCGCGCCGAAAAAACTAGTTCACGTTCTCCAGACCCTCGGGCCGCCCCACCACCACGAAGCGCAGCGCCTCGGGCCGGTAGAGCCGTTTGACCACCGCCCGGATCTCTTCCAGCGTCACCGCATTGACCTTGTTGTTGCGGGTGTTGACGTAATCGGTGCTCAGATCGTCCTGCTGCATGCCCACCAGAATGCGCGCAATGCCCGCATTGCTGCCGAACCGCAGGGGATAGGATCCGGTCAGATAGGTCTTCGCCTCCGCCAGCTCCGCCTCGGTCACCCCCGCATCGGCAATCTTCGCCCATTCCGCCCGGGTCACCTCGATCGCCTCCGCCATCCGGTCATTGGAGGACGCCACCTGCCCGATCACCAGATTGGCCAGATCATAGGTGGCCAGATAGGCGCCGATCCCATAGGTCAGCCCCCGGGTTTCGCGCACCTCGTAACTCAGCCGCGACTGCCGCCCGCTGCCCCCGAAAATCTCATTGGCCAGAAAGGCGGGAAAGAACTCCGGGTCATGGCGGTCGATGCCCTCATGGCCGAACATGGCCACCGATTGCGGCGTGTCCTGATCCACGATGGACACCCCGCCGGTCAACTGCACCTCGGCCGGGTCCGGCAGGGGCGCACCGGTGGCGGGCAGCCCGCCCAGAAGATCATCCAGAAGCGGGCCCAGTTCCTCGGCGCTGATGTCCCCCGCCACGCCGACAAAGACCCGATCCCGGGCAATCGTGTCCCCGAAGGCGGTGACGATATCGTCACGGGTCAGTTCCGCGACCGAGGCCAGCGTGCCATCGATGCTCGACCCATAGGGATGGTTCTCGAAGGCCAAAGCCCTGAAATTGCGCGCCGCCAAAGCGTTCAGATCGCCCTCATCCGAACGGATGTTCGACAACACCTGTGCCCGCACCCGGTCGATGGCGCTTTGATCGAAGCGCGGCTCGGTCAGGGCCGAGCGCAACAGCGCCACCGCCTCGTCGCGGTTCTCGGAGAGAAACCGCGACGACACCGAAATCGCATCGCGGTTGGCGTTGAACCGGAAACTGGCGGCCAGCCCGTCGCGGGCGGCGGCAAAGCCCTGGGCATCCAGATCCCCCGCCCCTTCCTCGATCGTCGCGGTCATCAGATTGACCGCGCCGCGCTTGCCCTCGCGATCCAGCGACCCGCCGCCCGAAAAGCGGATTTCAAGCGCGGTGAAGGGGATCGCGCGCTCCTCCACCAGCCAGGCGGTGATCCCGCCGGGCGAGGTCACTTCCTGGATTTCCACGGCGGCGCGGGCGGGCGCGGCGAGCGTCAGGCCCAGCGCCAGGGTCAGAAGAACGCGAATCATTGGGTCACCTCCCGGTCCGCGCGCGCCAGCCCGGTCACGGCGCTGGTGCGGTCAAGATAGGTCTTCGCGGCGGCCAGAATGTCTTCCTCCGTCACCGCCTGCAGCAGGTCGGGCCAGGCGGTGACATCCTCCACGCTCAGCCCCACGGCCAGCGCGCGGCCATAGCGGTTTGCCAGGCTCGAGATATTGTCACGGGCATAGATCTGATCGGCCCGCAGGTTCATTTTGATGCGCGCCAGTTGCTTGGGATCCACACCCTCTTCGATGAACTCCGCCACCGCCCCGTCAAGCAGCCGCTCGGCCTCCTCCAATTCCACACCGGGGGCCGGGACGATCACCAGCCCGAAGGCGCCATCGTCCAGCGACCCGCCCCGATACCAGGCCGAGGTATAGACCGACACCGGGTTCTCGAACTGCAACTTCCGCGCCAGCACCGAATTGGTCGATGACCCGCCCAGAACCGCCGCCAGCATGGTCAGCGCCGCCGCCGAACGCTGATTGCCCGGGTCGCGCTCGGGGGCGAGATAGGTGCGGGTCACATAATCATTGCCGATCCGCGCATCCTTGTAGGACAGGCGCCGCTCCGCCAGTTGCGGCGGCTCGGACGGGCGGTTGCGCGGCACGATCGCCGGGTTCGGCGGGATCGGACCGTAGTGCTTTTCCGCCAGCGCCTGCACCTCGGCCGGATCCACGTCACCGGCCACCACCAGGATCGCATTGTTCGGCCCGTAATGGGCGGCATAGAACGCCTCCGCATCCTCCAGGCTCAGGGTATGGGCCTCGTGTTTCCAGCCGATGATCGGGCGATTGTACGGGTGGTTGAGATAAAGGGCGGCGTTCAGCTGCTCGTTGAACAGGGCGCCCGGATCACTGTCGGTCCGCTGCGCGCGCTCCTCGATCACCACGTCACGCTCGGTGACGATATCCTCTTCGACCAGCGCCAGACCATCCATCCGGCTCGCCTCCATCCCCATCACCAGATCAAGCCGGTCGGCGGCAATCCGTTGAAAATACGCAGTATAATCAAACGACGTGAAGGCATTGTCGCTGCCGCCATTGGCGGCGACCGTATTGCTGAGCTCACCCGAGACCAGCTCGTCGGTCGCCTTGAACATCAGATGCTCCAGAAAATGCGCAATGCCCGAGCGGCCGGGAGGCTCATCGGCCGAGCCCACGCGATACCAGACCATATGCACCACGACCGGGGCGCGGTGATCCTCGATCACCACCGCTTCCATGCCATTGTCGAGCGTGAAGGTGGAGACGTTGTCGGCCGCCCGGGCGGCGGGGGCGAGGCTCAGGGCGGCAACAAGGGCCAAGGGGGCAAGACGCATGAAAGCTCCTTTCAGGTCAGTCCGCCCCAGAGATGGCCTGAATCGCCGCAGAATCAACCGAAATCTGCGTGAGCTACTGAAGCGCCGGGTCAGGTGGGACGGCAGGGGTACGAATGCCCGCGCGGCGCATCCGCTCCAATTCGGCATATTGATCCAGCGACATGAACTCATAGGCGCGGAAGTAGACGTTCACGTCAAAAAGCCGCTCCAGCACCCGCCCCTGATTGTCTTCGCGAAAGGCGCGATCCTCGGCCGCAAGGGTGGCGCGGATGTTCGGACTGGTGCCGAACCGGCCCGCATGGGCCAGAAGCGCGCCATCATTGGACGCCCGGCTGAGCACGGCGGCATTGCCCCCAAGGGCCGCCGCCACATCCACCTCGGGCGTCGGATCGGTGCGGTTGATCCCGCCCGGCGTCGGCTCGGGCAGCGCGCCCATGTCCTCGGGCATCTCCAGCGGCTTCGTCGGCAGCACCGCGAATTCATCGGGCCCTTCGCCCGGCTGCTGCTTGATGTTCAGAAGCCCGCCATCATCGCTGCAGGCCGACAGCGCCAGCGCCAGCCCCAAGATCAAAACCCGTCGCACCATCGTGCCTCCGCAATACTCGCGCCATTTGTAGGCCTTTCCCGCGCCGGGGGAAAGCCCCGGCTTAGCGCGGCTCCGGCTCTCCGTTGGAGAGGAACACCAGACCGACCGCGCCCAGGAATATGGCGATATCGGCCACGTTGAACGACCAGGGGCTCTCATAGCCGCAGCAGGTGACATTGAGGAAATCCGCCACCGCGCCATAGATGATCCGGTCGATCACATTGCCCACGGCACCGCCCAGAACCAGACCGGCGGACAGCTGGACCCAGGGCCCGGGCCGGTCGCGGTTCATCCACCAGACGATCCAGGCACAGATCGCCAGCGCCAGCGCGATCAGAACCCATTTGCTGCCCAACGGGATGCCGAAATTGATGCCTTTGTTCCAGGCCATGCGGAACAGGATGAAGGGTTGCCAGACAAGGATCACCCCCAGCTCCTTCAGATTCATGGCATGCACCACGATCAGCTTGGTGATCTGGTCGAAAACGGCGATGAAGATCGCCATGCGGATCATGGGAGCGAGGCTGGTCATCAGTGTCGGAAGTGTCTCATACCAGTAAAGACCATGGCAAGCCCTGCTTCGTCTGCTGCTTCGATCACCTTGTCGTCGCGCATGGACCCGCCGGGCTGGATCACCGCCTTGGCACCGGCTTCAGCAGCAGCCAGCAACCCGTCCGGGAAGGGGAAGAACGCGTCGGAGGCGACAACAGAACCTTCCGCGAGCGACGCAGGCAGGCCCAGTTCATCGGCCATGCGTTTCGCCTTCAGCGCGGCGATGGTGGAGCTGTCGACGCGGCTCATCTGCCCGGCGCCAATGCCAACGGTCGCCCCGTCCCGGGCATAGATGATCGCGTTGGATTTCACATGTTTGGCAACGCGCCAGGCAAAGAGCAAATCGGCAACCTGATCATCAGTCGGCGCCAGCTTGGTCACCACTTTCAGATCCTCGGCGCTGATCCGGCCAATGTCATCCTCCTGCACCAGCCAGCCGCCCGACACCTGACGCACGGCGGCTTTCTCGGTCAGCGGATCGGGCAGACCGCCGGTGGTCAGC
>JAOXSD010000020.1 GCA_025800205.1 Silicimonas sp. | reverse complement strand
CGTGCCCGGCGATGCCACCATCTCACCCTGACCAGCGGCATTGCCGACAGACAAATCCTTGTTGCCGCGATCATCATAGCCGCTGCCGCTCATGATCCCGCCCCCATTTCCTCTTGCCCTAAATATCCCGGGGTCTGGGGCAGCGCCCCAGCAGATTCCATGCCCTGCCTCACGCGCCCACCTTTTCCTTGTTCTTCAGCCCCGTACCCAGATAGGCCTCGATCACCTGCTCATTGGCCTTGATCTCGGCCAGCGACCCTTCTGCCAGCACCTTGCCCTCGGCCATACAGATCACCGGACCACAGATTTTCCCAATAAAATCCATGTCATGTTCAATCACGACAAAGGTGTACCCGCGCTCCTTGTTCAATTGCAGGATCGTATCGCCAATCGTGTTCAGCAGCGTACGGTTCACGCCGGCGCCAACCTCGTCCAGAAACACGATCTTGGCATCCACCATCATCGTCCGGCCCAGCTCCAGCAGCTTTTTCTGTCCGCCGGACACCTGACCTGCCTTGTGATCCGCCAGATGCGAGATGGTCAGAAACTCCAGCACCTCGTCCGCCTTGGCCGCCAGCGCACGTTCTTCATCCGCGATCCGCTTGCGTCCAAACCAGGTGTTCCACAGGCTTTCGCCCGATTGCGCCCCGGGCACCATCATCAGGTTCTCGCGGCAGGTCATGGAATGGAATTCATGCGCAATCTGGAAAGTGCGCAGCAGCCCCTTGTGAAACAGCACATGCGGCGGCAGGCCGGTGATGTCCTCGCCCGCCATGGTCACACGGCCGGACGTTGGTGGAAGAACGCCTGCGATCACATTGAAAAGAGTTGTTTTTCCCGCGCCGTTGGGGCCGATCAACCCGGTGATCGATCCCGCGTCAATGGTCAGGCTGGCCCCGTCAACGGCATGAAATCCGCCAAAATGCTTGTGCACGTCTTCTACGACGATCATGGCACCCCCTGTTCCTGCCTGCGCAGGTTTGCCCCGCTTGAACGCGGCGGTCTATCTTGGAATGGTCCAGACTTCAAATGGCCCGGCCGTCACGCCGGCCGGGCCATCTGAAAACGCTGGTATCAGCGCATGCGCACGGTGGTGTTTTCACCACCTTTGACTTCGATCTCGCGATAGGTGCCCGCGCTTTCGCCCGGTCCGATCAGCTCGACCGCGGAGCCGCCGACATAGTCAACGTCGCCGCCGTTCTTGATGATCTCAAGGCCCTTGGCCAATTCGCCGGGATAGATCTTCTCGCCCGGGGCATTGGCCACGTCCATGATGAACTTGCCATATTCCGCCGGATCGGTGGAATTGGCCTTCTGCATCGCCAGCATGAACAGCGCCGCGGCATCATAAGCTTCGGGTGCATAAGGCGAGGTGATGTCGAAATCGCTGGTCAGCGCCTTCAGCTTCTCAACGCCTTCACCAGCCGATCCCGCGATCTGTCCGAACGACCCGTCCAGGTCCGGGCCGACATTCTTGGGCAGGGCATCCCCGATCATGCCACCGGGCAGGCCGAATGTATCCCACGCGCCGGTATCCAGTGCCGATTGGATGATGCCCAGGCCGCCCTGGTCCAGATATCCCGCGACCACCAGAATGTCGCCGCCCGCCGCAGCCAGCGCGCCGACTTCGGCGGAATAGTCGCCCTTGCCGTCTTCGTGGCTGGTCACGATGGTGACTTCACCGCCCACCGCTTCGAAGCTGGTCTTGATGGCGTCGGCCAGACCCTTGCCATAGTCGTTATTGGTATAGGTCAGCGCGATCGACTTGATCCCGCGATCCTTCAGCACCTCGGCCATGACCTGACCTTCGCGCGCATCCGACGGCGCGGTGCGGAAAAACAGGTCATTGTCCTGGACTGTCGACAGACCCGGAGAGGTGGCCGAGGGCGAAATCATCACCATGCCGTTGGGGATCGCCACGTTCTGCAGAATCGCGCCGGTTACACCCGAACAGTCACCGCCCACCAGGCCGTTGATGCCGTCACCGATCAGGCGTTCCGCGCCCGAGGTCGACGCGCCGTTGTCGATACAGCCCGTGTCCGCCCGCATCGGCGTCACGGTTGCGCTGTCCAGCAGCATGCCGGATGCGGTCACTTCGGCCATGGCCAGTTCGGCTGCCTTGGCCATCGGTTCGGCAAGCGATTCAATCGGGCCGGTGAACCCGACCATGATCCCCAGCTTCACTTCCTTGGCGTGGCCCCCGGCAAATGCCGATCCGGCCGCCAGCGCACAGGCCGCCGTTGCCATCATCAGTTTTTTCATCTGTAGTCTCCCTTATTGGAACTTTGATTTGTCCGATGCGAAGCCTAGGCAAGGTGTTTCCAAAAGGAAAGCCTTTCCGTGAATGGAAACAGACCGGTCACGTTTCCTAAATGCGGGTGGCGCAGCGGACCGTGTGTTCTATGCTTGCGGCGGTAGCAGGAGCGGCCTGATGATCCGAGTTTTCTTGACCTTTGTGGCGTGTGTCTGGGCCATGGGCGCGGCTGCCCAAACTCTGGGCACCTCGACCGGGCCGGTGCGGCTGGAGCCGATGGCCTCCGGGCTCGACACGCCCTGGGGCGTTGCGGTGCTGGGCGATGGCGCGTTTCTGGTGACCGAACGGGGCGGGCGGCTGCTGCATTTCAAGGATGGCAAGCGGACGGTTGTTGCCGGTGTGCCGCGCGTCAAGGCACAAGGGCAGGGCGGATTACTGGATGTCACGGTGGGGCGATCGTCGGTGCGGCCCCCTTATGAGGTGTTCCTGACCTTTTCCAAACCGCAGCCCGGCGGGGGCGCTGGCACGGCGCTGGCCCGGGGTTATCTGGATGCATCCGGGCGGCGGCTGCGGGATGTGCAGGTGCTGTTCGAGGCCGCGCCCGGAGGCAAAGGTGGGCGGCATTTCGGCAGCCGCGTGGTCGAGGGCCGAAACAAGGAACTTTATGTCACGATCGGGGATCGGGGCGACCGCCCCAGCGCCCAGGACCGGTCCAACCACAATGGCAGCGTCGTGCGCATCCGCCGGTCAGGCAAACCCGACCCCAGGAACCCGTTTCTGAACACGCCCGGCGTGCAGCCCGAAATCTGGTCCTACGGTCATCGCAACCCGCAAGGTGCGGTGGTGAACGGGCGCGGCGACCTGTGGGTGGTGGAACATGGCGCCAAGGGCGGGGATGAAATCAACCGCGTGGTCAAAGGCGGCAATTTTGGCTGGCCGGTCATTTCCTACGGCACCCATTACAATGGGGCCAAAATCGGTGAAGGCACCGCCAAACCGGCGATGGAGCAGCCGCGGTTTTACTGGGATCCCTCCATCGCGCCCTCGGGGATGATGATCTATTCCGGGCGGCTCTGGCCGGAATGGCAGGGCGATTTTTTCGTCGGCTCTCTGAAGTTCGACTATATCGCGCGCCTCTCGGGCCTGCCGATTCAGGAGGTCGAACAGATCAAAGGCCCCGAGACCGAGCGTATCCGCGACATTATAGAGGCCTATGACGGGTCTATCTGGTTCATTGCAGAAGGCAGTGGCACGGTTTGGCGGATGACGCCGGAATAGGAGGGGGCATGGATCGCCGTGTCTTGTTACAGGGCGCTGTCGCAACGGCCGCGCTGGGGGTGACGCCACTTCAGGCGCGGGGGCGGCGACGGGCCACCGGCTATCTGCGGACAAACTGGAGCCGCGACCCCTTCAGCTATGGGTCTTATTCCTATTTTGCCAAAGGCGCGCGCCGGGCCCAGGCCCGCGATCTGGCTGAACCTGTGGGCGGGCGGTTGTTCTTTGCCGGAGAGGCAACGCATCCAGACTATAACAGTACCGTGCATGCGGCCTACGAATCCGGCCTGTTCGCGGCCCAGGCGGTGTCCGGAACCGAGGCCCGCCGCATCGCGGTCATCGGTGCCGGGGCCAGTGGCCTGGCCGCGGCCTCGGCCCTGGCGGGGCAGGGGCGCGAGGTACAGGTGCTGGAGGCGCGGGGGCGGATCGGCGGACGCATCTGGACCGATAGCCGTCTGGGAATGCCGCTGGATCTCGGGGCCAGCTGGATCCACGGCACCAGTGGCAATCCGCTGACAGCGTTGGCAAACAGCC
>JAOXSD010000311.1 GCA_025800205.1 Silicimonas sp. | reverse complement strand
GCGCGGCACCGGGTGCAGATCGATCCGGTCGAGGATCTGGCGGTCGAGTTGATTGATGATGCGTTCAACGCCAATCCGGCCTCGATGGCTGCGGCCTTCGAAGTGCTGGCGGCGGTCGCGCCCGAGGGCCGGGGCCGCCGGGTGGCGATCCTGGGCGACATGTTGGAACTGGGCGCAGAGGAAGCCGCACTTCACGCTGCCTTGGCCGAGCATCCGGCGATGCATGACGTGGCGCTCGTTCACTGCGTGGGCCCTCGGATGTGGGCGCTTTTCGATGCTTTGCCGGTTGAGAAACGGGGCCATTGGTGCGAGACAGCCGAGGATCTGGCGGCCCAGGCGCATCAATTGGTGCGGCCCGGCGACGTCGTTCTGGTCAAGGGCTCCAAAGGGTCGCGTGTGAGCCTGCTGGTCGCGGCAATAAAAGCGCTGAAAGAGGCGCGCGAAAAAGGGGCATAGGTATGTTGTATTGGTTGACCGCCTTCACCGATGGCGGCGATTTTTTCAACCTTTTCAGGTATATAACCTTCCGGGCGGGCGGTGCGTTCTTCACCGCGCTGATCTTCGGATTTCTGTTCGGCAAGCCCCTGATCAACCTTTTGCGCGCCAAACAGCGAAACGGCCAGCCGATCCGCGAAGACGGGCCGCAAAGCCATATCGAGACCAAGGCCGGCACGCCGACCATGGGCGGTTTGCTGATCCTTTCGGCGCTGCTTTTTGCCACGCTGCTTTGGGCGCGCTGGGACAATGGCTATGTCTGGATCGTTTTGTTCGTGACCGCCGCTTTCGGGCTGATCGGCTTTGCCGACGATTATTCCAAAGTCAAGAAGAACGACAATTATTCCGGCCTTTCCGGACGGTTGCGGCTGGTTCTTGGTTTCGTCGTGGCGGGTATTGCGGGCTATTGGGCCTCGATGCTGCATCCTGATGATCTGAGCTTTCACCTGGCCTTTCCAGTGCTGAAAGACGCGCTGTTGAACCTGTCGTTCATCTTCATTCCCTTCGCCATGGTGGTGATCGTGGGGGCGGCCAATGCGGTGAACCTCACGGATGGTCTTGATGGGCTGGCGATCATGCCGGTGATGATCGCGGCTGGCACGCTGGGCGTGATTGCCTATGCGGTGGGCCGGGTCGATTTCACCCAATACCTCGACGTTCACTATGTGCCGGGGACGGGCGAGATCCTGATCTTTGTCGCCGCCCTGATCGGTGGCGGGCTCGGCTTTTTGTGGTACAATGCGCCGCCCGCCGCCGTCTTCATGGGCGACACCGGGTCGTTGGCCCTGGGCGGTGCCCTGGGCGCCATCGCGGTGGCCACCAAGCACGAGATCGTGCTGGCCATCGTTGGCGGTTTGTTCGTGATTGAAGCGCTCTCGGTGATCATTCAGGTGGGCTATTTCAAGCTGACCGGCAACCGGGTGTTCCTGATGGCGCCGATCCACCACCATTTCGAGAAAAAAGGCTGGGCCGAGCCGCAGATCGTGATCCGGTTCTGGATCATCTCGCTGATTCTGGCACTGATCGGGCTGGCCACGCTGAAGATCCGGTAGGACCATTTGCCCGACTTCCTGACGAACGACACCTTCTGGGGCGCCTTGTCGGCCATCGCGGCGGTGGTCGCCGCACTGGCCGCCATGGGGTTCTTTCGCAAGGAGCAGATCGTCCGGGGTGCGCTTTACACGGTACAATCGGAGCGCGACGATCTGCGCGAGAAACTGGCCCGGGCCGAGGTGCGGCTGGGGCAGGTGGATCCGGAGCGGTTTCTTGATCGGATCGACGGGTTGGAGGGCGATTTTCCGGCGTTGGAGGCGGAGGCGCTTGGTTTTGCCGAGCGGCAGTCTGAGGCCTTCGGGCGGGCGGCTGCGATCATGGCCGAGCAGCGGCTTTGGGACAGCGACACCCATGGGGGCGAGATGGTCGAGGAGGCGCTGCGCTTTGCGGCGATCGGCCTGGCGGCAGATCCCGGGTCGGCCCATCTGGCGGGGCTGAAGGCGCTGGCGGAGCGGCGACGGGCGGGGCTGGAGCAGGGCGAGCCGATCGAGGTGCTGAACTGGGACGGCATGTCCGATGTGGAGCTGAACCAGCTGGCGATTTCCCTGAAGCGGGACGGCAAGTTTGCCCTGGCCGAGATGGCCGCGCGGCGGTCGGTGCCGCTGGCGATCCAGCGCACCGGGCGGGCGTCGTCGAACGCCGCCGCCATCGGCACCCATGGGGCGGCGCTGCAGGATCTGGAACAATTCGAGGCGGCCGAGCCCTTGTTGCGCGACGCGCTTGAGATCACCCGCAAGACCGAGGGCGCGCGTGATCCGAACACCGCGCGGGCGCTCAACAATCTTGCGCTGCTCTATGATGCCACCGGGCGCTATGGGGAGGCGGAACCGCTGCTGCGCGAGGCGCTCGATATCGATCAGGAGACACTTGGCGCCAAACATCCCGATACGATCACGGCCCTCAACAACCTTGCCGCTTTGCTGAGGGCGACGGACCGGGTGGCGGAGGCGGAGCCGCTTTTGCGCGAGGCGCTGGAGACCGGGCGCAAGGTGCAGGGGGATCAGCATCCGGACACTGCGCAAACGCTCGCCAATCTGGCGGCCCTGTTGCATGGGGCGGGGCGCAGCGCGGAGGCGGATCCGCTTCTGCGCGAGGCAATCGGGATTTACGGGGCGGCGCTGGGGGCGGAGCATCCGGCCACGCAGGGCGCCCGCGAAAGCCTCTCGACCCTGCTGGCCGGGCGGGGCTAGGCCTTGCCGGCGGCGCATCCGGGCGATACCCACAAGGCAATGAACCAGGAGGTTTGAGAAATGGGATTTCTGTTCCGCTGGCTGGCGGCCTTTGTGTTGCTGGCGGCCACCTATAACCCGACCGATTATTCCTATGTGCGCTGGGCACTGACCAGTGGGGCCGACAATCTGCCGGTGGCGGTGCTGATCGGGCTGGTGCTGATCGTGGCCTATGTGCTGTTCTTCACCGCCGTCTTGCGTGGCATCGGCAAGATCGGCGTGGTGCTGATCCTGGCGGTGATCGCAGCGCTGGTCTGGGTGCTCTTTGATCTGGGCTGGCTGAGCCTTGAGAACCGGTCGGTCAATGTCTGGCTGGGGATCATCGCGCTTTCGGTCGTGCTGGCGCTGGGCATGTATTGGGGCATTCTCTGGCGCCGGATCTCGGGCCAGCTGGAAGTCGACAACGAGAGCGACGCCTGATGCGGCGCGCCCTTGTCACCGGTGGCAATCGCGGCATTGGCGCGGCCATTGCCGAGGGGCTGGCCGCGGCCGGTCTTGAGGTGATCGTGGGCGCGCGGGTGCTGGCCGAGGGGGCAGCGGTGGCCCGGCGGATCGGCGGGCGGGCAGTGGCGCTCGATCTGGAAGACCCGGAGTCGCTGACCCGCGCGGTCGCCGAGATCGGTGATCTGGACGTTCTGGTGAACAATGCAGGCGTGTTGGGGGCCGGGCCGGTGCTGGGCGAGGGGGCCCTCTTCGAGACCTCCATGGCGGTGATGGTCGCGGGGCCTCATGCGCTGATGCGGGCCTTCGTGCCGGGGATGGAGGCGCGCGGCTACGGCCGGGTGGTCAATGTCTCCTCGGGCTGGGGCAGTTTCGACGATGGCCTTGAAGGGCCCGGCGCCTATGGGGTGGCCAAGGCGGCGTTGAATGCGCTGACCCTTGCGGCATCGCGCGACACCCGGGGTGATGTGAAAATCAACGCCATGTGTCCCGGCTGGGTGCGCACCCGGATGGGCGGCGCCGGTGCGGATCTTACGCCCGAGGAAGGGGCGGAGACCGGGATCTGGCTGGCCACCCTGCCTGCGGACGGGCCGATGGGGGGCTTTTTTCGGCAGCGGGAAAGGATTGCCTGGTGATCGAGGTACAGGGTTTGGAGGGCGCGCGGGTCGTGGTCCTTGGGTTGGGGCGCAGCGGGTTGTCTGCGGCCCGGGCCTTGCTGGCGGGCGGAGCAGAGCCGCTCTGCTGGGATGACAATGAGGCGGTCCGGGCGGCGGCGGAGGCCGAGGGGCTGGTGCTGCATGATCTCGGGCGCCGCGATGCCTGGGACGGGGTGGCGCGACTGATCCTCAGCCCCGGCATTCCGCATCTTTATCCCGAACCGAACCGCCACGTGGCGGCGGCCCTGGCCGAAGGGGTTCCGGTCGACAATGACATCGGGCTCTTTTTCCGCTCCTTCGCGACCCGGGACTGGGACAGGTTCGACACCACGCCACGGGTGGTGGCGGTGACCGGATCGAACGGGAAATCCACCACCTCGGCGTTGATCCATCATTGTCTGCAGGTGGCCGGGCGCGAAAGCCAGCTTGCGGGCAACATCGGGCGCGGGGTGCTGGACATCGACCCGCCCGGCGATGGCGGTGTGGTGGTGCTGGAGCTGTCTTCCTACCAGACCGAACTGGCGCGGTCGCTGACGCCGGATGTGGCGGTCTTCACCAATCTTTCACCCGATCATCTGGACCGGCACGGCGGCTACGGCGGGTATTTTGCCGCCAAACGGCGTTTGTTTGCCGAGGGCGGTCCGGATCGCGCCGTGATCGGCGTCGACGAGGCGGAAGGGGTGTTTCTGGCCAACCAATTGTCGGAAAGCCCCGCAGACGACCGTGTGATCCGGGTCATGGTGGGGCAGAAGCCGCAGGGCGTCGGCTGGTCGGTGTCGGCGCGCAAGGGGTTTTTGTCGGAGATGCGCAAGGGGCGGCAGATCGCCTCGGTCGATCTGCGCGAGATTGCCGGTTTGCCGGGGGCGCATAACCATCAGAACGCCTGCGCGGCCTATGCGGCCCTGCGCGCGCTGCTGGTGCCGCCGAAACTGATTGAGCAGGGATTTCAGAGCTTTGAGGGCCTGCCTCATCGCAGCCAGTTGGTGGGCGAGGGGGGGGGCGTGCGCTTCGTGAATGATTCGAAGGCAACCAATGTGGATGCCGCCGCCCATGCGTTGGGCGCGTTCAAACGGGTGCGCTGGATTGTCGGCGGGCAGGTGAAGGAAGGCGGGCTGTCGGCGCTGGCCCCCCATTGGGGCTCGGTGGTGAAGGCTTATGTGATCGGGCGCCAGGCCGATGAGGTGGCGCTTGAGCTGACCGATCTGCCCCGGGCGATCTGCGGGGAGATGGCGCGCGCCGTGGCGCTGGCAGCCGAAGAGGCCGAGCCGGGCGATACGGTGCTTCTGGCGCCGGCGGCTGCGAGTTTCGACCAGTTCGACAATTTCGAACAGCGCGGCGAAGCGTTCGTGTCCGAGGTGCGCAAGGTGATTGGCTGAGGCGACGGCATGCAGTGGGTGTTGCAGGATTTTGAGGACACGCGGAAACTGGCGGTTGCGCTGGACGCCCTGAGCCTGCCTTTCACCTGGCACAAGGTGGTTCCTTTTGTGGGCGATCTGCAGCCCGAGCCGGTGATTATGGACACTCGGGCGGTGGTGCTGTTCGGATCCTACACCTTGTGGCGCTATGCGGAGGCCAAGGGGCTGGAACCCGGCGTTTTCCGGATCAGGCCTTTTGTGCGGGAGATGCCATGGCATCCCTTCCTGTTGAACGGCGCGGACGCATTGTTCTTGACCTTGCGGGATATTCCCGGGGCCTTGCCCGACGACGGACGCGACTGGTTCCTGCGCCCGGTGGAGGACAGCAAGGAAGAGCCCGGGCGCGTGCGGCGCGCGGATGAGGTCATCGCGCTGGCGCGGAAGGTTCTGGCGCTGGGCGAAGAGGAAATCCCGCGCGGTGCGCTGCGCCATGACACCGAATTGATGCTGACCCGGCCTGCGCGGATCGAGAAGGAATGGCGGCTCTGGGTGGTCGAGGACCGGATCGTGACCTACTCGCTTTACAAGGAAGGTGCGCGGGTGGTTTACCGATCAGAGATTGATGGGGATGCGCTGGAGTTTGCACGCGAACTGGTGGCGGCCAATCCGGCCTATGCGCGGGCCTATGTGATCGACATTTGCCGGACCGATGGGGGGCTGAGGATGCTGGAGACCAATTGCATCAACGCCGCCGGGTTTTATGCGGCGGATTTGCAGAAGCTGGTGATCGCGGTGGACGGGTTGGGCAAACCCGTCTGACGGGTTTGAGGGGATGTTTTCTGAAAACATCCAGGCGAAGTCTTTTGAAGACTTCGGTTTGGGGGCGCCGGGGCGCCCCCAAACGCTTTACAGGATCGACTGGCCGGTCTTGGCCCAATCGTCGAGGAAGGCGGCCAGGCCTTTGTCGGTCAGCGGGTGGCCAGCCATTTTCTTGATCACCTCGGGCGGTGCCGTGGCCACATCGGCGCCGATCTTGGCGGCCTCGGACATGTGGTTGGGCGAGCGGATCGAGGCGGCGAGGATCTGGGTTTCAAACCCGTAATTGTCGTAGATGTCGCGGATATCCGCGATCAGCTCCATCCCGTCGAGGTTCATGTCATCGAGCCGCCCGATGAAAGGCGAGATGAACGTGGCGCCTGCCTTGGCGGCAAGAAGCGCCTGATTGGCGGAAAAGCAGAGCGTCACGTTGACCATATGGCCTTCGCCGGAAAGCTGTTTGCAGGCTTTGAGCCCGTCCCAGGTCAGCGGCACCTTGATGGCGATGTTGTCGCCCAGTTTGGCGACCTCATGGCCTTCCTTGACCATGGTCTCATAGTCGGTGGCGACGGTTTCGGCGCTCACCGGGCCGTCGACCATCTGGGCGATCTCGGCGATCACCTCTTTGATGTCGCGGCCGGATTTGTGGATGAGCGACGGGTTGGTCGTGACGCCATCGACCATGCCCAGCTCGTAAAGCTCGGCAATGGCGGCGGTGTCGGCAGTGTCGACAAAGAATTTCATCGGTGTTCCCTCTGGCGGTTAAGTCCCGTTTGCGGCACTGATAGCCGAAGCTGCGCCCCATCTGAACCCCTGATCGAAAGGACCGACTTTCATGGATGTCTCGCTCTGGCTCGCCTTTGTTGCCGCTTCGACTGCGCTCTTGCTGATCCCCGGGCCGACCGTGCTTCTGGTGCTGGCCTATGCAATCGGCCAGGGCAAGCGGATCGCGGTGCCGACGGCCCTGGGCGTGGCGGCGGGGGATCTGGTGGCCATGTCGGCCTCGCTTCTGGGGCTGGGGGCGCTGGTGATGGCCTCGGCGACCTTGTTCACGGTGATCAAATGGGCCGGGGCGGTCTATCTGATCTGGCTTGGGGTGAAGATGATCCTCGGTGCGGGCGGGGCGGCGCCGGAGTTGGGGCGCGCAACGGGGGAGATCACGCCGAGGGCGGCGTTTTTCAATGCGGCGGCGGTGACGGCGCTGAACCCGAAGTCGATTGCCTTCTTCATCGCCTTTGTGCCGCAGTTTCTGGTGCCGGGGGCGCCGCTTTTTGGGCCGTCGGTGGTGTTGATCGCGACCTTTGTCGCTTTGGCGGGCTTCAATGCGTTGGCCTATGCGCTTCTGGCCAACCGGATGCGACTGGCAATCCGGCGTCCCAGCGTGATCGCCTGGTTGACGCGCGCGGGCGGTGCGGCACTGATTGCCATGGGGGTGGCGACGGCGAGCCTGCGGCGCGCGGCCAGCTGAGGCGATGGAGCGGCATTACCAGCCGGGCGAGTTGATCGCCGTCATGACCACCCAGCCGCTGGACCGGGCGCTGGACTACAAGGCGCCCGAGGGCGGTGTCTTCGAGGGTGCTTTTGTCGAGGTGCCGCTGGGGCCGCGCAAGGTGCTGGGCGTGGTCTGGGGGCCGGGCGCGGGCGATTATGAGATCTCCAGGATCCGACCGGTGATCCGTGTTCTGGACGCGCGGCCCATGCGGGGCGAGATGAAGACGTTTTTGATGCGGGCAGCCGATTACA
>JAOXSD010000298.1 GCA_025800205.1 Silicimonas sp. | reverse complement strand
TTCGGCAATCTCTGGCTGATCCTTCTGAAGGACACCTCGCTGGTTTCGATTATCGCGATCAGCGATCTGGTGCGCTATGCCAATATGGCGATTGCCACCACCAAGGAGCCGTTCTTTTTCTATTCGGTGCTGGCCGCGATCTATGTGACGCTGGCCTTCCTGTCGGGGCGGCTGCAATTGTGGCTCGAGCGTCGCGCCAGCGCCCATGCGGGAGGGCGCGCGGATGCTTGATCTCTTCACCGGCAATCTGGATCTCTGGGCCGAGGGGCTGAAGAACACCGTGTCGCTGACCGTGCTGGGTGTGGTCTTCGGCTTCTTTCTGGCGATCCCCATCGCCGCCGCCCGCCTGTCGCGCTTTCGCATCCTGTCGCGGTTGGCCTTCACCTATGTCTATCTGGTGCGCGGCGCGCCGCTGCTGGTGCAGATCTTCCTGATCTATTACGGGCTCGGCCAGTTCCACAAGGAACTGAAGGCGCTCGGCCTCTGGGGCTTCTTCCGCGACGCCTACAATTGCGGGCTGACCGCCTTCGTGCTGAATTCGGCGGCCTATCAATCCGAGATCCTCCGGGGCGGCATTCAGGCGGTGCCGACTGGCGTGATCGAGGCGGGACGGGCGCTGGAGCTGAAGAGCCTGCAGATCTTCCGCCGGATCGTGCTGCCGATCACCATGGGCCGGATGCTGCCCGCCTTCGGCAATGAACTGGTGCTGCTTCTGAAAGCTTCGGCGCTGGTGTCGGTGATCACCGTGCGCGACGTGATGGGGCAGGCGCGGTTCATCTATGCCCAGAGTTTCGATCTGTCGGTCTATTACATTGCCGCGCTGAACTACCTTCTGGTCGTTCTCTTGATCGAGGCGCTGTGGCGGCGTCTGGAAAAGCGCAATCTCTGGCTGAAACATGCGGGGTCCTGAGGCATGACGATCCAACCTGAGTTCGGCCGGGAAGGCGTGTTCCACCACGGCCCCGGCCCTGAGGGTACCCATGTGGAAATGCCCTATTCCGGTCTGCGCACCTTCCTGCGCCGCCGTCCGAGCCTTGATTTCGACACTGTCGACATCGCCGTGCTCGGCCTGCCGTTCGATCTGGCCACCTCGGGCCGGTCGGGCGCGCGGTTCGGCCCCTCGGCCCTGCGCGAAGCTTCCACCCAACTGGCCTGGGGCGCGGTCTGGCCCTGGGGGTTCGATCCGTTCGAGCGGCTTTCGGTGGTGGATTGCGGCGATGTACCGTTTCGGCGCGGCCGGGCCGAACAGATGCTCGAGGCGGCGACCGCGCTGGCCTGCCGGATCACCGCTGCCGGGGCCCAGACTTTGATGCTGGGGGGCGATCACAGTTGCACCTATCCGATGCTCAAGGCCCAGGCCGAAGCACATGGACCGCTGGCCCTGATCCAGTTCGATGCCCATCGGGACACCCAGGCGAGCGGCTATCTAGACCACGGCACATTCGTGCATCATGCGATGGCCGATGGGCTGATCGATCCCGCCCGATCGATCCAGATCGGCATTCGCACCTTCTATGATGATCGCGACGACATCACCGTGCTCTATCGCGACTGGCTTCACGACCATGGGCCGCAGGACATGATGGCGCAGATCCGCTCGGTGGTGGGCGACGGTCCGGCCTATCTGTCGATCGACATCGATTGCTTCGATCCCGCTTTCGCGCCGGGCACCGGCACGCCAGTGACAGACGGGCTGATGCCCCATGACATGTTGTGGTTTCTGCGCGCGGCGCGGGATCTGAATTTTGTCGGAATGGATGTGGTCGAGGTCGCACCGGCCTATGATCCGGCAGGCAGCACCGCGCTTTTGGGCGCGTCGCTGGCGCTGGAATACATCTGCAACATCGCCGCCCGGCAGGAGATCCGCCCATGAGCTTTCGCGTCGCCATTCTGGAATTTGCCCATGAAAGCAACACCTTCACCATCCGCGCCACCGGGTTGCAGAGCTTTCGCGACAGCCGCTTCCTGATCGGCGAGGCGATGCTGGAAGGACTTGATGGCACCAATTCCGAGATTGGCGGCGCGATCGAGTTTGCCCGCGCGGCCGGGTGGGATCTGGTGCCGGTGCTGGCCGCCCATGCCAATCCCGGCGGCCCGCTGGAAGAGGCGGCGCGGGTCGAGATCACGGAGCGGATCACCCAAGCCCTGGCGGATCAGGGCCCGTTCGACGGGCTCTTCGTGGCGCTGCACGGGGCCATGGTCACGGCAAGCGATCAGGACGGCGAAGGACAGGTGTTGCACGCGATCCGGGCGGTGGTGGGCCCCGATGTGCCGATTGCGGTGACGTTGGATCTGCATGCGAACATCTTCGACAGCCTGGCGGACCTGGTTCAGATCGCGATCTCCTACCGGACCTATCCCCATGTGGACATGAAGGATCGCGCGGTCGAAGCCTGCGCCCTGCTGCAGCGCGCCATGGCCGGCGAAATCGCGCCCCGGCTGCAGGTTCACCGGCCCCCGATGCTGGTGGGGTGCGACGACGGGCGGACCACGAATGACGGCCCCATGTGCCGCATTCTCGAAGCGGCAGAGACCGAAGCGGCGCAGGCAGGCGTGTTTAATGTCGCGATCAATGCCGGGTTCACCGATGCCGATGTGTGGGCTGCGGGTCCGAGTGTTCTGGTCACTCACGAGACCGGTGCCGAGGCCATGGCCGAGGCGGCGGGGCACAGGATCTGCAAGGTGATCTGGGGCTATCGCGAGGACTGGTCACGTCCGATGGCACTCTCCGCCGCCATGGCACAACTGGCCGCCCATCACCCGAAAGGCAGGCCGGTGGTGATCGCGGATTTCTCGGACAATCCCGGCTCGGGGGCCTATGGGGATTGCACGGCGCTTCTGTCCGCCCTGCTGGCGGCGGGGGTGACCGATGCCGCGCTCGGGGCGTTCTGCGATCCGGCAGCGGCGGCGGAACTGACCCGCGCCAGTCTCGGTGCGACGGTCACGCTGGCCATCGGTGGCAAGACCGATCCGAAAGTCGGCGGCGGGCCTGTCACCCTGACCGGCGAGGTGCGGGCTCTGTCGGACGGGCATCTGACCTATGAGGGGCCGATGCTGGCCGGTGTCGCCGCCGATCTGGGGCCGAGCGCCTGTTTCCATGTGGCGGGCATCGACATCCTGATCGCCTCGAACCCGATGCAGGTGCATGATCTGAATGTCTTTCGCGCCCTCGGGATCGAACCGGCAGAGAAATCTGTGGTGGCGGTGAAATCCATGCAGCATTTCCGCGCCGCCTTCGACCCCATCGCCGAAACGGTTCTGGTGGTGGATGCGGGCGGGCTCTGTTCGCCCAATGTGGGTCTGCGCGACTACCGCAACCTGCGCCGCCCGGTCTTTCCGCTGGAGGATGTCCATGCACCGGAGTGACGCCCGCGGCAGGCCCCGGGTGGAGTTCGCGCCCGAGGTGCTGCGCGGCAATGCCCGCACGCTGGTGACGCTTGCCGCCCGCCACGGGGTCGAGATTGCGGGCGTGACCAAGGCGGTGGCGGGCCATCCCGACATCGCGCGTCTGATGCTCGAAAGCGGCGTACCCACGCTGGCCGATGCGCGGCTCGACAATATCCGCAAGCTGCGCGCAGGCGGGATCACATCCGACATCATGCTGCTGCGGCCGCCCGCGCCGGACGAGATCGATGAGGCCGCGCAGCTTGCCGATGTTTTCCTGATGAGTGATCCCGGCGCGATCACCGCGCTTGCCGCATGCAAGGCGGATCTGGGCCAGTCGGCCCGCGTGATGCTGATGGTCGATCTCGGTGACCTGCGCGAAGGGGTGCCACCGGGAGACCTGCCTGCTCTGGTCGATGTGGTGCGCGATCTTGAAAATGTCGAAATCACCGGCTTGGGCACCAACCTCGCCTGTCATCTGGGCGTCTTGCCCAGCCCGGCCAACATGGGTCTGTTCGCCGGGCTGGCAGAGACGGTCGAGGCACGGATCGGGCACGCCCTCCGCTATTTGTCCGGCGGCAATTCCAGCGCGCTGGCCCTGATGCAGCAAGGCGCGCTGCCCGCAAGGATCAACCATCTCCGTCTGGGCGAAAGCCTACTCCTGGCCCGGGAAACCGCCCATGGCGGGCCTGTGTCCAGCACCAGCGACGCAGGCTTTGCTCTGGTGGGCCAGGTGATCGAGCGCGGCATCAAGGTACCCGATCCGGCCGGGCCCCGGGGTCCGAATGCGCTGGGGCAGCAGGTCCGCGCCCCGTCTGGCGCAGCACGATCGCTGGCGTTGGTCAATCTCGGCGCGGTGGATACGGAGGTGACCGGGCTCACTCCCCATGACGCGCGCCTGCAGATCATCGGCCATTCCAGCGACCACCTGATCCTCGACGTCAGCGCCGCCCCCGGAATCGCGCCCGGCGACGAACTGCGCTTTGCCCCGAATTACCACGCCCTCGCGACCGCCATGTCGTCGCCCTATCTGGCGCAGGTGGCGATGTCTGTGCCCGCCAATGATGAACCGGAGGCCCTCCATGTCTGACACCGCAACACCTGCGCCGCGCCGCCCGATGGAGATTGGTGACGAGGTGGTCATCGACATCGAAAAGATGAGCAAGTTTTACGGCAGCTTCCGGGTGCTGACCGACATCGATCTTCAGGTGCGCCGTGGCGAACGCATCGTGATCTGCGGCCCGTCCGGATCGGGCAAGTCGACCCTCATCCGCTGCCTCAACCGGTTGGAGGAACACCAGCAGGGGCGGATCACCATCGACGGGGTCGAGCTGACATCGGACACCAAGAATATCGATAGGGTGCGCTCCGAGGTCGGCATGTGTTTTCAGCATTTCAACCTCTTTCCCCATCTCACGATCCTTGAGAACTGCATCCTTGCACCGATGCTGGCGCGTGGCATCGCGCGCGCGGACGCCGAAGAAACGGCGATGCATTTTCTCGAAAAGGTGCGCATCCCCGAACAGGCCGGGAAGTACCCGGGCCAGTTGTCGGGTGGTCAGCAACAGCGGGTCGCCATCGCCCGCGCGCTCTGCATGAAGCCCCGGATCATGCTGTTCGACGAACCCACATCTGCGCTGGACCCGGAGATGATCAAAGAGGTTCTCGATACCATGATCGAAC
>JAOXSD010000276.1 GCA_025800205.1 Silicimonas sp. | reverse complement strand
ATGGCTGCATTTTGCCAAGATCGACTGGGGTCCGGTGTTCACGCGGGTGTCGCGGGACGGGCGCCGGGCGCTGGAGGCGCGGCTCTCGGACAAACATGTGGCGCGGCTGATCAAATCGACGGTGCTGGCGGCAGGCCTGCGATCCGATCTGCCCGAAAAGGAGCGCCTGGCGCTCTTTTCCGGCCATTCCCTGCGGGCGGGGCTGGCGAGCCATGCGGAAGTGGATGAGCGCTATGTGCAAAAGCAGCTGGGCCATGCCTCGGCCGAGATGACCCGGCGCTATCAGCGCAGGCGGGACCGGTTCCGGGTGAACCTCACGAAGGCTGCGGGGCTTTAGATCCCGATAAACGGCTGCGCAATCCGCGGGATCAGACCGTGGAACCGCAGGGGGGCGTCGGTGGCGGCCAAACAAATGCAGGTCTCGCCCTCTTCGGCCACGGGCGTGTGGTCCAGATCCTCGGTCGCCACCTCGATGTCGCCGGGGCCGAACCGGTCGTCCTCATCGCGGAAGGCGCCCTTGAGCACAAGGGTCAGTTCCAGCCCGCGATGGCCGTGATCAGGGATCGCCGTGCCGCCGGGGATCGACAACAGGCGGACCTTGGTGCGGTCGGCGGTCTTGATCATCGCCTGTCGAACACCGCCGCCAATGGCGCGCCAGCGCACATCTGACAGGCTCCCACCAATGTAATCGCGCACTGGCGCAGGCAGATCGGAGGCCACGGGTTCGGGACGTTCAAAGACCGGTGCGGCGTCGATCAGCGCCATGGTGGCTTCGAGCGCGTCGTCGGACATGGCGACGGAATCGGCCTCATCAACCAGAGCCCCGCCCAGCGCCTCAAAGCTTTCCAGCCGGGCACGGCATTCGTCGCACATGGACACATGGGTCGCGACCACCAGCGCATAGCCTTCGGTCAGGCTGCCCGACGCATAGCTCATCAGGAGCGCGTCTGTCAGATGATGTTGCACGTCACTCATAAGCCTATCCCATCGCATGGCGCAAACGGTCGAGCGCCAGCCTGATTCTCGATTTGATGGTCCCGAGCGGCAGCCCGGTCACCTCGGCAATCTCGCTGTGGGTGAGATCGCCATAATACGCCCGTTCAATTAGATCGCGCTGCTTGTCCGGCAAGTCGCTGATCGCCGCTTTCAGCTTGTCGCTTTCCTGCCGCAGGGCCAGCACATCAGCCTGATCGGGCTCGGCCTCCGGCCCCCAGGGCAGATCTTCGGGTTCGGGCCGACGCTGCTTGCGCAACGCGTCGATCTTGCGGTTCCGCGCAATGGTGAAGACCCAGGTCGAGACCGACGCCCGGGTGGGATCGAACATATGTGACTTGGTCCAGAGGGTTGCCATCACGTCCTGCGCACATTCCTCGGCGAGGCTTTCGCTCGCGCCCGATTTCATCAAGAAAGCCTTCACCCGTGGGGCGAAATGGGAAAACAGCGCCGCAAAGGCGGCACGGTCCTGGTGGTCGCGCACCCTGGACATCAGGGCGACCCAATCTTCGTTGGCCGCTGCGCGTTGTTCCATCAGCCCCTTGGCTTTCGCATCCATCGACAGTGAGCGGAGAGTGATCCCCGCATCCGTGTTAACATCCTGTCCCGGCACTGCAATCGCTGTCGACATGTCATTTCTACGCAGCCTGTCTGCGGATGGATCAAAAAACATTTTCCCCGCGTCGATGGGCAGGGCGGCGCCTAGCGGAACAGGCGGTAATACAGCCAATCGGGCAGGAACTGGCTGAGCCGGAACACCGCGGCAAAGCCACGCGGGAAGTTCCGCGCAAAATCGCGCCCCTCCATATGCTCCACGAAAAGCCGTGCGGCCGCCTCCGGCTCCATGATGAAGGGCATGGCGAAATCGTTCTTCTCGGTCAGCCGCGATTTGACGAAACCGGGGTTCACAAGCTGCACATCCACCCCCGAGCCGCGCAGATCCGCATAAAGCGTCTCTGCCAGCGACATCATCCCCGCCTTCGACGCGCCGTATCCGGAGGCGCGCGGCAATCCGCGAAAGCCCGAAAGCGAGCCGGTGAAGACAATATGCCCCGCATCGCGCGCCACCATCTCGGGCAGCACATGGCCCAGCACCCGGGCAGCCCCCGTCAGGTTGATGTCCAGCATCATCGCGGCCTTCTCGCCGTCGAAATCGCCCGCAGGCATCGGCCAGTAGACCCCGGCCAGATAGACCAGCCCGTCCGCAGCCCCCACCGCCCCGGCCGCTGCCGCCACGCTGTCGGCATCGGCCACATCCATCGGCACCACCGTGGCACGGCCCGGCAATTCGTCGGCCAGCACTTCCAGAGCCGCGCCATCGCGCGCGCTCAGCACCACCTCGGCGCCGCGTTTGGAAATCTCGCGCGCCACCTCCCGGCCGAGCCCGGCGGAGGCGCCGACGATCCAGTAGCGCTTGCCCGTCCAGTCTCTCACGCAGCTTCCTCGCGCCGCTCTTCGGCGGCCAGGGGCCGCATGGTGGCCACCAGCTCGGCCACCTTGATGCCGAATTTGCGGAACTGGCTGCGGTTCACGATCGTGCCGTTCTCCAGAAGATACATCCAGTCGACCACATCCAGCACATGCCCGCCGGCACTTTCCGGCAGCCGGATGCGATAGGCGAGCCGAACGCCGGAGCCAGACTGCACCCCCTGCCCCGGGCCCACCAGATCCTCGGCCCGCGCGGTGATCGCCCCGCCGGCACCCAGGCTCAGATGCCATTCCCGGTCCTGCACAGTGCCGCTGTCATAGAAGAACCGCTCGGTCATCCGGCCCTCGTTGCCCTCCCAGCGCGCGTCAAATTCGGCCGTAAACCGCGACGAGACGCGCCCCGTGGGCCCGTAGATCACCCCGTCGCAGGCAATCGCACCGTTCAGATGCTCGCGCAGATCGAAGCTGGGGCCGGTGGCATAATCCTCGGGCGATTGCGCCAGGAAGGTGAAGCGGCGCTGGATCAGCCAGACCAGCGCGGCCATGGCCAGGGCGCCAAGAAGGAAAGCAAAAGTCGTCGTCATGGGTGAGCACCTCGCAGGGAGCTGGGTTGCGGGTCACGGGCGAAAGGAATCGCCAGCAGAAGGGTGAGGGCCACCAGTTTCAGGCCCAGGGGAATAATGGCGTAGAACAGGGTCAGACGGCTGAGCGCGCCAGGCTCCACCACGCCGCGCGCGGGATCGAACCCGGCGGCTTCAAGCAGCGGCAGAAAGATCACGGCGGCAAAGGCGAGCGAGAATTTCGAGGCAAAGGACCAGAGGCCGAAGCCTTCGGCGGCTTCGGGCGCGATCTCTGCACTGGCCCGGGCGAACAGCGCCGGCAGCAGCGTCATGTCCGCCCCCATGGCCGCCCCCGAGGCAAGGCAGATGATGGCAAAGAGCGCCGCATCGCCCGCGCCAAGAAAGGCCGCGCCGCCAAAGGCGAAAATCGCCAGACCCATGGCGCACAGCAGCACTTCCTTGGCGCCAAAGACCTGCGCCGCCCGGCTCCAGAGCGGCGCCGACAGGGCGGCGGCAAGGAAAAACAGCAGCAAAAGCGGGCCTTCCCAGCCCGGGGCTGCCAAACGGTGTTCGACAAAGAACAAAAACAGCGTCGAGGTGACAGCCACCGGCATCGCATTGACCAGCGCAAGCCCCAACAGCCACCGGGTCAGCGGATGGGCCAGATAGGGACGGAACCCCACCGCCTGCGCAGGGGGCGCCCGCCATTCCCCGCGCATGGCCCAAAGGGCGGCCAGCACCGCGAAGGCGAAAAGCGCGGCAAACAGCGCAAAGGGGTGATCGGTCAACCCGGTGAGGGCCAGGGGGGCGATGGCCGCAAGGCAGATGCCCGCAAGCGCCCCGGTCTCGCGCCAGCCTGCCAGCCGCAGGTGGCCCTGCCCCTCCATCGCTTCCGCCTTGGCGACCCCTTGCGCATAAAAGCTGATGGTCAGGAAGCTGAAGCTGGAAAAGAGGGCCGTGAGGGTCAGCGCGAACCACAAAAGCGGTGCCACCGGCGGCGTGACCGCGAAAAGCCCGAGCATCGCCAGCGCCATCACGCAGGCCGCCACCCCCACCGCCAGAGGCCGGAACGCCCCCAACCGGCGCGACAGCCAGCCCAGAACGGGATCCTGCACCACGTCAATGAGCCTCAGCGCAAACAGCACGCCCGCCAGCCCGGTCAGGCCCACGCCATAGGCATCCACGTAGAATTTCGGCGCGTGGATATAGATCGGCAGCCCGGCGGCGGCCAGAACGGCGGCAAAGAGCGCGAAAGGGGCAAGCGGGGTCCGGGTCACGACACCTCCTCACCGGGTGGCTCGGGCCGGTTGCGGAACGCAGCGCCTTTCCACCAGAGCTTCAGCGCCTGCCAGTGGATCAGCCCCAGCACCCGACGGGCGCCAAAGGGCCTGCGCGTCAGCGCGGCCAAAAGACTGCGGTTCGTGAGCGGCACCCGGGGACCGGTGAGGGTCGCGATCAACCCGCCATTGCCCGCCGTGTAATCGATCCAGATGCCGATCTTCTCGGCGCCGATGTCGAAGCGGAAGATGTAATCCCCCTCGACCGGCTGAAAGGGCGAGACATGGAAGATCTTCGCCGCCGCGATCCGGTCTTCCGCCGTGATCGGGCGGAAATCCTCATTCCTGGCCAGATAGGAATGGCGGTCACCATAGGTGTTGGTGACTTCCGCAATCACCGCGCGCAGATCGCCTGCCGCATCATGGATCAGCCAGAAGGACACCGGGTTGAACACATGGCCCAGCACCCGCGGCTGCGCCAGAAGCTCGATCCGGTCCGCATCGTGAAACCCCGCCTCGGCCAGCACCTCGCGGACCCAGGCCGCACCGCGCCCCGCCCCCGGCGCGCCACCATGGTCCCGGTCCCAGAGCGACACCAGCCCGCGCCCGTTGCGCCGAAAAAGCCAGGGCGCTGCGACCGCGCCTTCCGCATCCAGCAGAAGATAATCCACCGAATAGCGAAAGGCATTGTCGATCGCACCCTTGCGGCCATGGTAGGTCTGGCCCGGGATATGGGCGATGCGGCTCATTCGGCCGCCACTTCGAGGGCGCCTTCGGCCTCGATCCGGCGCGCCACCTCAAAGGCGCTCGCCAACCCGTCCTCGTGAAACCCGTTGCGCATCCAGGCGCCGCAGAACCAGGTCCGGTTCTGCCCGTTCGCCGCCCGGATCGTGTCCTGGGCCGCCAGCGCCTCGCGGGTAAAGACCGGGTGCCGGAAGGTGGTTTCGTCATAGATCGTCTCGTCGCGGATCGTGCCGGTGTCATTCAGCGTCACGAACAGCGGATCGCTCTCCGGGATCTTCTGCAGCAAATTCATCCAGTAGGTCAGCGCAATCGGCGCGTCATCGCCGCCGCCGTTCTCCACATGGGACCAGGACGACCAGACCTTGCGCCGCTTCGGCATCGCAGCCGCATCGCAATGCAGCACCGCCCGGTTCGGCTGATAGCGCACCGCCGAAAGCGCTGTCTCTTCCACCCCGGTGGCATCGCTCAGAAGCGAAAGCGTGTCGTCGGAATGGGTGGCAAAGACCACATCGTCAAAGCTTTCCCATTCGCCGCCTTCTGTGCGGACCTGCACCCCGAAAGGCGTCCGCCGCACCGCGCGGGTCGCAGCGCCAAGCCGGATATCCACCCCGCGGGCATTCAGCGATCCGCTGAGCCGGCTGACATATTCCACAGAGCCCCCCTCGACCGTGTACCATTGATGGTTCTCGTGCCAGTCGAGGATGCCGTGATTACGGAAGAACCGCACCATGGCGGCGGCGGGAAAATCGAGAATGCCCAGCTTCGGCGTCGACCAGATCGCGCCCGAAAACGGTGTCAGATAATAGCGCGTGAACCAGTCGCTCAGCCCCAGGGCGCGCACCAGATCACCGATGGTCATCTCAGGTGTGACCGCGCGTTCCGCCTCGCGGTTGAATTTCAGAATGTCGCGGATCATCCGAAGGAATTTCGGGTGCAGCAGATGGCGCCGCCGGGCAAAGACGGAATCGACCGAATTCAGCGCATATTCCATCCGCCCGCCCAGGGCAGAGACGCCGAAACTCATGTCGCTTTCCGTCACCGGCACGTCGAGCTCCTCAAAGAGTTGCACCAGATGGGGGTAATTCACCCGGTTGTAGACGATGAAACCAGTGTCCACCGGCTGATCCCCCCGTCGCCCCGCCACGATGGTGCGGGCATGTCCGCCAAGACGTTTTTCCGCTTCAAAAAGGACAACGTGGTTGGATTTCGCCAGGAAATGGGCCGCGCCCATGCCTGAAATACCCCCTCCGATGACCGCAATACGTCGTGCGGTCGTCCCGCGGGATTCAAATGGCATGGTGATGTCCTCGTCTTGGTCTTGAGGTTTCTACGGGCGCGGGAGCCGGCCGGATCACTCGGGCAGAAAAAGAAAAATTACCGGCGCACGCCGATCAGGCCGGTTGAACCAGACCCGGACCAAAGCTCCAAAGGGCCACCGCCTGCGCCCCTGTCAGATCCCCAGCCGGTCGCGCAGCGCGTACCAGGTCATGGCCAGGGTCAGAAGCGGCGCGCGGGCGTGTTTGCCGCCCGGAAACTGCGGGATCGGAAGTTTCGACCAAAGGTCGAACCGGCCCGCCTCGCCCGCCACCGCCTCGGCCATGATCTTGCCCGCAAGGCCGGTCAGCGCCACCCCATGGCCGGAAAACCCGCCTGCGGCCAGCACACCGGGCGCAATCTGGCGCAGCATCGGCAACCGGGTCATGGTGATCCCCAGCGTGCCGCCCCAGTGATATTCGATGGCCACCCCGTCGAGCTGCGGGAAAAGCCGCAGCATCCGGCGCCGGAGCGCCCCCTCGATCTCGCGGGGAAAGCCCAGACCGTAATTCTCACGACCGCCGAACAGCAGGCGCCCATCCTCGCTCAGGCGGAAATAATTGACCACGAACTTGTCGTCGGCCACCGCCACATCCCGGGTCAGCACCTCGGCGGCGCGGTCGCCCAGCGGCGCGGTGGCGGCGATGAAAGAATTGATCGGCATCACACGCGCGCTGATTTGCCCTGAAAGATCAGGAAGATAGCCATTGCCCGCCAGCACGATATGATCCGCCTTCACAACCCCCGTCTTGCAGGTGACCCGGCCCGGGGCAACGCCCGTCGCCTCGGTGCCTTCATGGATCACCACACCGGCCGCCTCGGCCCCGCGCGCCAGCCCCAGCGCATAGCGCAACGGGTGCAGGTGGCCTGCATCCCAATCCAGCACACCGCCCTTGTAGACATCGCTGCGGCAGACCGCCCGCACCGCCTCGCGGTCGAGAAACTCGGTCTGATAGCCATAGGTTTCGGCCAGCCAGAGCGCGTAATCCGCCGCCTCCAACGCCCCTTCCGAGGTCCATTCGCCCTGCAACACACCGGGCCGGTAACCGGCCTCCGGCGCATGGGCCGCCGCCAGATCGCGGGTCAGCGCCTTGGCCTCGATCGTCAGATCCCAGAGCTTGCGGGCATCCTCGGCCCCCAGTTTTTCGGCAAGCCAGTGCTGATCCTTGTTCCAGCCGGTGCCCACCTGCCCGCCATTGCGCCCCGATGCGCCGAAACCCACCCGATGGGCCTCCAGCACCACCACTTTGAGGCCCTTCTGTGCGGCATGAAGTGCCGTGGAAAGCCCGGTATAGCCCGCGCCGATCACCGCCAGATCCGCCTGCACCTCGCCCTCCAGCGGCGGGCGCGGCGCGGGAATATCCGCCGTGGCGGCGTAGTAGCTCGGAGGAAAGGCGCCGGGGCTGTCGTTGCGGTAAAGCGGGTTCATCGGGCCATCCTAAAGCTGAATGTGGATGTGGTCATCATGGCGCGCCGCCCGGCACCCCTGAAACCGGATCTTGTCGCCTGAAACACCGAGGGCACTGGCCAGATGCGGCTCAACCAGAATTTTGCCGGAGGCGGGCAGGTTGGTGTTCAGCCAGCGAAGCGCAGTTGTCATCCGGGCTTTGTCGAGCGGTAGATCGCGGGTGAAGGGCTGAAACCAATGCATGTCCCAGCGCAGCGTCAGATCTGCGGGGTCGGGGCAGGCGGCGGGGCCATCTTCAAAAGCCCAGTAGCCGATGGGCGAGCGCAGCCCGCCGCCTTCGTACCAGAAAGCCAGATCGACCTTCTCGCCATCGTCATGGGAAAGATGCGGCAGAAGCGGAAACCCGGTCAGGAAGGGAAAACCGCCATCGAGCACGGTGACCGGTATGCCGGGGTGTTCGCGTTCCATATGGGCGGCGAGTTGGCCGAGCAGGGTGGCAAGCTCCGGGGTGACATAGGTGCGGTTCAGCGCGCAATAGAACAGGGGCGCCCGCACGGCGCTGTCGCCGGTGCAGGGCAAGGCGGTGCGGCCCGCGAGAGGCGCGATTTGCTGGGCGGCAAGGCTGGCACCCGCATAGAGCGCGAGAAAACCTGCGAGCCGTGTGGTGCGACGGCGGAACAGGATCAGGGCCGCGAGCCAAATGAGCCCGCCGATCTGTGTCAGGAGGGTGAGCGCGAGGATGATCAGCGCCTGCCAGACGACGCGGATCATCACACGTTCAAAAGCAGATGCTCGCGTTCCCAGGGCGAAATCACTTGCAGGAACTCGTCATATTCGGCCCGTTTCACCGCTTCATAGACCTCCACGAACCCTTCACCCATCACCTCGCGCAGGGGTGCTGCGGCCGCGAGCAGGTCAAGGGCCGCATAGATGCCCTGGGGCAGTTCGGCCTCGCTGTCATAGGCGTCGCCCTTGAATTCGGATTTCGGCGTGATGCCTTCCATCATGCCCAGATAGCCGCAGGCGAGCGAGGTGGCGATGCCGAGATACGGGTTGCAATCCATTCCCGCGATGCGGTTTTCCACCCGGCGTGATTGCGCATCGGACACCGGCACGCGGATCGCCGTGGTGCGGTTGTCGCGGCTCCATTCGAGATTGATCGGGGCGGCGTGGTCCTTCACGTAGCGGCGGTAGGAATTGACATAGGGCGCAAAAAGGATCGTCGCGGGCGGCAGGTAGCGCTGCAGCCCACCGATGAAATGGGCAAAAAGTCCGGTTTCCGCGCCCGCCTCGTCGACGAAGATGTTCCTGCCCGTGGCGGTTTCGATCACCGAATGGTGGATATGCATGGCCGAGCCCGGCTCGGCGGCGATCGGCTTGGCCATGAAGGTGGCAAAGCAATCGTGGCGCAGGGCGGCTTCGCGGATCAGGCGTTTAAAGTAAAACACCTCATCGGCCAGTCGCACCGGATCGCCATGGCGCAGGTTGATTTCCAGCTGGCCCGCGCCGCCTTCCTGGGTGATGCCGTCGATCTCAAACCCCTGCGCTTCGGCAAAGTCATAGATATCGTCGATCACCGGGCCAAACTCATCCACGGCAGTCATGGAATAGGCCTGACGTGCCGCAGCGGGGCGGCCGGAACGGCCTGTCATGGGTTCGATATCCTGCGCCGGATCAAGGTTGCGGGCGATCAGGAAGAACTCCATTTCCGGGGCAACCACCGGTTCCCAGCCTTTGTCGCGATACAGCTGCACCACACGTTTGAGCACATTGCGCGGCGCAAAAGGCACGGGATTGCCAGCGCGGTCATAGGAATCATGGATCACTTGCAGCGTCCAGTCACCCGTCCAGGGCGCGGCGGTGGCGGTGTCCATATCCGGGTAAAGGATCATGTCCTTTTCGATGAATCCGTCTTCGCCCGCCGCTTCGCCCCAGCCGCCGGTGATGGTCTGGTAAAAGATGGAATCGGGCAGGTGAAAGAAATCCTGCCGTCCAAATTTCGATGCAGGCACCGCCTTGCCACGGGCAATGCCGGGCAGGTCAGCGACCACACATTCCACTTCGTCAAGGCGGTGACCTTCGAGATAGTCCAGCGCTGCTTCTGGCAGCTTGCTCATCCATTCGGTGTTGCGCTCGCCCTTCATGCGATTTTCCTTTCAAGGAAAAAGCGCGCAAACTGCTGCCCCAGATCGGGGCTGTCCAGTGCAATCCCCATTCTGGCCTGCGCCGCCGCCTGCACATCGTCGGGCACCACGCCTTTGGCACGGGTGTCGATCAGCCCCTGCACAAAGCCATCATCAAATTCCGGGTGTGACTGCACCGTATAGGCCTGACCGGGATAAAGCAGCGCCGCATGTTTGCAAAAGTCATTTGACGCAACGGTTTGCGTTCCTTCTGGCGCGTCCAGCACCTGATCCTGATGCCAGGCCTGAATGGTCTTTTGCCCATCCGGGAAATCATAGGTCTGCGGGCCAATCGCCCAGCCCCCATCGAATTTTGCAACCCGTCCGCCAAGGGCCTGCGCGATGATCTGATGGCCAAAGCAGACACCCACCAAGGGGCGCTCAGCCGCGACAATATCGCGGATCAGCTGTTCCAGTGGAGGGATCCAGGCGTGATCTTCATAGACGCCATGGCGCGATCCGGTGATCAGCCAGCCGTCTGCCTCTCTGGCCTGCGGGATATCCCCGTCCAGCGCGGCCCAGGTCTGAAATGAAAACCCGTGCCCGTCCAAAAGTGCTTCGAACTTCTTTGGGTAGTCATCGGTTACGGCTGCCAGATCTTCGGGCGGTCTCCCGGTCAGCAAAATGCCGATTTTCATAAGTCACCTGTTATTTGTTGGATCCTGCGGCACTCACACCGCTTCTAGGTAGATGTCGGTTTGCTGCTCACGCGTCAAGTCAGCCATCTTGGCCTGTTCCTGCCGTTTGGTCAGAACAAGGTTCTGGATCATCTGCGGAGCAAAGATGCGGCGAACCTGCGCGCTGGTTTCAAAGTGGCCAATGGCGCTGTCCCAATCGGTGGGCACTTGTGGCAGATCCTGCGCATAGGCATTGCCGGTGATGGGGGCGGGGGGCTGCGTCTGATCTTCGATCCCGTTCAGAGCCGCGCCCAGAATGGCGGCCAGCGCCAGATAGGGGTTTACATCGCCCCCGGCAATCCGGTGTTCGATCCGCCGCGCCGCAGGGCTGCCGCCGGGGATACGTACCGCCGATGTCCGGTTTTCATAGGCCCAGCAGATGCTTGTGGGGGCATGGGCGCCGGGCACAAGCCGATCATAGGAATTGGCGTGGGGCGCAAAGATCAGC
>JAOXSD010000269.1 GCA_025800205.1 Silicimonas sp. | reverse complement strand
ATCGGCGAACCGGCGGTGCCCGCAGCGGCACCCGCGCTCGCCAATGCGATCTTCGCCGCCACCGGCACGCGCCTGCGCGAAATGCCGTTCAACAAATTCGTCGATTTCGTCTGAGGGGGCGGTCATGAAACATGTTCTGATTGCGGGCGCTCTGGCGCTCGGCGCCCAGATGGGCTTCGCCGCAGGCGAAAACGCGGTGATTGATCCGCCCGCCGAGGGCAGCGTCAGCCGGGAAGACGGGCTGTCGGCCTGGAGCCGGATCTACGAAGTGGCGAGCCACCCGCGCTGCTCCAACTGCCACGTGGGCGCCGACAACATCCCCATGTGGTCAGGCCCGAGCTACGGCAAGACCCGCCCCCATGGCATGGCGATCAACGCAGGCGAAAGCCGGATCGGTGCCGAGACGCTGCTTTGCGCCACCTGCCACGCGGTGCGCGAAAGCCTCAACGACGTGCCCCATGCCGCGCCGCAGGTTGCGATGGATTGGCAATTGGCGCCGGTGGAGGCCGAATGGTTCGGCAAGTCCTCGGTCGAGATCTGCAACCAACTGCGCGACCCAGAGCGGAACGGCGGGCGCGGATTTCTCGAACTGGCCGAGCATCTGGATCACGACCTGATCCTGCACTGGGCCTGGAACCCGGGCGGCGGGCGCGAAGCGGCTCCCTACAGCCTGCAGGAACATGTGAACGACATGCTCGCCTGGGGCGTGGCCGGTTTTCCCTGCGAGAATGATTGAGAGGGCCTGAAATGAACCGCGAGAACTTTCGTTTCCCCGCCGCCTTCGCCTTTCTGGCCGGGGTCTTTGCCCTGATCGCCCCGGTGATCTCGGGCTTTTCGGCAGATGGTCTGGCGCTGCTGCCGCAGGCCGCGCTCTATCTGATCTTCGGCTATCTCCTGATACTCGGACGCCGTATCCTCGGCTGGCTCGGCTTCTTCGTCCTCTTTGCCGCGCTGATCTGGGCACTGACCTGGATCTGGGCACCGTCGCCGGTGCCATCCTGGGTGTTCCTGGGGGTCTTCGGCTGCAACGCCCTTGCGGTGCTGGGGCTCTTTGTCGGGCTCTGGCGCGCGCCGCCGGTGGCCGAGGAAGTTTGATTTCGCGCCCCTCCCGCGCCAAGCTGGGACCGGGAGGGGCCGACATGTCAGACATCTGGGAAATCTACGCGCTCAAATATGCCGAGCGGAACGGGCGCACCCGCGCGGAAAGTTTCATCGATGATGATCACCCCGCCGCGCCGCACGGGATGGATTACTTCACCTGGCTCCTAGTCAACGGATCCCGCCAGATCCTCGTCGACACCGGCTATGAGGCCGAGGAGGCCGCTCGGCGCGGACGGCCCATCCTGCGCGACCCGGCCCGCGCGCTCGAGGCATTGGGCGCCCGTGCTGACGCGATCGAAACGGTGGTGATCACCCATCTCCATTACGATCACGCAGGTGGGCTGAACCGCTATCCGGCCGCCCGCTTTCATTTGCAGGAAACCGAAATGGCCTTTGCCACCGGGCCCTGCATGTGCGACCCGGATCTGCAGGCGCCCTTCACCGCCGACCATGTCTGCGACATGATCCGCCATGTCTATGCGGGCCGTGTCGCATTCCATTCGGGCAGTGCGGAGATCGCCCCCGGCGTGACGATCCATCGGATCGGCGGCCATTCACGGGGGCTGCAGGTGGTCCGCGTGATGACCGCCGCAGGCCCCATGTGCCTCGCCTCCGATGCCGCCCATTACTACGAGAATTTCGAAGCGGAGAAGCTCTTTCCCATTGTGGCCGATGCCGATGAGATGCGGGAAGGCTTCAAGCAGATCCAGGCGCTCGCAGGCGACCCCGCCCGGGTCATCCCCGGCCATGACCCGCTGGTGCGCAGCCGTTTCCCGGCCTTCGGACAAAGTGGCTTTGTCTGGAAACTCGGCTGAAACGCCCCATGCCCTAAGCTCAGGTCCGCGCCGCCTCGAACGCCGTCCAGGCCGCCTCGAACGCGGCAAAATCGAACCCCGGCGCGCGCGCGGCCGACAGCACGATCTCCTCGGTCGCCTGCATCTTCGCAATGGCGCCCGCCAATTCGCCCAGATACCCCTCGGGGATCACCAGCGCGCCATGGCGATCCGCATGGACCATTTCGCCGTCAGCGATGGTCAGCCCGAAGATTGTCACCGGGGTGGCGATTTCGGTCACATGGACGAAGCCGTGGCTGGGCCCGATGGAGCCGGCAATCACCGGAAACCCCTCGGCCAGATCACCGAGATCGCGCATCACCCCGTTGGTCAGCGCGCCCGCCAGCCCGAAGCCCTTGTGCACATTGGTGTTGATCTCGCCCCAATAGGCGCCGATGGCCGCCGCGCCGTCGACATCCTCGACCACCGCGATGCCGGGACGCGCGCTGTCGGCCATGTGCCGGTAATAGGCCATGCGCCGGGCGCGGATCACCTCGGGCGGCTCCTCGGACGGGGCGAGGGCGGAGATTTTCGCGGTTGCGGCCCGGCCCACCAGCGCGCCGGCCTCGGGCGCGCTCGCCAGCATCGTGCCCCGGGTGAAACGATCAAACCCGCGTTTGCCCTCCACCACCTCGATCGCATTGCAGACCGAGGGCGTGTCGACCGCGCGCAGAAGCGCGAAAAGCTCCGCCTCCATCATGCCACCTGCGCCGCGCCTTGCGCCAGCGCCTTGAGTTTCGCATAGGCAATGTCCGGATCCACCGCGCCAAAGCCCGCAAACGTGCCAAAGCCGCAATCCGACCCGGCGATCACCCGGTCCGACCCGACAATGTCGACGAACCGTTCGATGCGCTGGGCGACCAGATCGGGATGCTCGACGAAATTGGTCGTCGTATCCACCACACCGGGCACCAGCACCTTGTTCTCGGGAATATCCGCCTTGCGGTCGCGGAACACCGTCCATTCATGCCCATGGCGCGGGTTCGAGGTCTCGAACAGCACGTAGCGCGATTTCGTCGACATCAGCGTGTCGAACATCTTGGCCATGGGAATGTCGCAGACATGGGGGCCCTCGTAATTGCCCCAGCAGATGTGAATGCGGATCTTCTCGGCCGGCACATCGGCCAGCGCATGGTTCAGCGCCTCCACATGAGACGCGGCGATCTTGAGGAATTCCTCGTCGCTCAGATCGGGAAACAGCATGTGCCGCGACAGGGCCAGATCGGGGCAATCCAGCTGCAGATCAAGCCCGGCGGCGACGATGGTTTCATATTCGGCCTTCATCGCATCGGCCAGTGCGGCCAGATAGGCTTCCCGCGTCGCGTAATGATCGTTCTGCAGGAAAAGCGAGATCACTCCGGGGGAGGCGGCATTCATGAAACCGCGCGCCGCCTCGTGTTCGGCCATCGCCGCCTTGAGATTGGCAATGTCCTTCTGTAACTCGCCCTGACCCTTGGAGCGCACCTCGCCCACGCACATCGGCCGGGCATATTGCGGCGTGCCACCATCATCGGCGAGCCGCTTGAGAAAACTCGGAAACAGCTTCAGATCGGCCGGCGCATTGCGCGGGCTGTCACCGCCGAACCCGGTGTAGCGGTCCTTCACATAGGTGGCATAGGAAATCTTCGAGGTCTCCCCGTCGCTGACGATATCGACCCCGGCGGCGACCTGTTTCTGCACCGTCTCGGACACCGCCCGGGTCATCGCCGCATCAAAGGCACCCGGGTCGTAGGGTTCGCTCCGTTCGCGGGCGAAGATGAAATCGACGACCTCCTGGGTCCGGGGCAGGGAGCCCACATGGGTGGTGGTGATGGCCATGTTGTGCCTTTCTCTTATTGCAGGGAGGCGCCGTTCCAATAGAGCGGCTTGTCACAGGATGTGTCGGGGCAGAGGGAGGCTGTGCCCGCACGCAGGATAGCAACCCGGCCCCTGTTGTCCGTCACGAACCGGGCGTTGCTGCCCAGCAGTTCCTCGGGGTTGGCATAGCCACGGGTCGAAAGGAACAGATCGATCTGGCAATTGGCGGCACCGCAGAACGCAAGACCACGCTGCGTCCCCTCGCAGGTGATCCCGGCCCAATTGGCCAGAATGTCCACCTGACCGTCGCCGTCGATATCGCTGCCGGAAAAATTCTCCGCCGCACCGATCCGCCAGCCGCCCTCGCATTTCCGGCTCAGATAGCTCTGGATCACCGGCGGAATGGTCTGCGGCAACGGCAGGGACGGGGCCGAGGCAAGCTCTGCGGGCCGTTGCGGCGCGGGCCGGGCGGCGCGCACCGCGCCGACCAGATCCTCGACCGACGGCGGCAAAGGCGCGCCCAGACCCTGCCAGGCGGCATCGCAAAACCGGATCACCTCGGCCAGCGCATCGGTGATGCCCGCACCGGGCAGCCGGGTCATCGGCCCCCGGTCCGGTCCGCGCAGCACCATGTTCTCCCCCTGGGCAAAGGCCAGAACCACCTGGCTGCCCAGGCTCACGACACTTTCCCAATCGCTTGACGACAGCTCATTGAGATAAAGCTTGGGCAGGGGATAAAGCCCGCCCAGCACCTGCAGCGTGACACCGTCCAGCGCGGGCTCTCCCGCACCGTCCCAATAGCGCGCCGCCAGCTTGTCAGCGACCCCGATGGTCAGCCCGTAGGGCGTCGTGTTGATCCCCTCGCCATAAAACGGATCAGCCCCGGGCGCATTCGGATCGAACGCGGCGCATTGCAGCCAAAGCGCGTCCGACGGGTGCGACACCGTGCCGATGGACCAGCCACGTTCGACAGAGCTGCGCACCTGCCAATCCTGCGCCAGGGCACCGGGTGCCAGGGCAAGGCTCAGACCGGCGGCGGCGCCAAAATCGAAGAGGCGGCTGAAACGCATCGTGGCTCTGTCACTCCGTCCAGGTCGGCCCCGCCGAATCGTCGGTGCCCAGCACATGATAGAGCGCGGCCTCACCACTCATGGAGGGGGCAAGCCCATAGGCCAGCCCTTCGGGCACCGACATCGTATCCCCCGGCGCCAGCGTGGTCTCGCCGCCCGCCCAACTGACCCGCCAATGGCCCTTCACCGGCATCAGCACCGCCGGGTGGCTGTGGCTCTGGGCGTCGGCAGGGGCCGAGGCGCGGGTGATCATCGACACTTCAAACCCGGGCCGGTCGCGGATGATCGCGGTCTCACCGATCACCTGGCACGGGGTCTTGTCGGCCAGGGCCACCATGTCCCAATAGCGGCGCACATAGCCCGGGATGACCTCCGCCGTGCTCGGCTCGCCGTAAGCATCGGCTTCCGCCTCGGTCAGTTTCGGCATCGGCGCGACCCCCTCCGGCAGGCGCTCCCCCTTCTTGGTGTCATAAAGCTTGCCGGTTTCCGCCAGCACCAGCCCATGATCGGCGGCATCCTCGATCACCTGGGGCGCCCAGATCACGCCACCGCCGGCATCGTCACCGCCCAGGATCGCCATGATCATCCCGTAATCCTCGCCGATATTCTCGAAGCCGCGGAACACGCCCGTGGGGATGTTGAAAATGTCGCCCGGCTCCAGCACCACCTCACCGGCATCGCCCCAGCGGCCCCAGAAGAACCGCCAGCGGCCCGACAGCACAAAGAACACCTCCGCCGTGCGATGGGTGTGAAGCGAGTTGCGGCATTTCGGCGGTTGGCCTGCGGCCCCGATATTGAACCCGTGGGGCAGCTTGATATGCACATGCTGATCGGCGCTTTCCGACACGCCGCCGCCGATGATGGTGAAGTTTTCCTTCTGGTCCGAACCCGGCGTATGGGCGTCGATGAAGGCGGTGCGGCAGGGTTTCAACTCGCCGTAGCGAACAATCCGGTCTGAAAGGTCTGTCATCTTCTTTCTTTCGTTTGAGGGCCAAATCTCTTCAGAAGAGATTTGCGAAAAGCCTTCTGAAGGCTTTTCCGCTCAGCCCGTGTGCAGCAGGATCTGCTTCCAGATGGCGATTTCATCGTAAAGCGTGCATTCGCGGCGCAGCCCCCAGGGGCCGAATTCCGCATGGCTCATGCCCATCACATGGACCCGCGCGCCGGTGGGGCGGCCAAAGGCGCCCCAGCCTTCATGCAGACCGTCAAGCGACCAGCGGATCGCGGCCCGGGGCGGCAGCATGTCGGCCTCCATGCCGATCTGGTGATGAAGGGTGAAGGTCGCATTAGGGAAGGCGGCGCGCAGGCCGACCCAGAATTCGCTCATCCGGTCACGGCCCACCGCGGTTCGGGCCCCGGGATATTCGCCGATCGCCGCGCGGTCATACTCGGTCAGAATGAGGGCCGCGTCGCCCTCCATGATCCGGGTCAGCATCCCGGCGTATTTCGCGCCCCATTCATTGTCATTGCCACGCCCCTTGTACGCCCCTTCGATATCCATCTCGGGGGTGAAAGGATGGGCGGCGGCGGCGGCCCCGCCCTCGGCCTCAATCAACCGGGCCGCAAAGGCGCGCGGTTCCATCCCCAATTGCCGGACAATGCCGCCGTAGTCGCGCACCAGCCATTCGTCATAGATCGTGTCTTCCTTCGCCGCGCAATCGGCGATCACCCGGACGGTGAAGCTCTTGCCGCTGGCCGGGCCGAACTGGCCGTCGTGGCTGTGGGTGGCCCGGGTGATGATCCGGTGCGAAGACAAAAGCCCGTGCTCGGGATCGTCCGAATAGATCACATCCTCGGCCAGCAATTCGCGGTCGGGAAACTCCGCCAGCGTCGCCAGTGTCGAGACGATCACCGGCTGATTGCCCTGCTCGACCCCCATCGGCGTGCGCACCGGGATATCCTCGGCGTAATAATGGTTCAGGGTGGCGACGCCGCGATCCTCCCAGATCTCCTTGGTGATCTGGATGATGTAATCGGGAAAGTCGCGGAACCGGTTCGAGAAGCCTTTCATTCTGGGTCTCCGTCAGGCAGGCGGGCGGAGCCGCGCAGGATCAGCTCGCCTTCGATTTCAATGGTTTGATGGGCGGTGTCGCCCGCGTCGATCTGGGCGGTGAGGATCTCCACCGTGGCCTCGACCATGCGGTTCAGGGGCTGGCGGATCGTGGTCAGATCATAGGCCTCCCAGGCCGCCAGCGGTACGTCGTCATAGCCGACGACGGAAATGTCGCGTCCGGGCACCAGCCCTTCGCCGCGCAGGGCGTCGATCACCCCGAAGGCCATGTGGTCATTGCCGACAAAGATCGCATCGGGGCGGGGGCTGCTGCGGACGAGATCGCGGGCGGAACCCATGGCGGTGGCGCGGTCATACATCCCGTCGACCAGCGCGAAAGGCGCCAGACCCGCATCCTCCATCGCCGCCAGAAACCCCGCCTGCCGGTCGCGCCCGGTGCTCGATCCCTGCCAGCCCGCGATATGGGCGATGCGCCGGTGCCCGCCCTCGATCAGAAACCGCGTGGCAAGTTCCGCACCCTTGCGGTTGGCCGAGGTGACATTGGACAACCCGTCGCCCGCCTGACCCCGGTTGAAGAGCAGCACCGGAATGCCCGCCGCGCGCGCGCGCCCCGCCAGATCGGAGGTGATCGACACCGAGGCGGCAATGATCCCGTCCACCTGATAGGCCATCAGATCCTCGACCACCTGATCAATCCCTTCGGTGGAATTGGGCGCGGTGAAGACCAGCAGCTGATAGCCGCGCGCCTGCAGCGCATTCGACAGCGCCTCAAGGGCGGTCGGATAGAACTGGTTCTCCAGATAGGCCACCACCAGCCCGATCATCCGGCTCTTGCCCGACACCATGGCGCGGGCGAGCGAATTGGGCCGGTAGCCCAATTCCTGCGCCGCCTTGCGCACCTTGGCGGCGGTGGCCTTCGAGGCGGAGGCGCCCGGGGTGAACACCCGGCTGACCGCCGATTGGCTGACGCCGGCGCGCTGGGCGACCTGGGCGGAGGTGATCTTGTTCATCCGCCGGGCCCCTGCGGTAGGGGCGTGCCGCGTCTCTGCAAAACGGGGATCTCCATCAAAGCGCCCCGGGCAGGGTGATCGCGCCGCCGGGTCTCGCCTTGTTGAACTCCGCCATCCGGCCCAGCACATCAACACCGATCTGCGCATAGAGATCCAGCAGATCGACCAGCACCCAATTCTCCCGGATCAGTCCCGCCTCAACACGCCAGAAATCCAGCGAGCGCAGCAGCACCTCCTGACCGGCGGGCGCAATCCCCATCCAGCCGTCATCGGTGATCGTCAGCCGCATGTTGGGCCAGCCGGTCTCGGCCACATAATCGCCCTCGGCCAGCCAGTGCGACATCAGATCGCCCATGGCGTCGAGCTTGCGGTCGGGCATGGCGCGCAGGAAGGGGATCTGGTGCCAGTGACGAAATCCCATGATCCCGCGCCCGGTGCCGATGCCGGTGGGACCATACCAATTGGCGCGCGGATGCCAGTACCGCTCAAGCCGCATCACCTCCGGGCCGCCTTCCGCGGGATGGCGACAGAGATCCGTCAGCATGTCGGTGACAATCCCCAGCGCCCCATGGCCATCGCCCGACACCCGAAGCCCGTCCTGCGGCATCGGCCCCGGGGTGTTGAGAAACTGCCCCAGTTGCGGCGCCATCGGCCAGGCTTTCGACTGCACCATCAGTTCGGGAATATCCCAGATCATCTGCATCTCGGTGACCCGCCCGTCGTCGAGGCGGAAGTACTCGTGATAGCGCATATGGGCCAGATGACCGGTGGGCGGGATGCCCAGGAACGGCGCCAGATGGGTGCCCATGTAGCTGCCCATGGAGGCGGCCCAATCCTGCCCCTCAGGGGTGGTGCCCGCCATCCAGATCATCTCGCGCCGCTCCAGATCGGGCAGGGCGGCATGCAGGGGGGCCAGGCAGGTCTCAAGATAGCCCCGCGCCCCGCGCTGATCCCCGAACGGGTGACAGAGATGGAGCACGGCCTCCTCGTGAAACAGCGCCTCCAGTGCGGCCGCTATGGGGCCGGGCTCATAGGTGGCAAGGGCGGCGCGCAGCGGCTCAAACGGCGCCTTGATCCGATCACTCATCCCCGGTCACTCCGCCGCCGCCCCATAGGGCACGTTGCGCCCACCATAGCGGCGCACCCGGATGTTGCATTGCTCCGCATGGCCCACGAAACCCTCCAGCATGCACAGCCGCGATCCATAGGCGCCGATCTCGGCGGCGGCCTCATTGGTGGTGATCTTCTGATAGGAATGGGTCTTCAGGAACTTGCCGACCCAAAGCCCGCCGGTATAGCGCCCGGCCTTCTTGGTGGGCAGCGTGTGGTTGGTGCCGATCACCTTGTCGCCATTGGCCACATTGGTGCGGGGGCCAAGGAACAGCGCGCCATAGGAATGCATCTGTTCCAGAAACCAATCATCCCGGTCAGTCATCACCTGCACATGTTCATAGGCCATGTCATTGGCCACCTGCAGCATCTCGTCATAGGTCTCGCACAGCACCACATCGCCATAGTCGTTCCACGAGGTCCGGGCGGTCTCGGCGGTGGGCAGGATCTCAAGCAGCCGGTCGATCTCGGCCAGGGTCGCCTCGGCCAGCTTGCGCGAATTGGTGATCAGGCAGGCGGGCGAATTGTAGCCATGCTCCGCCTGACCCAGAAGATCGGTGGCACAAAGCTCCGCATCCACCGTTTCGTCGGCAATCACCATGGTCTCGGTCGGCCCGGCAAAAAGATCAATCCCCACCCGGCCATAAAGCTGGCGCTTGGCCTCGGCGACAAAGGCATTGCCGGGGCCCACCAGCATATGCACCGGATCAATCGTCTCGGTGCCAAGCGCCATCGCACCCACCGCCTGAATGCCGCCCATCACATAGATCTCATGGGCGCCGCCCATCTGCATCGCGGCCACGATCGCCGGATGCGGTGCGCCTTCGACCGGCGGTGCCGAGGCGATGATCCGCGGCACGCCTGCCACCTGGGCGGTCAGCACCGACATATGGGCGCTGGCGACCATGGGGAACTTGCCGCCGGGCACATAGCAGCCCACCGATTGCACCGGGATATTGCGATGACCCAGCACCACGCCGGGGCGGGTCTCCACCTCGATATCCTGCATCGAGGCGCGCTGCTCCTCGGCAAAACGGCGGATCTGATCCTGGGCGAACTGGATATCCTCCATATCCCGGGTCGAAACCTTCTGCATGGCGGCCTCGATCTCCGAGGCGCTGAGGCGGAAGCTCTCGGGCGCATAGCCGTCGAATTTCTGGCTCAGATCGCGCACCGCAGCATCGCCCCGGGTTTCGATATCCTTCAGCGTGGTCTCCACCACGGCGCGGGTCTTGGCGTCATCCTCGGCGATTTCCTCGGCCGGTTTCGAGCGTTTCAGATGGGTCACTGTCATCTTGGGCATCCTTTGGCGGCGGGCGTACCCGCTTCTTTGTTCAAGGGGCAAAACTCTGCGGTCGGGCTCATCCCTTGACCGCCCCGGCGGTCAGGCCGCTGACGATCTGGCGCTGGAACACCATGACCAGCACGAACAAGGGGGCTGTGGCCGAGACCACGGCGGCGACGGCGAACATCACATTGCCTTCGGTCTGGGTGGTGCCCAGGAAGGCCGCGATGGCGGGCACCATGGTGCGGTTGGTCTCCGACAGAAGCAGGGTGGTCACTGCGTAATCGTTATAGGCCAGCAGGAAGCTGAACAGCCCGGTGGTGATCACGCCGGGCCACATCACCGGCACGATCACATGGCGAAACGCCTGGAACTGGGTGCAGCCATCCACCTTGGCACTTTCGTCCAACTCTTTGGGAATGTTCTGGAAAAAGCTGTGCAGCATCCACAGGGTGAAGGGTTGGTTGATCGCCACCAGCACGATGATCGTGGTTGGCAGCTTGCCCCAGAGGTTCCATTCAAAGAACGGCAGCAAATAGCCCGACACAAGGGTCACCGGCGGCATGGCGCGGAAGATCAGTGCTGCGATCAACAGCCAGAACGTGTAGCGGAACCCGGAGCGCGACAGCGCATAGCCGCCCAGCGTCCCGATGGTGAGCGATGTGCAGACCACGAAGAAACAGACGATGAGCGTGTTGATTGCGTTGCGCCAGAATTCCTCCTGCACCCAGGCGCCGTCATAGCCCGCACCGGTGAAGGGGCGGCCATAGGTCGCCTCGGTGCGCGGCCCGGTCAGCGCATTGGTCCAGTCGTTGATCGAGAAGAAATCCAACTCGACCTTGAAACTGCCCCACAGGGTCCAGAAAAACGGAAACGCCGCCAGAATGAACCAGATCACGATAAATCCGGTGGTGGCCAGTCGCAGCCCCAGGGGCGCTTGTTGTGCCTTGGACGCCATCAGGTCTTTCCTTTGAAATCGCGCCAGGTGCGCACCAGCACCGGCGACATCAGGATCGCCACGCCGATGATGGTCAGCACCGAAGTGGCCGAGGCTGCGGACAATTGCCGGGTCTCGCCGCCGAGATCATTGAGGATGATCCAGGACAGGGATTGCGCATGGGCCGAAGCGTTGAAGCCGACGATCGGTTCCAGCACGCGGAAATTGTCCATCAACTGGATCAGGGCGACGAAGGTCACCAGCGGCATCAGATGGGGGATCACCACGAAACGCACCTGCTGCCAGCGGCTGGCGCCATCGATCTGCGCGGCCTCCAGTTGGTCCTGAGGCAGGGTCTGCAGCCCGGCATAGAAGACCACAAAGGCAAAGGGCGCGGAATGCCAGACCCCGTAGACGATCAGCATGATCCAGGTCAGCCCGGTGGAGGCCTTGAGCGACAGGCCCGGATCGCTGGCCAGATACTGGATCAGCGAGCCCAGAATGCCACGGCTGTCGATCATCCAAAAGAGGATCAGCGACCCGATCAGCGGGTTCACGATCATCGGCAGAAGAGAAAAGAAAATCAGCGGGCCCTTGAAGACCCGGTGCATGGAATTCACCGCGAGCGCGATCATCAGCCCAAGGACGATCAGCATCGGCGTCACCGTGAAGGTAAACGTCAGGGTGAAGGCCATGGCGCGATAAAAGGGCAGGTTGCCCAGCCGGTCGAAGAAATCGCCCCAATCGGCCGCCATGCGCCAGGCCTCGCCCACTTCCGCCACCGCCAGATGGCCCCGGTCCAGATAGACATCCAGCCCCACGAAACGGCCCACCGGCGCGCTTTCGCGCAAGGCCCGGGTCGCCTCTTGGTCGATGCTGGTCTCTTCCTTGCAGCCGAAGGGGCCGCAATTCTCCACCGTCACGATCACCGCCTCATGGGGGGCGAACAGCGACTGGATGACCACCGACACGATGGGCATGGCGATGAACAGGAGCATCGCAAGGCCGGTCGGCAGGAAGAACCAGAAAAAGGTGCGGTGTTTCATCGGAAGCCTGGATCAGGTGATGGGGCAGGGGCCACATGCGGGCCCCCGCCCGGGTTGCATCAGAGGAAGCCTTTTTCCTTGGCCGCAGCGATATAGGCCGCTTCCACATCCTTCAGCGCCTGTTCCGCGCTTTCCTTGCCTTGCATGAAATCGGCCAGCTCATTGCCGAGCGCCGTATGCATCAGACCCATGTAGGGCAGCATCGGATAGGGGATGGTGCCGGAATTGGCCGCATCGAACACGCCGGTCGCGGCTTCGGTGGGCTGGTAGCCGTCAATCAGCCAGACCGCCTGTTCCGCCACGCCTTCCTTGTCCAGGATCGCAGGCGAAATGCCGTTCTTCATGGCAAGGAAGGTCGCCTCGGCCTCTGCATCCGAGATGTTCTTGGCCACGGTCCAGCCGTCCCACCAGAGCGTCGACGCCGGTGTCGCGCCGCCGCCCACGGTCATCGGACCGGCAATGGCGGTGTTCTCGGCCACTTCCGGCAAGGCGCCGTCCGACGTGTCCTTCAGACGACCGACCCGGCTGCCCCACATGTTCATCAGCGCCACATTGCCCGCCTTCCATTCGGCGGAGGTGGCGTTGCTGTCATGGGTCAGGAAATCGGGGTTCATATAGGCCGAAAGCGACTTCATCATCTCAAGCGCCTTGATGCCGGCGTCCGAATTCACGCTCGGCTCGGCGCTGCCCGGTTTGAAATGCGCCCCGCCATAGCCCAGGAACATGTTGTTGAATTCCTGCGCGAGGTTCCAGCCCGCCGCATAAGCGCCGCCCACCGGATGCTCCATCACACCCTTTTCGCGGATCATCTGGGCCGCGGCCAGCATGTCCTCATAGGTCTTGGGCGGCTCGATCCCGAGATCGGCCAGCACATCGGCGCGATAGGTCAGATGCTGGGCATTGGCCATGAAGGCCACCGCCATCACCTTGCCGCCGATGGTGATCAGCTGGTTTTTCTGCAGCCCGTCGCCATGCTTTGCCACCAGATCATCGAGCGGGCGGATCACATCCTCGTTCATCAGCGCCACGATCGAGGAATTGGCGATGATCGCCGTGGTGTATTCCGCCGGATTGCCCTGCATGCCCGCCAGATTGATCTTCTGGTGATCGGCGGTCAGGTTGGAACTCACCTCCGCCCCGGAGCATTCCTGGGCTGTGGCCCCCACGGTCTGGATCGCGGGGAATTCATTGCCCACGATCGAGACGCGCGCGCCGATTTCACAGGCCTGGGCGCCAGAGGCGGCGCAAAGGGCCAGGGTGCTGGCGGTCGCGATACTTCTTAGAAACATATGTCTCTCCCTGTTTGTCGTCGTCTGGATGCGCCTTGCAATCGCGCATCGATTGGCCCGGCTGTTCCGGGTTTGGCCGGGGTTACGCCCCGATCCTTGCCCCCGTCGCTGCATCGAAGAGGTGGCAATGGCTTGTGGGAATGCGGATCGAAACGCTCTCGCCGATCTCGGCCCTGAAACTCTTGTCGGTGCGCGCGCTCACCAGCGCGCCGCCGATCCGCAGGCTGACCATGGTGGCATCGCCCAGAAGCTCAAGCGTATAGATCGGCCCGGTGATCTGGCCGCCCTCGGAAGACACTTCCGCATCCTCGGCGCGGAATCCCAGGGTGATCTTGCCATCGGGCGCATCCAGCCCGGTGATCTCGGTCTGATCGGTGCGGAACGTCCCGCCCGACATTTCGCCCTGCATCAGGTTCATCGCCGGATTGCCAATGAAACCCGCCACGAAGGTGTTGGCGGGGCGGTCATAGATCTCGGTCGGGCTGCCCACCTGCTGGACCACGCCCTTTTCCATCACCACCACCCGGTCGGCCAGCGTCATCGCCTCGATCTGGTCATGGGTCACATAGATCGTCGTCACCGCCAGCTCATGGCTCAGGTTCTTGATCTGCGCCCGGGTCGAGACCCGCAGCTTCGCATCGAGGTTAGACAGCGGCTCATCCATCAGGAACACATTGGGCTCGCGCACGATGGCGCGCGCCAGCGCCACCCGCTGGCGCTGCCCCCCCGACAATTCCGCAGGCTTGCGATGCAGGAAATCGTCCAGCTCGACCATGGCCGAGGCGCGCATCACCTTGTCCTTGTGGGTGGCGCTGTCGATGCCGCGCACCCGCAGGGGAAAGCGGATGTTCTCATAGACATTCATGTTCGGATAAAGCGCGTAGCTCTGAAAAACCATCGCCACGTCGCGGTCCTTGGGCTCCAGATCATTGACCCGCCGGCCGTCGATCATGATCTCGCCATCGCTGGGGTCTTCCAGCCCCGCGATCATCCGCATGGTGGTGGTCTTGCCGCAGCCCGAGGGGCCGAGCAGCACCAGAAATTCACGGTCGGGAATCGTCAGGTCGAAATTCTCGACCCCCACGAAAGACCCCCAGCGTTTCGACACGCCCTTGAGTTGGATTTCAGCCAATCGTCTCTCCCCGACGCATTTTGCATACGTTTGCAATGAGTGTAGACATGGGCGGCGATTCCGCGCAAGATTTTTTTGACGAAAGGGAAGCCGGGGCAGAGATGGGCGATTTTCAGGCGGAAAAACAATTGGTTCGGGCGTTTCATTCACGTCTGGACAGCGCAGCAGCCGGGGCGCTGCCGGAGGTGATGGCGGAGTTTTGCGCTCCGGACATGCTCTGGCGCGGCTTCCATCCTTTCGGTCTGATCACCGGGGCGGGGGCGGTGGCCGAGCGCTTCTGGCAGCCGCTTCGCAGCGCGCTCACCGCCTGTCAGCGGCGCGAGGATATCTTCTTTGCCGGCGCCAATGAAATCGACGGATTCGAAAGCCGCTGGGTGGTCTCCATGGGCCATCTGATGGGGCTCTTCGATGCGCCTTGGCTGGGGCTCAAACCCCATGGCAGGATCGCGATGCTGCGCTATTGCGCCTTCTACCGCATCGCAGGCGGCGTGATCACCGAAACCGCGATGTATTTCGACATCCCCCATCTGGCGCGCCAGGCCGGCCAGCCGCTTTTCGGCCCGCAGACCGCGCAGTTCCTCGTCCAGCCCGGGCCCCGGACCCATGACGGCCTCCTGACCGGCCCCCAACCTGCAGCCGAAGGGCAGGCGACCCTGGCCGCGATCAACTGGATGATCGGCGATCTGGGCACCTGGTCCCTGGGCCTGCCGCTGGAAGAAGAACTGGCGCGCACATGGCACGATGACATGCTCTGGTGGGGGCCCGAAGGCATCGGCGCAAGCTACACGATCGAACGCTACGCCAAACAGCATTCCGGCCCCTTTCGTGCCGCCTTCAGCGAGCGCAGCAGCACCGGCCACATCGCACGACTGGCCGAAGGCCATTACGGCGGGTTCTTCGGCTGGCCGAATTTCACCGCCCGGCTCACCGGACCTTTCATGGGCCGCGCCGCCACCGACGCGCCCTGCGAATTCCGCGTGATCGACATCTATCGGCGGGCAGGCGACAAGCTGGCGGAGAACTGGATTTTCATCGACCTTCTGCATTTCTGGAACATGCAGGGGGTCGACGCCTTGAAGGGAGACTGGTGATGCGGATCGACAGCCACCACCATCTGTGGGATCTGAACGCGGTGCATTATCCGTGGTTGATGGAGACGGGCGCGCCCCGGTTTTTCGGCAATCCGGCGCCCATCCAGCGTGACTACCTGATCGAGGAGTTTCGGCGTGATGCCAATAGGTTCCGGGGCTCTGTTCACATCCAGGTCGGCGCGGAAGATCCGCTGGCCGAAGCCCGCTGGGTCCAAATCGTGGCCGATGCGAATCCGGATTGGCCGCTGCGCCAAGTGGCCTTCTGCGATCTCACGGCCGAGGATCGCGACGACCAGCTCGATCAGCTTCAGGCGCTGCCCAGCCTGCGCGGCGTCCGCCAAATCGTCGGGCGCGCCCCTGGCGAAGACGCGGTGACCGGCACCAATGCGCTTCTTGAAAATCCCCGGTTTCTCGACGGGCTGCGCGAGGTGTGGCGGCGCGGGTTGAGCTTCGATCTGCAACTGATCCCCGCGCTCTACGCCCCCATGGCCGAACTGCTGCGCGCCGCTCCCGACGCGCGCGTCGCCCTTTGCCACGCCGGATCGCCCCATGACCGCAGCGCCCCGGGTCTGCGCCAATGGGCGAAGGATCTCCAGGCGCTCAGCACCCTGCCGCAGGTGACCTGCAAGCTCTCGGGGCTCGGCATGTTCGATCATCACTGGAGCACCGAAAGCATCCGCCCGATCGTCGACACCTGTCTTGCGCAATTCGGCCCCGACCGGCTGATGTTCGGCTCGAACTTCCCGGTGGATTCGCTCTATTCGGATTACGCCCGCCTGGTCACCGCCTATGAAACCTTGCTGCCCGAGGCGGTTCATGGCGCGGTTTTCGGTACCACAGCCGCCCATTTTTACGATTTCGTGAAGACCGACGCCGGGTAACGCGCGATTTTCATCACGTCATCTGTGCGCTGTTGCACAAATTACCAGTCGCACCCGGGGGCGCGCCTGCCTAGAATGGGCGGGATTTACATCATCCACGCCTTGTTCCGACCAGACAGGAGCCCCCATGAAACGCCTTATCGCCAGCCTCGCGCTTTGCGCCCTGCCGCTTGCCGCCCCCGCCCAGGAGGCGCCGCGCCTTGTGAAACTGCTCGAGGTGGCGGAAAGCTCGGCCTCGGTCACCCGGCAATTCTTCGGCTCCGTGGCCGCCCGCGAAACCGTCGATCTGGCCTTCCAGGTGGGCGGACAGATCGTTGAGCTGCCGCTTGTTGAAGGCGAAAGGCTGACCCGGGATGCGTTGATCGCCCGGCTCGATCTCGAACCGTTCGAACTGGCCCTGGATCAGGCGCGGGTGCAAAAGGACCAGGCGGACCGCACGCTTGACCGGTTGCAGAAACTCCAAGGCGGCACGGTCAGCCAGGTCACGGTGGATGATGCGGAAACCCAGGTGCAACTGGCGGAAATCGCCGTGCGCGATGCGGAAAGATCCTTGCGCAACGCGGAGTTGCACGCGCCCTTTGATGCTCTGGTCGCCTCGCGCTTCGCCGCCAATTTCTCCACCATCGCGGCCGGCACGCCGATCGCGCGGCTCCATGACATGAGCGAATTGCGGGTCGAAATCGACGTGCCCGAAGTGCTGTTCCAGCGCGCAGGCAGCGATCCGAACCTGACCCTTCTGGCCGAGTTTCCGGCAAGCGAGGAAAGATTTCCCCTTTCAATCCGGGAATTTAAGGCCGAAACCTCCACCATCGGCCAGACCTTCCAGATCAGCCTCGGCCTTGCGCCACCCGAAGGGCTGGTGATCCTGCCCGGCTCCTCGGTCACCGTCTATGCCACGGTCGAGGTGGGCGCCACGGCGCTGGTGGTGCCCAATGCGGCCATCGCACCGGCCAATGACGGCAGCCCCCGGGTCATGATCTTCGAACCCGCCGGCGCCGACGAAGGCACAGTGCGCGCGGTGCCGGTGACGGTGGAACCCGATGCGGAAGGCAAGCTCGTGATCACCTCCGGCGTCGAACCCGGTCAGGAGATCGTCGCCTCGGGGGCGGGCTATCTCAACGAAGGTGAGACGGTGCGCCGCTTCACCGGCTTCTCGAACTGAGGCCGGGGCGATGACCATCGCGCGCGGTTCGATCCAACGCCCGATCCTGACTTGGCTCCTGATCTTGGGCTGTTTCCTGGGCGGCATCTGGGGCTTCTTCTCTCTGGGCCGTCTCGAAGACCCGGCCTTCACCATCAAGGTCGCCGTCGTCGTCACCGAATACCCCGGCGCCGACGCCACCCAGGTGGCGCGCGAGGTCTCGGAACCGATCGAATCCGAAATCCAGAAGATGGCGGAGGTGAAAAAGGTCGAGTCGATGAACCAGCCCGGCCTCTCCTGGATCGAAGTGGAGATGAAGGACGAGTTCGACGGCACCGAGCTTCCCGAAATCTGGACCAAGCTGCGCAACCGCGTCGGCGCTGCGCGTCTGCCCGATGGCGCCCGGCGGCCCTTCGTCAATGACGGCTTCGGCGATGTTTTCGGCATCTATTATGCGGTCACAGCACCGGGCTATTCCGATGCCGAACTTTACGACCTCTCCACCTTCCTGCGCCGCGAACTTCTGACCGTTGAAGGCGTGGCCGATGTCACCCTTGGCGGCGTGCCCGACGAGGCGATCTATGTGGAGCCGAACCTGGTGGTCAGCAGCAACCAGAACGTCCCGCCCACCGCCATTCAGGGCGCCATTGCCGGGGCCAATTCGGTGGTCGATGGCGGCTCGCTGCAAAGCACCGAAGGGCGCACGCTGATCCAGGGCCCCGAGGGCGACGACACGGTGCAGGACATCGCGGGCCTCACCGTCGGTGTCGGTGGCGAGGTGCTGAACCTTTTCGATTTCGCCGAAGTCTATCGCGGCCGGGAAGCCAACCCGTCGCTGATCGTGCGCCACAACGGGGTCGAGGCCTTCACCGTCGGCGTGGCCGGGCAATCGGACGAAAACATCGTCGATGTGGGCCACCGGGTCGATGCGAAACTGGCCGATCTGGCGCCGCTGATCCCGCTCGGGGTCGAATTGCAGCCGATCTATCAGCAGCATCTGGTGGTGGAAGAGGCCTCCAACGATTTCCTCGTCAACCTCGCCATGTCGGTCTCCATCGTGGTCGCGGTGCTGGCGCTTTTCATGGGCTGGCGGGCCGCCATCGTGGTCGGCACGACCCTGCTTCTGACCGTGGTGGGCACGCTCTTTTTCATGGCGATCTTCTCGATCGAGATGGAGCGGATTTCGCTTGGCGCGCTGATCATCGCCATGGGGATGCTGGTCGACAATGCCATCGTGGTGGCCGAGGGCATGCAGATCTCGATGCTCCGCGGCAAGACCTCGCGCGCAGCCGCGGACGAGGCGGCGGGCAAGACCCAGATCCCGCTTCTGGGCGCCACCGTGATCGGCATCATGGCCTTTGCAGGCATCGGTCTTTCGCCCGATGCGACCGGCGAATTCCTGTTCTCGCTTTTCGCGGTGATCGCGATTTCCCTCCTGCTGTCATGGATCCTCGCACTGACCGTGACCCCGCTTCTCGGCCACTACTGTTTCAAACAGGGGCACGAAGGGTCGGCGGATGCCTATGGCGGGATCCTGTTCCGCGCCTATGGCGCCTTCCTGCGTCTCGCGCTGCGGCTCTGGTGGCTGATGATCGCGGCTCTGGTGGCGGTCACCGTGGTCTGTCTCGCGATGTTCGGCCAGATCAAGCAGCAGTTCTTCCCCGACAGCAACACGCCCCTGTTCTTCGTCCATTACAAGCTCGCCCAGGGCGCCTCGATCCACGAGACCTCGCGCGACCTCCAGGTGCTGGAAAGCTGGCTGGCGGACCAGGAAGACGTGGTCTCCGCCACCAGTTTCGTGGGGCAGGGCGCGGCGCGCTTCATGCTGACCTATCAGGCCGAAGACCCGAACCCCTCCTATGGCCATGTGATCGTGCGCACCGAGACCATCGAGGAAATCGCACCGCTGATCGCCGAGATGGAAGCCTTCGCCGCCCGGAATCTGCCCCAGGGCGAGTTTCGCGCCAAGCGCCTCGCCTTCGGCCCCGGCGGCGGCGATCCGATCCAGGCCCGGTTCTCTGGCCCCGATCCGAAGGTGCTGCGCGATCTCGCCGATGAGGCGATGGCCCGCCTGATCGCGGCCTCGCCCGACATCGTCGCCCCCCGGGTGAACTGGCGCGAGATGGAACAGGTGCTGCGCCCGATCTACGCCACCGACCGCGCCCAGGCGGCCGGCATCACCCGCGACAACATCACCGAGACCATGCGCTTTGCCACCGAAGGCGTGCCTGCGGGCATCTACCGCGAAGGCGAGCGGCAGATCCCGATCATCGTGCGCGCCGATCCGGAGGCGGAAATGACCCTGTCCGATCACCTGGTCTATTCCCAAAGCGCCCAGGCGCTGCTGCCCTTCGTGCAGGTGACCGACGGGATGCGCTTTGAAAGCCAGAACACCCTGATGATGCGCCGCGACCGGGTCTTCACCATCACCGTGGGCGCCGACATCACCAAGGGGCTGACGGCGGCGCAGGTCCAGTCGCAGGTCAATGCCGCGATCAACGAGATGCCGCTGCCGGCGGGCTACAAGATGGAATGGGGCGGCGAGTTCGAAAGCTCGCGCGATGCCCAGGCCAGCCTGGGGCGGCAATTGCCGCTCAGCCTGCTGATCATGGTGCTGATCTCGGTGCTGCTCTTCAACGCCCTGCGCCAGCCGCTGATCATCTGGCTTCTGGTGCCGATGTCGGTGAACGGGGTCAGCCTCGGGTTGCTCGGCAGCGGGCTGCCCTTCACCTTCACCGCTCTTCTGGGGCTCCTGTCGCTCTCGGGCATGCTGATCAAGAACGGCATCGTGCTGGTGGAGGAAATCGACATCGTGCGGGCGGAAAACCCGACCCAGCCGCTCTTTGACTCGATCGTGGAGGCCTCGACCTCCCGTCTGCGGCCCGTTGTCCTCGCGGCGGCGACCACGATCCTCGGAATGATCCCGCTGATCTGGGATGCCTTCTTCCAGTCCATGGCGGTGACGATCATGGGCGGTCTGGCCTTTGCCTCGATCCTGACCCTGGTGGCCGCGCCGGTGTTCTACTGGGCCTTCTTCCGCTGGGGCCGGGCCCATCACCGGGCGGGCTGAGCGCGGTCAGGTCAGCCAGCGCGCGCGCCGCAGCACCGCGCGGATCCGGCCCCCGGCCTCCGCCGCCTGCGGGGCGATCGACATCGCGTCGAGAAACCACCACAGGTAGCGGTCATAGGCGGGCGCGGCCTCGCGAAGCTGGCGCAGCGCCTCGCGCGCGCCCAGCCCATGGGCATCGGCCATCACATGGTGAAACTCTGCACGGCCGAAAAGGGCGGCGGGCTTGCGAAAAAACAGCGCGAAAAACGCCACCGAGGAGGTCTGCGTGACCACATAATCGCAACCCTGCAGCAGGGGCACCATGTCGCGCTGCACCACGTTCAGCCGTGGATGGGCCCGGGCGAGGGCGGCAAGCGCATCCCGCTCCCTGGCGCCGTAACGCTCCTTCGGGTGCAACGTCGCGATCACCGGTCGGGCGGGGTCACAGGCCAGCACCTCTTCAAGCATCTCCACCGGGCTGCACGATTGAAACGATCTCTGCGCCAGCAGCTTGCCCTGCAGCGGCACATAGACAAACCCCTCCCGACGCACCGCTTCCGTGGCTGCCCCGAAATGCTTCGCCCGCAGCCTCTCGGCAAAACGCCGCGCCCGCTCCGGGTCGATGGTGTCCGCCCGGAACGGCGCCCGCGCCACCGGCCAGTCCCAACGTCTCGCGGTCTGCTCCAGCGCCCAGTAGGGCACCACATGGTTGCGCCGAAAGGTCAGCCCGCGCGGCGTGGTGGGCTCGACCATCGAAAACACCGAGAACCCCGGGCGCGTCCGGGATCTGAGGATCTCCGCCGCGCTGTCATCGTGAAACCGGGGCTCGAACCCATGCCCCTCCAGCACGGCACACAACACCCGGAGAAACCCGTGATCACCGCGCGCGGCCCGCGCCTTGAGATGGGCGTCAAGATAGAACCGCACGCAGGCCCCGTCGCTCATGGCCCCCGGTCCGTCCCGCGTTTCCGGCCGACCCAAAGCACCCGCCAATTCTCCCGCCAGCCGCCCAGATAATCGATCGGCGGCCGATCCCCGCGCGTCTTGCGCCAGTTCGGATGGCCACGGGCATCCCGGCGCCGGGCGCGGATGTCATAGCCCTTGAGCACGGTCTCCACATCGCCTGCATCGAGAAACAGCCGCTCAAGCCCCTCGGCACTGAAGCGCCAGTAATCCGCCGGGAAAGGATGATAGCGATAGGCAAAGAGCGTCCGGTGGATCAGCAGCCCGCCCGGTCTGTTGACCCGCAGCAGCTCGGAGGCCGCGGAAAAAGGCTGGCGCACATGTTCCAGCAGATCACAGGACAGGGTCACATCGAATTGGTCTGAGGCGATGTCCGGGCAGGCGCAGATGTCGGCGCGGATGATGTCGGGCGCCTCGGGGGAGAGGTCGATCCCCTGATACGCAAAGCCCGGCGCCAGATCCCGCAACTCCCCCCGGCGGGCACCTGCATCGAGAAGGCTGGGAGCGGGGCGTGCCGCCCGTTCTTCCGCCAAAAGCCGCGCCACAAGCGCGCGGCTGTCGCCAAGAATGTTCAGATCCCCGGAATAGGCCCGGTAGGCGGGCAACCGGCCAAGGGTCGCGTCGAAAAGGGTCTGGGCAAGGCGATAGGGGCGCATGGCGGGTCTCGGGTTGGGCCCGAAAGGGGCGGGAGGCCGTAACCCCGTGGCTATCAAGCCCGGGGCGATCCGCGCAAGGGGGGCGGGCCGACCCCTTTCAGGATCGGCCCGGGGGTCGGCTCAATTGCCGTGTTTCATGTGGCCGTGGCCCTTGGCGTTGCGCGGACCGACCTTCAGCTTGACCGCCACATCACCGGCACGCTCGAAGGTCAGCATCACATCGATCATCTCGCCTTCGGTGAAACCGTCGGTCAGACCCATGAACATCAGGTGATAGCCGCCGGGCTTCAGCATGACGGTTTCGCCCGCCGGGATCGGCAGACCGCCCGCCAGTTCCCGCATCCGCATCACGTCGCCATCCATTTTCATCTCGTGGATCTCGACCCGGGCCGAGGCGGGGGAGGTCGCGGCAACCAGCTGGTCATCTTCGGTGCCGGTGTTGGTCACGGTCATGAAGCCACCGCCGGCCGGCTGGTTCGGCAGGGTCTCGCGGCTGAACCCGCCGGTGATCTCCAGCGCACCTGCGGTGACCAGGCTCGCCTTGTGATCCATCCCGCCATGGCTGCCATGACCATGGCCCGCGTCACCTGCCACCAGCTTCAGCTTGGGGGCAGGGTTCGGCACCTCGCGCGATCCGCTGGTGTCGGTCCAGTCCGCCGTGCCAGTGGCGCAGGTCTGCACGGCGGGGAAGTAGAGCATGCCTCCGGCGTCCATATTCGGCCCCACCGCGCCGCGAATGACAAACTCGTCATACCAATCGTTCTGCAGATCGCCGCCCGACCAGATCACCGCGCGCACCCCTTCGGTCATGGTGCGCCCGTGGTTGATGTAGGACGTTTCATAGGCGCCGGTCTCGGTCTCCAGGGTCCAGCCCGCCTTGGGCATCGGCTTGACCGCATAAAATCCCTCGGGGATCTCGATGCGCACCGTATGGGTCGCCTCGCCCTTGCAGCCATGGGGCACCCGCAGGGTGAGCTTGGTGGTCTTGCCGATCACCGCGCTCTTTTCTTCAAGCGTGGCATGGGCATCGGCGGCGAAAGCGGTGAGCGACAGCGCGGCGGCTGCCAAAAGTACATGTTTCATCTGTTGGTCCTGATCTGGCCGCCCAACGGGGCAGGCCGGTCGAAAGGGGCCGTTCCGGTCAGCCGAAACGGGATGTGAATGTGGAAAGATCGCGATCAGGTCAGGGAAGGGGGCGCCCGTGCAGGCGGGTTGGGCCGGGGCCCTTCGGGCAGGGAAAATTCGGAGAGAGAGAGCCGCGTGACCCGGCGCGCCGGGACGTCCTGCCAGGCAAGATCCGGAGCCGCGTCCAGCACCGCCGCCACATGGGCCACCGCCCAGGGACAGGCCTCGCCGGTCTCATGGGGCGCGGGCGCCTCATCCGTCGGGAGCGCCCGATCCACCACCGCGTCGCCGGTGCAGATCATCAGCGACAGACCATCCGGCCCCGCCACCGGCATCACACCGGCAGAGATCGACTGCAGCACCAGATAGGGCAGGAGCAATGCCGAGATCAGCGCAGCACGCATCCTTCGGCTCAAACTGTCACGGCGCGGTCCCATGACCCAGCCATGCCATTCCTCCGCGCGCTCTGCAAGACGTTGCGCCGGAGAGACCCCGCCGGGAAGCACGGTTCTTCCGGATGCGGCGATCCGGATGGCGCCCAATGCCCGATCCGGCGATGACCCGGCACCCTCTTCCGGACGCGCGGCGACCGGCAGAGGGGCAAAAAGCAGGCTCGGAAGTAGAAGATTCGCAACACAAATAACTGTGGCGCGATCGAATATGTCCCCGTCGCGACGCCTGAATTCATTGCATAAATCTCCCCATCGCTGGCGGAAATATTCTCCAGGTTGCAAAATCCGATTAAATACAACCTATTGTTTTGTTGAATTTTTCTGGGCGCCGCATAAGCTGAATCCCGGGGGTGGTGTCGCGCGTTTTTCAGTGATTCCGTTTGCGGCGCTCCAATTGCAGACTTGAACCCTTGGGGGGGTGTATGACGGATTATTTTAACGACCCCGTCGCCGGAGACGCACCAAAACAATCCTATCCGCTGTTCAGACGAATGCTGCCCAAAAAGCTGCACCCTCTTGCCCGCGGTCTCCGAAAACGGCTCACCTCCGAAGGCTACAGATCGGAGCCGCCCTTCAACGTGACATATCGGTACACGCAATCCTCGCAGCGCCGCCAGGATTCGATCCTCGAGAAAGCGACAGCGCTGGTCCGGGACGGCGTGCCGGGGCATTTTGTGGAATGCGGCGTGCTCGACGGCGGCACTGCGGCCCTGCTGGCCTATGCCGCCCGCAATTCCGACCGGAAGATCGCGCTTTTCGATGCCTGGGCCGGAATGCCCGAGGCGACGGCGGAAGACGGCGATGGCGCGCTCAAATGGGAGGGCGACATCGTCGGCAGCCCGGCGCGCGTCCGGCGTGTCCTGAAGAAGTTCGGCGCCCGGATGGAGAACATCGAGGTCTACAAAGGATGGTTCGAAGACACTTTGCCGGTCTCGAAGATCGAGCAGATCGCCTTCCTCCATATCGACTGTGACTTCTTCGAGCCGACAAAGCTGGTTCTCGAGACATTCGTGCCCCGGCTCGCCAGTGGCGGATGGGTGCAGATCGACGACTACACGTCCTTCGAAGGCTGCCGCTTGGCGGTCAATGCCTTCATCGAGGAAAACCCATGGGTGGATCTCACGGTCGAATCCCCCGCAGGCGGTGCCATCTATTTCCACAAACCGTAACCCGCTGATCTGACGCACCATGCCTTCGGGCGGAAGGCGCGTGATCCGCGCCTTGCATCCGTCGCCCGTGTCATTCGGCACCGGTGATGCTCGGGAGAGGCGCGCCCGCGCAGGCGATTGACCAAACCATCCCCTGGGCCTCACAAAACGAGCGCGGCAATCATGGACCCTGCCGATGCCGGGCTTCTGCACCTCCACACAGGCGCCGCACCCCGTTCGCCACAATCCCGGGTCAGCCACGAGACATGTTCAGCCTCCATTCTTGAAGGCTGGACGTGCGGTCGGCGCAATTCCCTGTCAGAAGGGAAGCTGCATCATGGCCCAATGGCCGCCAGACCCTGCGAGGAGACCCCATATGAAACAAGCTGTCATCGTTTCGACAGCCCGCACCGGACTTGCCAAATCCTATCGCGGCGCCTTCAACGAAACCCATGGGGCGACCATGGGCGGCCATGCGAT
>JAOXSD010000221.1 GCA_025800205.1 Silicimonas sp. | reverse complement strand
CTGGGACGGTTTGCGGCAGTTCGACTGGGACGCCGCCGTCTATATCCGGCCGATGTATTGGGGGATCAATGGGGACGCGACCGCGATTGTGCCGCAGGCCGACAGCACCGGGTTCGCGATCTGTCTGGAGGAATTTCCGCTGGCACCTGCGGATGCCACGGTGCGGCTGACCACCACGCAGTTCCGACGTCCGGTGCTGGAAAGTGCCGTGGCGAACGCAAAAGCGGGCTGTCTCTATCCCAACAACGCGCGCATGCTGACCGAAGCCCGCGCGAAAGGCTATGCGAACGCGTTGGTGGCCGATGCCATGGGCAATGTGGCCGAAACGGCGACGGCGAACATCTTCATGGTCCGCGATGGCGAGGTGTTCACGCCGGTGCCGAATGGCACGTTTCTGGCAGGCATCACCCGGGCGCGGCATCTGAAGCATCTGGCCGAGGGCGGGATCACCGCCCATGAGACGGTGCTGAGTTTCGAGGATTTCCGCGCTGCCGACGAGGTCTTCATGACCGGCAACATGAACAAGATCACGCCCGTCGTGGAGTTCGATGGCACCGCCTATCAACCCGGCCCGGTGAGTGCCCGGTTGCGCGAGATGTACTGGGACTGGGCGGCGTCCGAGCGCCCGTGATCCGGGGCGCGCTCCGCACGGGGTTGGGCCTGGTCACAGCGGGAACCCTTGTGGCCAACGGGGTGGTGCTGGCCGGATCGCCCTTTGCTGCGCCCTATCGCGACCGGACCGAGGCGGAGCTTTCGGTCGCGCTTGATCGGGCCTTGCGGCGGGAGATGTCCCCCGAATTGATCGCCGCCCGCATCAATGAGGCGCTTGACGCGGGCGAAGTCGACGAAGCTTCGGCCCTCCTGCGTCTGGCCGACGGGCGCGGCGTGGCGGTGTCGGTCGAAATGCGCGCGACGGTTCTGCGGGCCGAAGAAAAGGCCGAGGGCTGGTCCGCCTGTCTCGCCTGCGCGATCAGCGCCGAAGATTGCCGCGACCTGACCCGTGTTGCCACCTGCAACCTGCCGCTGGAACTGACGCCGGTGGGCGATGTGAAGGCGATCACGCGCGCACTCACCGACTATCTTGCGGGCAGCGAGATCGACCGGGTCGATCTGGCGCTTGGCGTGGTCGGGCTGTCGGCCACGCTCGCCATTCTCGTCTCGGGCGGGTCATCCGCGACGGTGAAATTGGGCGCCACCACACTGCGGGTGGCGCGCAAAACCGGCGCCATCTCGGCGCGGCTGATGGGCGAGATCACCACGCTCGCCAGTTCCGCCCTGCGGCTCGACCGGGCGGGGGACGTGGCGCGCGGCGCAGCCCCCCTGTCCGACCTGATCGACGCTGCACGCGCCGCGAAACTCACGGCCCTCGCAGGCGACATGGGCCGGATCGCGGACGCCCTGCCGCCGGGCGAGGCGCTGGCGATGTTGCGGCTGGCCGACAGCGCGCCGGAGTTGACGCGGATTGCCCGGGTGGCGGAAACAGCGGGCGCGGAGACCCGGGGCACCTTTGCTGTTCTCGGGAAATCGCGGGTGATGCGGGTGGCGCAGCGGTTGACCGAAGCCGCGCTTCTGGCACTCACCCTGCTGGCCGCCCTGGCCGCACAGCTTCTGACCCTCATCCTCTGGCTGATCCGCCGCGCGCTTGCTGGACAAAGCCGCCGCCCCCGCCCACGATACGCCAAAGACTAGGAGACCCCATGCATCTGACCGAGGATTACCTGCACCTCTCCGACGCCGCCCTCGAACGGCTCGGCATCCCGCCGTCCGAACTGGCCGATGCCATTGAGGCCGCCCTGATCGCCAAGGCCGAAGGGCGGCTGCATGTGACACCGAAATCGGCCCTCTTGCCCGGTGGCGGGCGCTACATGATGTCGACGCTGGCGGTGGGCGACGAGGGGCTGACGATCCTCAAGACCGTCAGCGTCTGCCCCGACAATCCCGCCCGCAATCTGCCCGCGATCAACGGGGCGATCCTGGCGCTCGATGCGGAAACCGGCCTTTTGCGCGCGGTGATCGGCGCCAACTGGATCACCGCCCATCGCACGGCTGCGCTTTCGGCCGTGGCGGCCCGCAGGCTTGCCGATCCGGCCTCTGCCACCATCGGCTTTGTCGGCTGCGGCGTGCAGGCGCTGAGCCACCTGACCGCCTTTCGCGCGATCTTTCCCCTGACCCGGCTTCTGGCCTTCGGGCGTGGTGAGAAAAACCGCAACGCCCTGATCGCCGCCGGTGAGGCCGAGGGCATGGAAGCGCAGGCCGCCACACCCGAAGAAGTGCTGCGCGAAAGCGATATCGTGGTCACCTCGGTCACGCTCGACTACACGATCGAACCCTTCCTTGATGCGACGCTGATGAAACCACGGGCCTTTGCCGCGATCACCGATCTGGGCATTCCCTGGCACGACGCAAGCCTGAGCCATTTCAAGACGATCATCACCGATGACATGGAGCAGGAGCGCGCCGCCGAACGGCCGGTGGCGCCTGCGGAACAGATTGCGGGCGATCTGACCGATCTGGTGATGGGCCGGTTTGCGGCGCCCCCCGCGCCCGCCGCCTTCGCCTTTCGCGGCATCGCGCTGGGGGATTATGCGGCCGCGGTGCTGGCGCTCCGCCGGGCCGAGGCCCAGGGCGCCGGGCAGCGCATTCTGCCGCAGGTCATGGACACCGCGCCCTAAGACCTTCAAAATGGCGCGAAAAGAGGTCCGCCCATGCGCAAGTTTCTCGTCATCCTCGATGACAGCCGCGAATGTCTGAACGCGATCCGCTTTGCGGCCATGCGCGCGGCGAACACCGGTGCGGGGGTGCAGGTGCTGGCGGTCATCCCGCCCGAGGAGTTCAATCACTGGATTGGCGTCGGCGAGATCATGCGCGCCGAGGAGCGCGAGCGGATCGAGGTGCATTACGAGGTCTTTGCCAAGTGGATGCGCGACCGCAAGGGGATCGAGCCCGATCTGGTGATCCGCGAAGGCGAGCCGGTGCCGGAGATTCTCGCCCAGATCGAGGAAGACGGTGAAATCGGTGTGCTGGTGCTGGGGGCGAGCGCCGAAAAGGGCGGGCCGGGGCCGATTGTCACGGCCCTTTCGCGCAATTTCGGCGCCCTGCCGGTGCCGCTGACCATCGTGCCCGGCGAGATGTCGAAAGAGAAGCTTGAGGCGATCTCCTAGACCCACCTTAGAATCATTCCAAACTGTTGACAGAGGCGCCCCGAGGGCGCATATGATAAGGCGCAAACCGGAGGCGCGACATGTTCATCCAGACCGAAGAGACCCCGAACCCAGCGACGTTGAAATTCCTGCCCGGACGCGATGTCCTGGGCGCAGGCACCGCTGATTTCCCGACCCCCGACGCGGCGGACAAATCGCCGCTGGCGCTGCGGCTGTTCGGGATCATGGGCGTCTCGGGCGTGTTTCTGGGCGCGGATTTCATTACCGTGACCAAGACCGACGAAATCCAGTGGGACGTGCTGAAAGCACCGATCCTGGGCGCGATCATGGAGCATTTCCAGTCCGGTGCGGCGGTGATGGAAGGCGAGGCGGCCGCGAGCGGTCATGCGGAACACACCGGCGAAGACGGCGAGATTGTCGAGCAGATCAAGGAATTGCTCGATACGCGCGTGCGCCCGGCAGTGGCCCAGGATGGCGGCGATATCGTGTTTCACGGCTTTGATCGCGGCGTGGTCTATCTGCACATGCAGGGCGCCTGCGCCGGCTGCCCCTCCTCGACCCTGACCCTGAAGATGGGCATCGAGAACCTCTTGCGCCATTATATCCCCGAAGTGGTCGAGGTGCGCCCGGTTGCCGCCTGAGACGACCATCCTCGCCTTTGACACATTGGCCGCGCATTGCGCGGCCGCTTTGCTTGACGGCGACAGAATCCTGGCCGAGGCCCATGAAGACATGGCGCGCGGACAGGCGGAACGGCTGTTTCCGCTTCTCGAGGAGGTTCTGACAAAAGGCGGCAAGGGCTGGTCGGATCTGGATGCGCTTGGCGTCGGCATCGGTCCGGGCAATTTCACCGGCATCCGGATCTCGGTCTCGGCGGCGCGCGGTCTGGCGCTGTCGCTCGGCATTCCGGCGGTCGGCGTCTCGGGGTTGGAGGCACAGGTGTTCGGGATCGACCGCCCGGTGCTGTCGGCCCTGCCCGCCCCCAAGGGCGCGGTCTATGCGCAACGTTTCGACGACGATGACAGCGCGCCCTCCATGGGACTTCCCGGCGACATCGCGCTGACCGCGCCGCGCGCTGTCGGCATCGACGCGATGGGCGGCGCGCTGACACCCCCGGCCCCGCTTGCGCCCGCCATCGCCCGCCTTGCGGCAACGCGCTATCTGGACAGCCCGCCGCGCCCGGCGCCGCTTTACATCCGCCCCGCCGATGCCGCCCCGCGCCGTGACCCGCCGGTGCCGATTCTGTCATGACGCCGGACGCGCTGGCCGCGCTCCACCGCGCCGCGATGAAACATGGCGCCTGGGACGCGAAGGATTTCGAAGACCTGCTCGTCACGCCCGGAACCTTTCTCGCCCTGCCCCCGCCCCCCTTTCAGAAATACGCAACTGCCCCGGCCTTTGCCCTCGGACGCGTCACTCTGGATGAGGCGGAACTTCTGACGCTGGTCACCGATCCGGCGGCGCAGCGGAGGGGAATTGGGCGCGCGACATTGGAAGCCTTTGAAAAAGAAGCCGGAACCCGGGGGGCCGTGACCGGCTTTCTGGAGGTGGCGGAGAGCAACGCCCCGGCCATTGCGCTTTATCTCGGCGCGGGCTGGACCGAGACCGGACGGCGCCGGGGCTATTACGCCCGCGATAACATCCGCGAAGATGCCCTTCTCATGGGCAAGACCCTGGCAACCCACTGAAAACTCCCGAAACCGCTGCGAATCGGGCAGGTTCCGCTTGACCCTCCCGCGCCGCTCCGGCCTAATCCGTCCATCACGGGGCGCGCGCCGCACAGACCGGCGCCCCCCGCAAGACATGCAACTGGGAGAATTTCTGATGACATTCCTGCACAAGATGCTGGGCGGCGCTGCCGTTCTTGCCCTCAGCACCACCGCGGCACTGGCTGAGCCGGCGCTGATGTACGACCTGGGCGGCAAGTTCGACAAGAGCTTCAACGAAGCGGCCTATAACGGCGCGACCCGCTGGGTCGAGGAAACCGGCGGCACCTATCGCGAAGTGGAAGTCACCGCCGAAGCGCAGCGGGTGCAGTTTGCCACCCGGCTCGCCGAACAGGGCTTCAACCCGATCGTCGTGCTGGGCTTCCAGAACGCCGCCACGGTCGAAGAGGTCGCACCCAAGTACCCGGACACCAAATTCGCCATCATCGATGTGGGCTGGCTCGACATTCCGAACCTGCGCCAGATCACCTTTGCCGAACATGAGGGCAGCTACCTTGTCGGCATGATGGCCGCCATGGCCTCCGAATCGGGCACCGTCGGTTTCATCGGCGGCATGGATGTGCCGCTCATTCGTCACTTCGCCTGCGGCTATGCTCAGGGTGCGAAAGCGGTGAACCCCGAGATCAACGTGGTCGCCAACATGACCGGCACCACGCCGGCCGCGTGGAACGACCCGGTGAAGGGCGGCGAGCTGACCAAGGCGCAGATCAGCCAGGGCGCTGACGTGGTCTACGCGGCTGCCGGCGGCACCGGCGTGGGCGTCCTGCAGGCCGCGGCCGATGCCGACATCCTGTCCATCGGCGTGGACAGCAACCAGAACCACCTGCACCCGGGCAAGGTTCTGACCTCGATGCTCAAGCGCGTGGACAATGCCGTCTTTGACGTCTTTTCCAAGGGCGTCGACGGGTTCGAGCCGGGCGTGACCACCATGGGTCTCGACAATGACGGCGTCGGCTATGCGCTCGACGACAACAACGCCGCGCTCGTCACCGACGAGATGAAAGCGGCGGTGGATGCGGCCAAAGCCGAGATCGTCGCGGGCAACCTGAACGTGGTGGCTTACTACGAGAACGACAGCTGCCCGGTGCTGGACTTCTGATGCAAGACGACATGACGTCAGGCGGGGCGGCTTCGGTCGCCCCTGCCATCGAACTCAAGGGCATTTCCAAGGCCTTCGGCCCGGTTCAGGCCAACAAGGATATCGCCATCCGGGTCATGCCCGGCACGATCCACGGCATCATCGGCGAAAATGGCGCGGGCAAATCCACGCTGATGTCGATCCTTTATGGGTTCTACAAGGCCGATAAGGGCGAGATCTTTATCAGCGGCCAAAAGACCGAGATCCCCGACAGCCAGGCCGCCATTGCCGCAGGCATCGGCATGGTGTTCCAGCATTTCAAACTGGTCGAGAATTTCACCGTTCTGGAGAATGTGATCCTTGGCGCCGAAGACGGCGCTTTGTTGAAGCCTTCCTTGGCGAAGGCCCGCGATCTGCTTACGGAACTGGCGCGCGAA
>JAOXSD010000213.1 GCA_025800205.1 Silicimonas sp. | reverse complement strand
GGCTTTTCCTCCGGCCTCGAATATTTCCCCGGCATTCTCGCCGCGCCGGAACATCTGGTGCCCATGTGCGAAGTGGCCGCCTCGCGCGGACGGCTCTACGCCACCCATGTGCGCAACCGCGACACCCATTACGATCTGGGTTTTGCCGAGGCCATCGCCACCGCGCGGCAGGCGGGTGCCCGGCTTCAAATCAGCCATATCCAACCCAAGTTCGGCGCGCCGGATTATGCGATGAACCACACGCTGGAAATGATCGATCTGGCCCGCCGTCATGACGTGGATATCGCCTTCGACGTGATCCCACACGACTGGAACCACACGCTGATGGCGGCGATCCTGCCGAAATGGGCGCAGGCGGGCGGTGTCGAGGCGGTGATGAAGCGGCTGGCGAACCCGGAAGACCGCGCCCGCATCAAGGCCAACCCGCAACCCATGTGGCTGATCGTCAAGGCCGAGAAATGGGACGACATCGTGCTCTTGAACGCGACCGTCAACAAGGACATCGTCGGCGCCGATTTTGCCGAGATCGGGCGGATGCGGAACACCCATCCCTATGATGCGGTGCTGGATATTCTGCTGGAGGAAGGCGACAACCTGATGTCCTGCATGTGGTCGTCGAAAAGCTTCCGCAACTCGGACGTGGATCTTTGCCTTGAACAGCCGGAATGCGCGGTGATTTCCGACACGGTTGCCATCGCCAATGACGGGGTGCTGAAGGACCATATCGGCTCGCTTTCGGGCTATGGCTGGGCGGCGCGGTTCCTGCAATTCTACGTGCGCGACCGGCAGGTGCTGAGCCTTGCGGATGGAATCTCGCGGATCACCTCGGTGCCTGCGAAACGGCTGGGGCTGAAGGGACGCGGGGCGCTGAAACCGGGCTATGCCGCCGACATCTGCGTCTTCGACAAGGCCAATATCGCCAGCAATGCCACCGCAAAACACCCCCGCCGCTATGCCTCCGGGATTGCCCATGTGCTGGTGAATGGCAAATTGTCCATGTTCAACGGGGCGCGGACCGACACCAATGGGGGTCAGGTGTTGCGCGATTTTGCCGCGTGAGCGCGGGGGTTTTCCGGCCATTGGTCATTGAATTTCGACGCGAACCGGGGCAGCCCCACTCGCCTGCCTTGGAATCAGGCGAATTTTGTGTTACACATACGTCACATAGACGAGGATTGGCCCGCTGAGAGGGCGGCCCTGTAGGCGACACGACCACAACGGCGGGAAGCATCCGGTGCGCCCGGCGTGTTTTTGTGGCCTTATGACAGGGTGAACAAGGAAAGCTGCATGAGCAAACCCAAGAAGATGGAATTCCGGCCAAATGATTTCGTGGTCTATCCGGCCCATGGCGTTGGCCAGATCGTGTCTATCGAAGAGCAAGAAATTGCCGGGATGACACTGGAACTTTTCGTGATCTCCTTTGAAAAGGACAAAATGACCCTGCGGGTGCCGACCAACAAGGCGGCCGAAGTGGGAATGCGCACCCTGTCGTCGCCTGACATTGTGTCGAAGGCGATGACCACGCTGAAGGGCAAGGCCCGGGTGAAAAAGGCCATGTGGTCGCGTCGTGCGCAGGAATATGAGCAAAAGATCAATTCGGGCGATCTCATTGCCATTGCCGAGGTGGTCCGCGACCTGCACCGGGCCGACGACCAGCGCGAACAGAGCTATTCGGAACGTCAGCTTTATGAAGCCGCCCTTGAGCGCCTGACCCGCGAAGTGGCGGCTGTGAATGGCGACGATGAAAGCGACGCCCAGCGCCAGGTGGGTGAAGTGCTGATCAGCCGCGCCGCCGCCTGACCGGATCAGACAAGAGACAGGAAACGCCCGCCTCGCGCGGGCGTTTTTGCTTGGCGCCAACGGCTGACCGAGCCATGAGGATCGGAAGGAGGGTGGTGGAGCCGATCGGGATCGAACCGACGACCTCGTCATTGCGAACGACGCGCTCTCCCAACTGAGCTACGGCCCCATCGGGCGTGTTTTTCGGTGGAATGGGCCAAAGTGTCAAGACTTTGTGGCCGGGCGGCGGGCCGGGGCTGACGCCCCGACCCGTTCTGCGTATTTCGGAAAGGGTGAAAGCCCTCGGACGGGCTTACTCCGCCGCCTCCTGATATTCCTCCAAGGGCGGGCAGGTGCAGACCAGGTGGCGGTCGCCCCAGGCGTTGTCGACGCGGTTGACCGGCGGCCAGTATTTGTCGACCCGGAAAGCGCCTGCGGGGTAGCAGCCGTCTTCGCGGGAATAGGGACGGTCCCAGTCGCCGACCAGATCCTCGACCGTGTGAGGGGCGTGTTTGAGCGGGTTGTTTTCAGCGTCTGCCCTGCCCTCTTCAATGGCGCGGATTTCCTCGCGGATGGCGATCATCGCGTTGCAGAAGCGGTCAAGCTCGGCCTTGGTTTCGCTTTCGGTGGGTTCGACCATCAAGGTGCCCGCCACCGGCCAGGACATGGTTGGCGCGTGAAAGCCGTTGTCGATCAGGCGTTTGGCGATGTCATCGACGGTCACGCCCGCGCTGTCGGTGAAAGGTCGGGTGTCGAGGATACATTCATGGGCGACCCGTTCTTTGCCGCCTTTGAACAAGACGTCGTAATGGCCTTCGAGCCGCTTTGCGATGTAGTTCGCGTTGAGGATCGCCACCCGGGTGGCCTGGGTCAGCCCCTCGCCGCCCATCAGCAGGAGATAGGCGTAGGGGATCACCAAAATGCCGGGGGAGCCATAGGGCGCCGCCGAGACCGGACCGGTGCGGCCGCCGGTTTCGGGGTGGCCGGGCAGGAAGGGGGCCAGATGGGCGCGCACGCCAATCGGGCCCATGCCGGGGCCGCCGCCGCCATGGGGGATGCAGAAGGTCTTGTGCAGGTTGAGGTGGCTGACGTCACCGCCGATCTCACCCGGTTTGGCGAGGCCGACCATGGCGTTGAGGTTCGCCCCGTCGATATAGACCTGACCGCCGTGCTGGTGGGTGATCTCGGAGACTTCGCGCACGGTTTCCTCGAACACGCCATGGGTCGAGGGATAGGTGATCATGCAGGCGGCGAGCCGGTCGCCGGCGGCTTCGGCTTTGGCGCGGAAATCCTCGATGTCGATGTCGCCGTTGTCGGTGCATTTGGTGACGACAACCTTCATGCCGCACATCTGGGCCGAGGCCGGGTTGGTGCCATGGGCGTTGATCGGGATCAAGCAGATGTCGCGGTCATCGTCGCCGCGCGACTTGTGATAGGCCATGATCGTCAGAAGGCCCGCATATTCGCCCTGGGCACCTGAATTTGGCTGCATGGACATGGCGTCATAGCCGGTGACCTGACAGAGGCGCGCGTTCAGGTCCTCGATCAGGTTGGTGTAGCCCTGCACCTGATCGGCCGGCGCAAAGGGGTGGATGTTCGAGAATTCGGGCCAGGTGACGGGCATCATCTCCACGGCCGCATTGAGCTTCATGGTGCAGGAGCCGAGCGGGATCATGGCGCGGTCAAGAGCGAGGTCGCGGTCGGCGAGGCGGCGCATGTAGCGCATCATCTCGGTTTCGGCCCGGTTCATGTGGAAGACGGGATGGGTGAGATAGGCGGAGCGGCGGATGAGACCTTCCGGCAGATGGCTGAAGTCGGCCTGGAAATCCGTGTGCTTGAAATCGAGGCCGAAGGCGCGCCAGGCGCGTTCGAGGGTTTCGGGCCTTGTGGTTTCATCAAGCGAGAGGCCGATTTTCGTCTCGCCCACCTTGCGGAAGTTGATCCGTTCGCGGCGGCCTGCCTCGAGGATCACGCCCTGGAGCGCGCCCACTTCGACGGTGATCGTGTCGAAAAAGGTTTCGGGTTCGATCTTGAAGCCGCCCGCCTCAAGCCCGAGGACGAGGCGTTCGACCTTGCGGTGCACCCGCTGGGCGATGGCCTTGAGGCCGTCGGGCCCGTGAAAGACGGCGTAGAACGACGCCATGACCGCCAGGAGCGCCTGGGCGGTGCAGACGTTCGACGTGGCTTTTTCCCGGCGGATATGTTGTTCGCGGGTTTGCAAGCTGAGGCGGTAGGCCTTGTTGCCGCGGGCATCGATGGAGACGCCGACAAGGCGGCCGGGCATGGCGCGTTTATAGGCGTCGCGGCAGGCCATATAGGCGGCGTGGGGCCCCCCGAAGCCGAGGGGGACGCCGAAGCGTTGGGTCGAGCCGACGGCGATGTCGGCCCCCATCGCACCGGGTTCTTTCAGGAGGGTGAGCGCCAGAGGGTCGGCGATGACGATGCCGAGTGCTTTGTTTTCGTGGAGCTTTTCCATCTCCGACGTGAAGTCGCGCACATGGCCATAGGTGCCGGGGTATTGGAAGATGGCGCCGAAAACGGCGGCAGGGTCGAGCGTGTCGGGGTTGCCGACCACGACTTCGATGCCGAGCGGCTCGGCGCGGGTCTGCATGACGGCGATGTTCTGCGGGTGGCAGTT
>JAOXSD010000209.1 GCA_025800205.1 Silicimonas sp. | reverse complement strand
GTCGGATCGCGGGGTCGAAGGGCGCGCGCCTGCGGGTCCCGTGGATGTGTTCCTGACCACCGACCGGGGCGCCTATCGCGCCGGAGAGGTCATTCACATCACTGCCCTGTCGCGCGACAACACGGCTCAGGCCATCGAAGGCTTGCCCCTGACTGCCATTCTCTATCGCCCCGATGGGGTGGAGTATCGCCGCGCAGTCTCGGATGGCGGTGTTGCGGGTGGCCATGTCTTCAGCCTGCCCGTCGCACCGGATGTGCCGCGCGGGACATGGAAGATTGAGATCAAATCCGACCCCAAAGCCGATGCTCTGGCCCGTCAAACCGTGCTGGTCGAGGATTTCCTGCCCGAGCGCATCGACTTTGACCTCAGCCTGCCGGACGCGCCTTTGCGCCCCGGCGATACGCCGCCCTTGCAGATCGACGCCCGCTATCTGTTCGGCGCGCCGGGGTCAGACCTGAGCATTGATGGTCAGGTCATCGCCCGCCCAGCCGACGCCGTTCCGGGCTTTGAAACTTATCGCTTCGGCCGCTACGACGCCGAGATCTCAACCAAAAGCACCTATTTCGGCGATGCGCAGACAGATGCCTCTGGGCAAGCGTCAGTTGCCATCGAAATCCCCGTGTTAGAGACAAATGGCAAACCTCTAGAGGCGGAAGTTATCGCCCGGCTGACGGACGGATCAGGCCGCCCTGTCGAACGCCGCCTGACGGCTCCGGTCCGATCCGCACAGGCGATGATCGGTATCCGCCCCCTGTTCGAGGATGTGATCCCCGAAGGCAGCGA
>JAOXSD010000196.1 GCA_025800205.1 Silicimonas sp. | reverse complement strand
CGAGGTGACCCGCAAAGAGGTCACCTTCGCCATGGACGATTGCAACCGCCCCAACACCACGCTCGACGGGCTCGCAGGTCTCGCCCCGGTGCGCGGCGAAGGGCATTTCGTCACCGCCGGCAATGCCTCGCAGCTTTCCGACGGCGCCGCCGCGCTGGTGCTGATGGACAGCGATCTCGCGGCCCGCGAAAATGTCGAACCGCTCGGCGCCTTCAAGGGTTTCGTGGTCGCGGGCTGTGAGCCTGACGAGATGGGCATCGGCCCGGTCTTCGCCGTGCCGCGTCTGTTGGAGCGTCACGGGCTAAAAGTGTCGGACATTGATCTGTGGGAGCTGAACGAGGCTTTCGCCTCGCAGGCGCTTTATTGCCGCGACCGGCTGGAGATCGATCCGGCGATCTGCAACGTCAATGGCGGCTCGATCTCCATCGGTCACCCGTTCGGCATGACCGGCGCACGCATGACCGGCCATCTCTTGATCGAAGGTCGGCGGCGCGGTGCGAAGCTGGGCGTGGTCACCATGTGCATTGGCGGCGGCATGGGGGCGGCGGGGCTCTTTGAGATCTTCTGATCCCCCGTCTTGGCGTCCGTGTGCTGATCGCCGGCCGCGACGCCAAGACCTCCACAGCCCACGTCGCCAAAAGAACCAGCAGAGCCAAGTGACGGCCAATTGGCCTTCACCCTTTTCAAAATACGCAAAAAAAACGGGCCGTGGCGTCAGCCCCGGCCCGCGCGTTTCAGCGTTTCTGTCTCTCCTGACTGTGACCTCCCCTCAGGCTGTTCACCTGGTCGCTCACAGCCCGACAGCTCTACCCCAATTCGCCCGCCAGACCCTTTTCGATCAGCGCAACCGTCTCATCGACCCCGTAAAGCGCGATGAACCCGCCGAAACGCGGCCCCTGGGACGCCCCCAGCAGAACCTCGTAAAGCGCCTTGAACCAGTCGCGCAGGGGCTCGAACCCATGCTCCTTGCCAACCGCAAAGACCATGCTCTGCAATTCCTCGGCGTCAAGCCCGCCGGTCCAATCCCCCAGCCGGGTCTTCAGATCCTCCAGCGCCGCCCGCTCCAGATCACTGGGCGCCCGGAACACCCGCTCGGGGGCGACGAAATCCTTGAAATACCGCACAGCAAATCCCGCCGCCTCGTCAAGCTGGGCATGGGTTTCGGGCGTGGCCTCGGGCGCATAGCGGCGGATGAAGCCCCAAAGCGCCTCCTTGTCCTCGGCCCCCGACACCGACGCCAGGTTCAACAGCATCGCGAAAGGCACCACCATGGTGCTCTCGGGCACATCGCCATTGTGGATATGGAATACCGGGTTCGCCGCCTGCGCCTTCGGATCCTGATCCGGATAGGCGCGCAACTGTTGGTGATATTCATCCACCGCCTTGGGGATTACATCAAAGAACAGCCGCTTGGCAGTTTTCGGCTTCTGATACATGAAGTACGACAGGCTTTCCGTGGCGGCATAGCTCAGCCATTCATCAATGCTGATCCCGTTGCCCGAGGATTTGGAAATCTTCTGACCCTGATCATCAAGGAACAGTTCATAGGAGAAATGGTTCGGCGGCTGGGCCCCAAGCTTGCGACAGATCGCGTCATAGATCTTCTCGTTGGTGGCATGTTCCTTGCCATACATCTCGAAATCGACGCCGAGGGCGGCCCAGCGCGCGCCGAAATCGGGCTTCCACTGCAGCTTCACATTGCCGCCCGTGACCGGCAGGGTCCATTCACGCCCCGTGTCATCGTCGAAGGTGACCGTGGCCTCCTTCGCATCCACATGCTTCATCGGCACGTAAAGCACGCGGCCGGTCTCGGGATGGATCGGCAGGAAGATCGAATAGGTCTCGCGCCGTTCCTCGCGCAGGGACTTGAGCATGATCGCCATGAGGTCGTCATAGCGTTCGGCACAGCGCCGCAGGATCTCGTCGAACTGACCCGATTTGTAGAAAGTCCGGGCCGAATAGAAATCATAGTCAAACCCGAACGTATCGAGGAAGCGCTTCAGCATCTCGTTGTTGTGATCGCCAAAACTCTCATGGGTGCCAAAGGGATCGGGCACCGAGGTCAGCGGCATCTGAAGGTATTCCTCCAGCTTTTCCCGGTTCGGCACATTGCCGGGCACTTTGCGCATCCCGTCAAGATCGTCGGAAAAGCAGATCAGCTTGGTCGGAATGTCGGAAACCACCTCGAAGGCGCGGCGGATCATCGTGGTGCGCAGCACCTCGCCGAAGGTCCCGATATGGGGCAGACCCGACGGCCCATAGCCGGTCTCAAAGAGCACATAGCCCTTCTCGGGCGGAGCCTTCTCATAGCGTTTGAGCAGACGGCGCGCCTCTTCAAAGGGCCAGGCCTTTGCAGTCATCGCAGCGTCGCGCAGTGCAGACATGAGAATATTCCTTTCTTGACAGAGTGGCTCTCCTATTGCGGCAGGCCCATGGCGTCAATAAATTCCACCCGACCCCAGCAAAGGAACCCGTCCCGTGGCCCTGCAAACCAGCGAATTCACCCCCGAAGACACCCTCGTCGCCGTGATGATCACCGTGACCGCCACCGATGGCACGATCCAGACCTCGCAACTGGTCTCGATCGAACGGATGGTGAATCACCTCCCGGTCTTTTCCGATTACAAGATCGAGCGGCTGAAAGAAGTTTCCAACACCGTTTTCGACCTGCTGGCCGAGGAGGACGGGCTCGACATTCTGTGGGAAACCATGCGCACCAACCTGCCCGAGCGGCTCTTCGACACCGCCTATGCCATGGCCTGCGACGTGGCCGCCGCCGATGGCGAAGCCCATGAGGCGGAACTCGAATTCCTGGCCGAGATGCGCTACGAGCTGAACATCGACCGGCTTCTGGCCGCGGCCATCGAAGCGGGCGCCCGGGCCCGGCACCGCAGGCTCTGATCGGCACCAAACCGCCCATTTCGGATGAGTCTCTTGACGATTCAGCAACAGAATTCAATTTTGCTTATGATTGATTAGCATCTGACTGGGCAAAATAAGGCGCTGCCACAGGAACGTCACTTTTCGTTTCTAGCCTTCAACCGGTCATCAGCCACTCGGGGTCCCATGCGACAGGCCGTCAAACTCACCGCCTTCGGGCTTTCCGTCACCTGTCTGGCCCTTGCAGGCGATGCCGCCATGGGGCTTGGTGCGGCCCAATGGCTGGCCGACCTCTGCCTGACCGAAATGTCCGACAGCGCCATGGCCGATATGGGCGCCGATCCGGTCACGCCGATGCCCTTCATTGCGCTCAGCGTGCTCTTTGCCGCCCTCGGGCTCGCGATCTTCATGGTCGAAGAACGCGACATCGCGCTCGGCCGCATTCCGCCCGATGCCGGTGAACATGCGGCGATCCTCGCGGCGATTTCGATGACCGCGCTGACCACGGGCAAGACCACGGAATCCGACATTGCCAATATCTTCCAGATCGTCACCGGCAGCCCGCTGCAGCCCGAACTGGCCGATCTCGCCTTCCGGCGCTACAGCACCATGACGCCCGAGGCGGTCGACCCTTTCGCCTATGATCCTTTCGACAGCGCGCTCGCCCGGCGCCGGGTGATGGCCGCGGCCCTGATGGTCGGCTGCGTCGCCCATGAACCCAATGCGGACACCAGCGCCTTCATCGAAAACCTCGCCTTTTCCATCGGCGCCACCTCCGAAGACGTGGCCGCCGCCCGCGCCGCCCTCAATGCCTGGTGCGACACCGACGCAAAACTCTCCGGCTCGCCCCTGATCACGCTCCTGCGCGGCAAACCCCTGGGCCTGCGCCCGGCCTGAGGGGCGATTTGAAGTCTCTGACACGGGCCGCCGCCCTTGGCACGAGGCGCCGCCTTCGGCTTTCGCCCTTTTCAAAGTACGCATGTCGGAACGGCAGAGATGGCGCGGCGGCGTTCAGCCTCGTTCCGCGCCCCAGACGCACCCCCGAATATGCTTCGAAGCATTTTCCAATGGTCTTAGAAGACCATTGCCCCACCTCCGGCCCGCACCCTTTCCGACCGGGTCCAACCCTTACCCGACCGTGCGCAGCACAGCCCCTTGAAATGCCGCGCCTCCTTCCACGCAGCGCCACCGCGCGCAGGGCAAAATTCACCTTTCAAACAATAACTTAAGTTAAACAGGTTTCGCTGCGAAACCTGCCGTCTGTCCTTTGATCCAAAAGGAAAATCCCCGTTTCGGGTGTTCAGACCCCCAAAAGCCCCCGGATCCGCCCCATGGCCACCTCGTGATCGGTGCCATAGCTGATCGTCTCCACAAAACGGCCATCGGCATCGAACAGCAGGACAGAGGCCGAGTGATCCATCGTATACCCGTCCTCGGTCGGCACTTTCTGGGCGAAGATCTTGAACGCCCGGATCGCCTTCTGCACCTCTTCGGCACTGCCCGTCGCGGCCCGGACACCGGGCACCCAGCCGACGTAATCGGTCAGCACCTCCAGCGTGTCGCGCTCGGGATCGACCGTCACGAAGAACACCTGCAACGGGGTTTCACCCCCCAGATCCTCCTGCCAGGCCAGCACCTCGCCCAGGGTGGTGGGGCAGACATCGGGGCAATGGGTGAAGCCGAAGAAGACCGCAGACGGCGCGCCTTTGAGCGAGGCCTGGGTGAAGGTTTCGCCGCCGGTCATCTCAAGCGCGTAATCGCCCCGCCCCAGAGTGTCGAGCACGCTTGCGTTCATGCGCGGTGCAATCAGGGTCACATAGGCGATCAGCGCCAGGTTCAGCGCCAGAAGGCCGAAGATCGCGAATTTCAAGGGACGGGATAGTTTCGACATCTGCCTCTCCTGGTCCGAGCCGGGCTCAGTGGTTGTGTTTCATTGTCTTGGCGTTGCGGGCACCGACCTGCAACGGTACTTCGACCTTGCCGGCCTTTTCGAATTCCAGCGTGACCCGGATCTCCTGGCCTTCTTCCAGCGCACGCGTCAGATCCATGAACATCACGTGATAGCCGCCCGGTTTCAGCTCCACCGTGGCGCCTGCCGGGATTTCCAGACCCGCTTCCAATTCGCGCATCTTCATCACATCGCCGGACATGGCCATTTCGTGTATTTCCACCCGGCCCGCGAAGTCTGCCGTGCCGCCGATCAGGCGGTCGGGGTCGGCGCCGGTGTTGCTCACGGTCATGAAACCGCCGGCCACCGGCTGGTTGGGCAGGGTGGCGCGGGAAAAGGCGCCTTCGATCCGCAGATCACCAGCTTTGATCCCGTGGTCATGGGTCATGTTGCCGGCCTGAGCGGCGCTGAGGGAGGCGACGAGTGCGCTGGCTACGGCCACGGAGCGGCCCAGACGGAGGATCTTGCGGAGGTTCAGTTTCTTCATGTTCCAACCCTGTTTTATCGCGCCCCGCCCCGGGCTTAGCAGAGCAATCCGGGCAAGATGATGGCGTGATAGACAGGTAGGCAGAAACCCGCCCTATCCAAGGCGCGTGGCCCAATGTCGCAGCAGTTCCTTTTGCAGCCGGCGCGACCGGCGCGACCAGGATTTGGCCCCCGGCGGGCGTTCGCGTTCCGCAGGCGGGATCGCATCGCGCCGCGCCGTGTCGGCGGTCAGAATGGCGAAGGCCAGACTGCGGCCCCGGGTTCCGCTGACATAGCCCGCAAGAGACGAGACGAAGTTGAGCGTGCCGGTCTTGGCGCGCACCTCGACCCCTTTGAGATCGGGGCGCGCCTTGTCGATCGACAGGTTGACCCGCTTCAGCAGGGGCGCCAACTCGCCGCGCGCGCCGAGGATGCGCGCCATGTCGCGGGCCGAGATCGCGGAGCCGTAGCCAAGACCGGAATGGTCGCGGAACCGGGCGCCGGTGACGCCGAAATTCGCCATCGCCCAGCTGCCCATCCGGGCGCCAGAGGCGGGCAGGTCGTCGACCGCGCCCAGTTTCTGACTGGCCGCCAGACCCAGGGTTTCGGCGGTCAGATTGGTGGAATATTTCAGCATGCCGCGCGCGATGGGCACCAGGGCATCGCTTTCGACCTGCACCAGGGGCTGCGCCTCGGGCAGGGCGGAGATCGCCTCGCCCGCAGGCAGGCGGATCCCCTTCGAGCGGGCGAGCGTGCGGAACACGTCGCCGCAATAGAGCGCGGGATAGCGCACCGGCAGCCAGCGCGCCCCGTCCTTGCCCAGCGCCCATTTCGCCACCGACCATTGGTCGCGGCGCCCGTAATCGCGATAGGCGAAGACCGGCGATTTGCGGTCGATGATCGCCATCTGCGCCACCTGGGTTGCGGGCGAAAAGTTGCGTCCGCGCGCATGCATGGTGATGTCGTAGTCGCCCTGGGATTTCTCCCATTGGAAATGGACCCGGTTGAAATTCAGGTTCAGCCCGCCAAAGCTCGGATTATAGGCCACGTGATCGGGCTGGTCGCTGCCGATCCGCTTGCCGGTGGGCAGGGCTCCCGACCACAGAAGAAAGCGCCCGGCGATGCTTTCGACCTCGGCCTCTTCGCGCAAGGCCCGGGCCAGGTCCGCCATTCGGTCGGTATCAAGCGTGGGATCGCCGCCACCTGCGAGGATCAGATCGCCTTCAAGCCGCCCGTTCACCACCGGGCCGGTGCCCAGAAGCCGGGTGCCGAACCGGTGATCCGGCCCAAGCCGGTCGAGCGCATAAAGCGCCGTCACCGCCTTCAGCGTGGAGGCCGGCGGCAGCGCTTCCCCCGGCAGGCGGCTGTCGAGCATCTCGCCCGTATCCATGTCCATCACCGCAAATCCCACGGCGCCCCCAAGCTTTGCGGTCTTGATCAGACGGTCGGTGGGCGAGAGAGGAACGGGTTTTGCCGGTCGCGGACGGGGCCGATGATCGGCCGATAACCCATCGCCCAGCGCCATGGTGCCGGCGCTTGCGAGCGCTCCGGTCAGGAAGGTTCGGCGGTGGGTCAGGGGCAGCATCCGCGTCATGGGCGCCTTATGGAAAATCAAGCGTCTGGTGGCAACCATCCGCAGTACGGCAAAACGCGATTGTGACCGCTCTGCGTCAGCGTGCCGCCCAGTCGCCCCGCGCCCTTATGCTGGAGGAGGAGAGGTCATTGAGCGGCACGTTCAGGAACACCCAGGCGGGCGGGGGGGCCTGTCGCAGCCGCATGGCCTCGCGCCCGCGCAGACGGTTGCGGCGAAAGAACCGGGCCGCCACCGACATTCGCGCCGAGATCCTTTGGCCGGGGCGCGCAAGCACCGCCACCGGGCAGAGCCCCATGATCCCGCGCCAATTGTCCCAGCGGTGGAAATCAGCCAGATTGTCCGCCCCCATCAGCCAGACAAAGCGGGTGCCGGGATAGAGCGCATGGAGCCGTTTGAGGGTTTCATGGGTGTAGCGGGTGCCCAGGCGCGCCTCGAGCCCGGTGAGGGTGACGCGAGGGTCATCCATTACGTCCCGCGCCCTTGCCAGCCGGTCTTCCAGCGGGGCGGGGCCTTTTGTTTTCAGAGGGTTGCCGGGTGAGACAAGCCACCAGACCCGATCCAGCCCGAGCCGCTTGAGCGCCTCGCGGGTGATATGGGCATGGCCGTCATGGGCCGGATCGAATGACCCGCCCAGCAGCCCGATCACCTGACCGGGCCTTGCGATTGGAAACCCCTCTTTCATGGCCCAGCCCTCGCCCGCCGTGGCCCGAATGTCCAGAAGAAAGCCCCGCTTGACAGCGGGGGGGCTGCGCGGTCAGCTAGGCCCATGCCCAGTTTTGACACGAAAAAGATCGGTGAGATTCACCGGGAGCTTCACAGCCATCTGCCCTCCGACCCGGCGTTGCGGGTGAAGGCGCTTGAAAGCCTGTTGGTGGAAAAGGGTCTGGTGGCGCAGGAAAGTATCGACAATTGGATCGAAATGTATGCCGAGCGGATCGGCCCGAAGCGCGGGGCGCAGGTGATCGCGCGGGCCTGGTGTGATCCAGACTATTATGCCCGGCTGATGGAAGATGCGGGCCAGGCGATCAAGGATTTCGGCTATGAGGGCCATGCGACGGAGCATCTGAAGGCGGTGCAGAACACGGCCTTTGTGCATAACCTCGTGGTTTGCACGCTTTGCTCCTGTTACCCGTTTTCGGTCCTCGGCATGTCGCCGATCTGGTATCGCTCGGCGGCTTACCGGGCGCGGGCGGTTAAGGAGCCGCGGGCGGTTCTGGCGGAATTTGGCGTCACCTTGCCGGAGGCGGTGAAGGTGCGGGTCTGGGACAGCACGGCGGAGCTGCGCTATCTGGTGGTGCCGGAGCGGCCCCGGGGCACGGAAGGCTGGTCGGAGGCGCAACTGGCGGCGATCATCACCCGGGACAGCATGATTGGCACCCAGCGTGATCTGTCCCTGGAGCCTGCGTGATGGACGGTCCTCAGGATCTTGGCGGCAAGGAGAGTTTCGGTCCCATCGAGGTGGATGCGCCGGATTACCGGGAGGATTGGGAGGCGCGGCAATGGGCGCTGTCGAAGCTCAGTTCCGCGCCCGGGGTGACGATTGACTGGTTCCGCCACGGGATCGAGACCATGGCGCCGTCGGTCTATCTGTCGGTGCCGTATTTTCAGAAGTGGAACGTGAACAATCTGGCTTTGGCGGTGGATGCGGGGCAGTTCACGCTGGAGGAATGTGTTGCGGGTCATGCGGCTGAGCGGGCGGCACCTGCGCCGGTTCTGTCGAAGGATGATCTGGAGGAGATGCAGCGCGGGATGGCGGCGGATTTCTCGCGCCCCGTGGAAGCGCCGCCCGGTTTTGCGGTGGGCGACCAGGTGCGGACCGAGGCGCGCCTGCGTCCGGGCCATTCGCGCCTGCCGGGCTATGCGCGCGGTGCGGAGGGGGTGATCACCGCCCATCACGGGGCCCATCTTTTTGCCGATGAAGGCGCGCGCGGCCTGCATGTGGCGGAGCATCTCTACACGGTGGAATTCCGGGCGGGTGATCTTTGGGCCGATGCGGAAGGGCCCGACGACACGGTCTGTATCGATCTTTGGGAGCCCTATCTTGAACGCCCCTGACGACCCGCTGGCGCCGCTTGGACATGATTTCAAGGAGCCCTGGCACGCGCAGGTGCTGGCGGGCGCGCAGGCGTTGATCCGGGCGGGGCATCTGGACCCGACCACCTGGGCAGAGACTCTGGGGGCCGCGTTGCGGGAGGCGGAGGCGGCGGGGGCGCCGGATACGGAAGAGACCTATTATCTGGCCGCGCTTTCGGCGCTGGAACAGGTCGCGCCCTTTGGGGCGGAGACCTTGACCGCGCGCAAGACCGCCTGGGCCGAGGCCTATCGGCGCACACCCCACGGGAAACCCGTTGTGCTTTGAGCGCGGGGTTTCATCCCTCGGGATCTGGTGCGTGGCTGATGGGCTGGGCCGGATCCGATTGCGCGCCCTCGATTGAGCAGATTTCGGCCTCTGAGCAAGCTGCCCGTTGTGCCAAACTTCATTGTTGGCTTATCAGAGTGAAAACACTGGGTGGCGCGCCATGAGAATAAAAGGCATCGAATCAATGAGATCGGCAATCCCGTCGTGATCGAGGTCACCCGTTATACCTCGGCCGCCGCCGAGAACTGGAACGCCTTTGTCACCGCTTCGGCCAACGGCACCTTCCTGTTCGACCGCGCGTTCATGGACTATCACGCGGATCGTTTTGACGACCATTCTTTGATGGTCCACGACAAGGGCAAGCTGGTGGCGGTAATGCCCGCCAACCGTGTCGGCACCGATCTGATCTCCCATGGAGGTCTGACCTATGGCGGGCTGGTGCACGGTCTCCGCCTGAGTGGTGCGACGATGCTGGACGTTTTTGATGCCGTGCGGCGCTATGCGGTTTCGGCCGGGATGACGCAGCTTGTCTACAAACCGGTACCGTCGATCTATCATCGGCTGTTCAGCGAACAGGATCGCTATGCCTTGTTCAGGATGGGGGCGAAACGGATCCGTTCGGATCTGTCGACGGCGATCTGCCTTGATCGCCAGATCCATGTTTCAAAATCAAAACGGCAGGGCAGAACGCGGGCGGGGAGAGCCGGGATCGGGGTGCGGAAAAGCGGGGATTGGCCCCGGTTCTGGGCGCTGTTGAACCAGGTGCTGCAGGACCGCCATGAAACATCGGCGGTCCATTCCCTGGACGAGATGCAGCTTTTGGCGGACCGGTTTCCCGACAATATCTCGCTGCATGTGGGCGCGGCGCCCGATGGGACCATACTGGCCGGTGCCGTTCTGTTTGATACGGGCACCACGGTGCATACCCAGTACCTTGCCAGTTCGGAGCTCGGCCGCGAGCAGGGGGCGCTTGATGCGGTGATCCTGCATCTGGTCGATCAGTATCTGCCGACCCATTCCTGGTTCGATTTCGGGATTTCGACAGAAGCGGCAGGCCAGGTTCTGAACACCGGCCTGTTGCGCCAAAAGGAAATGTTCGGCGGCACATCCGTCGTTTATGATCAATACCGGATCGACCTGCGGAAACCCGCCTAAGGAGGGGCCGAAGCCCGGCGATTGCCGTTCCTGAGCGGTATGTCCTTGAACAGGTTCTTTCGGTGTTGATAGACAAGGGCCGAGCCCGTATCCGCCTGCGCCGCATCGGCCGGCGGAACAGAAGCTGGGACGGAGTTGAACCATGCCGCTCAAGGATTGTCGGATCATCGAACTGCCGAAACTGACGGATGTTCGAGGCAATCTGACCTTTGTGGAAGGGCAGAACCATGTGCCGTTCGATATCCGCCGGGTTTATTATCTGTATGACGTGCCGGGCGGCGCGGATCGTGGCGAACATGCCCATTACAAGCTGGAGCAGTTCATCGTCTCCATGTCCGGCAGTTTCGATGTGCTGCTGAGCGACGGTGTGGAAGAGAAGCGCTTCCATCTCAACCGTTCCTATTACGGGCTTTATGTCTGCCCGATGATGTGGCGGTATCTGGACAATTTTTCCTCCGGGGCCGTGTGCCTGGTCTTGGCGTCCGAACCCTATGACGAGGCGGATTATATCCGTGACAAGGATACGTATCTCGAATTGGTCAACCCGTGATGGCCGTCGCTTTCCTGGATCTCAAACGCAGCTATGATGCGCTACGCCCGGAAATCGAAGCGGCCGTTCTGACGTCCCTGCGCAGCGGGTGGTACATTCTGGGTGAAGATGTCGCCCGGTTCGAGGCCGCATTTGCGGCCTATTGCGGCGCTGATCATTGTGTCGGTGTTTCGAACGGGCTTGATGCGTTGAAGCTTGCGCTGATGGCTGTTGGTGTCGGGCCCGGCGATGAGGTCATTGTCCCGTCCCATACCTTTGTCGCCACATGGTTGGCGGTGTCCGATTGTGGTGCGCGACCGGTCCCGGTCGAGCCCGATCCCGTCACTTACAACATCGACGCGTCCAGGATCGAAGATGCGATCACCTCCAGGACAAAGGCGATTGTCCCCGTCCACCTTTACGGCCAGCCCGCTGATTTGGCGCCCATTCTGGAGATCGCCCGCAGGCACGGGATCCGCGTGATCGAAGATGCGGCCCAGGCCCATGGGGCGGCCTATGAGGGGCAGAGGATCGGCGCCCATGGCGATCTGGTGACCTGGAGTTTCTATCCGGGCAAGAACCTCGGCGCGCTGGGCGATGCGGGGGGCATCACCAGCAATGACCCGGAACTTGCCGAGAGGCTGAGGGTTCTGCGCAATTACGGATCGCGCAGGAAGTATCATCATGAGGTTCAGGGCCTCAATTGCCGGCTCGATCCGGTGCAGGCGGTGGCGCTGTCGGTCAAGCTGGCGCATCTGGATGACATGAATTCAAGACGTGCGTCGATCGCCGCGCGCTACCTCGACCGGATTGATCCAATGAAGGTGGTGTTGCCTGGTGTTGCCGGGAATTGCAGCTCTGTTTGGCATTTGTTCGTGGTGCGACATCCCGAGCGTGACAGGGTTCAGGCCGGTCTGGCGGAAAAAGGCGTCGCCACGCAAATTCACTATCCGATCGCGCCGTCCCGTCAGCCGGCATTTCTGGACCTGAAGCTGGACTGCCCGCTGGCCGAGACGCTTGCAGACGAGGTGCTGAGCTTGCCCATGGACCCATTTCTGACCGATGCGGAAGTTGATGACGTCATAGACGCGGTAAATGACACCTGATGGACGCAGAGACCCGATCTCCGGCCTTGTTTGATCGTGCGATTGTCCTGGGCGCGGGATACTCGGCACGGCTGGCGGCCATCGCGCTCGACCCGGTCCTGCCTGTGACCCACATGATCGGCCCCGACAGCGACCCTGATCCCGAGACCGTGCCACATGGCCTGACCGGACAGGCTGCCCATAGTCATATTTTTCTGCCCCGCATGGAGCAGGAACTGCAGCGCATAGACCCGCGCATTCTGCCTGCATTCGGGCGGGCAGGGTACCACTTTCGGCCGGGGTCCAACCGTCTTGCCAAGTCGGGAGCCGCGGCCACGCATCGCATGTTTGCCACGCGGTGGCAGGTGGACGGGCTGCTCGGGCGGTTCTTCAATGAGCATTTCTCGGTCGAGCGTGTGAGTGACCGGGTTGCCGATTTGCACGAGAGTGATGATGGGCCGTTTCTCGAACTGGAGGGCGGAACCCGTTTCGAAATCCCTCCGCGCAGCCTTGTTGTCGATGCAAGTGGCGCACGATCCCCGATCATTGCGAAATATCTGCAACAGACCGACACGGCGATCAACGAACCCGGAAACGTGTCCTATATTACCCAGTTCTTCCGGCTTCGGGATCATGATTGGTCACGCTTGCCGGATCCCCTGTTTGACTGTGCCCACGATTTCGGCAGCGCCTACACCATGCTTTACCCGGCCGGCGAAGGCTGGTTTTCGGTTTCCATCGCGGTCAGCACGCAAAGCAAGCCTCTGATCGTCAAGCTTCGCGAGACGGACGGCTTTGAGACCTTCTGCCGTCAGAATCCTGCGATTGCGGCCTGGATTGACGCGGCGCGCGCAGTGGGTCCCAGCCGGATTTTCGTCAACCCGCGCAACCGCTGGAACGTGCCGATCCTTGAAGCCGGCGTGGCGCCCGAGATCTATTTTGCCGTCGGCGATGCTTTGACATCCATGCTGCCGACCTTTGGGGCAAATTGTTCGTTCGCAGCAACCCATATCCGTGTCTTGCGAGATGTTCTGGCCGAAGGGCACGAGGCCGCGCAAAAGCGCGTTGCGGCCGGGATCAGGAATGAGCAGCAGGCGTTTTTCGAAAAGACATTGGGGCATGCAAGAGAGCCGCGGGAATTTGTTTCTTATGCGGCTTCGCCGAGGAACAAACCGGCAAAGAAGCTGAAGCGCAAACTGAGACGTTTGCTTGGTCTGGACAAAAATCGGATCGCCCGGCATCTCATCGAGACGTCGAGCCTTTAGATCGGAGTCGGAATGACAGACAAGGACATCGCCTCCTACACGGATCAATACATGGGCGACTATGGGTTCGAGGCGGAAATGGTGCGGGCGCGCAGAAAGCTGGTCCTGGATCGGTTGGCATTCCATCGGCCCGATCACATTGTCGAACTGGGCTGCGGCAATGACCTGCAATTGAGCGCCTATCAGACTGCGGGCGGGGTTTGGAAATCCTGGACGATCGTTGAGCCTTCCGAAGACTTCGCGACCAGGGCCCGGGCGGCGGCGGCGCCAAATTTGACCGTGATCGAGGCATTTTTCGAAGATGCGGTTTCGTCCATTGCTCCGCTGCCGGATATGGTGCTGTGTTCCGGATTGCTGCATGAGGTGCCCGATTCCGACCGGCTTCTTGAGGCGATCAACGCGGTGATGAAACCGGGAGCCATCTTGCATCTCAATGTCCCGAATGCGCGATCGATGCATCGTCAACTGGCCCTTGCCATGGGGCTGATCGAGGACCTGAAGGAGATGAGTGCCCGGAACACCGCATTGCAGCAACCTCGGGTCTATGATCTCGCCACGTTGACCGGCCAGCTCGAGACCCACGGATTCAGGGTTCAGGAAACCGGGGGACATCTGGTCAAACCCTTTACGCATCACCAGATGGAAAAGATTGCGGCGCATCTTGGTCCGAATGTTCTTGACGGGCTTTATGAACTGGGGCGTCGCCTGCCAGATCTGGCCAGCGAGATTTTTGTCGAGGCGGTCAAGGCGTGAAACCGGCGGCCAGTTTTGTCCTGTTGACCTACAATCAGGAACAGTTTGTCCGCGACGCCGTGCAGGCTGCGCTGGCCCAGACCTGTGAGAACATCGAAATTCTCATTTCCGACGATTGTTCCACGGACCGCACGTTCGAGATCGTTCAGCAGGAAGTGACGGCCTATCGCGGGCCGCACAAGGTTGCGATCAATCAGAACAGCGCGAACCTGGGGGTGAACGCGCATATCAACGCCTGCGTCGAGAGGGTCCGGTCCGATCTTATTGTCCCGGCGGCGGGAGATGACATTTCAGCACCGGAACGGGTGGAGAAACTGCTGGATCGGTTTCGCGACGAGACCCCTTTGCTTCTCTATTCCGGCGCCGAAAACATTGACGCTCAGGGCCAGCGCAGCGCCCGGCCGACGGGGGGCGCATTGTTTGACAGAACCTGCGATCCCCTGTTGGCGGCCACATCCTTCGGGCTGTTTCTGGGCGCGACGGTGGCGTGGAACCGGGAGATCTTCACGACCTATGGGCCGCTTCCTGACGACCCGGCCTATGAAGACCTGATCCTGGGGTTCAGAGCAGCGCTGGAGAACCGCGTTGCCTTTGTAGATGAACCGCTGGTGGCCTATCGCGAGAACTCCGGCCTGTCGGCGATCAATGCGCCAACCACGCGCCGGGCCTGGAAGCAAAAACAAGCCAGGACACGGGAAATGAACTGCAATGTTCTGCGTCAGCGCCTGCAGGATGCGCAGACGGCCGGCGCGGATGCCAGGCTTCTTTCAACAATCGAGTACGCTCTGAAGATCAATCAGGTTCGCCGGGATATAAACCGGACCACCCTGTTTCATGCGTTCCGGAACACGCCAGCCCTTGGGCCCTTTGTCAAAGCAGCCCTATCCGAGATCAATGCCCGGCGGAAAGGGCTCTGAACCCGCGGGCGTGCGCCCTGGAGCATTGTACCGATGGGGGCCGTTTGGCGGCGCCTGCGGTGCGCGGTGGCGGTGGCAATCCCGCTGATCCGGGAGGCCGTGAGCGGCCTTTCATGGCGGAAAAACCCGATGAGCCGTGCGGCTGTTGTCCGGGGCGTCTCCGGTATCGCGACGGACAAATCGTGCTGTTCCAACCTATTGTTTTCAAATTGTCTTAAACCTGTTCGAAAATCGCCTCATTCATTTTCGATTAGAAAAAACACGTCAGGTCTGAGCGCCTGAGCAAGAATCGGTTCGAACCGATCGAGAAGTAGAAGACTGGGGCAAAATGTCGAAAATGAGCGTTCTGTTGAAGCTGTCCTTCGGGGCGGGGGCTGTGGTGTTGGCCGGGTGCGGCGGCGGCGGCGGTGATGGTGACACGATCACCTCCTGGACCGGGGCGGCGGTGACCGCCAATGGCACCAATATTCTGAGCACGGAAAAGACCAGCGGGCAGGAGGGGCAACCCAGCGGCCGGATCCGCGTGGCGACCGCGGCGGGGACTTTTGCCAGCACCGGCGGGCCCGATGGCAGCGGGATCTATCGCGGTGCGAATGGGGCCACCGCCCAGCGGGTGCAGGACAATCTGATCAGCGACACCTATGCCCATGCGGTGCCTCTGGTGGTGACCCAGAATGTTGGCGGCACCCAGAGCGTGTCCACCGGTGTGCTGGGACCGGCCAGTTCCACCGCGCTTTTGCAGGCGGCCGCCCTTGGCGGGTCGGCCACCTATCGCGGCGAGGCGGCGATCATCACCGACAATGCGCTGGGCACCGTGCGGCACCGGAGTGGCGACACCCGGGTGACCGCCGATTTCGCCGGCGGCACCGTCGGTGTCACCATGGAAGGCATCACCGTGCCCGCCAATGGCGTGAGCGCCACGGTTGATCGGGTCGAGATCACCGGGGCGACGATCTCTGGCGCCACCTTCTCGGGCGGGACCGTTACCGCGACCCTTGGTGGCAGTGATGCGCTGGCAACGATCACCGGCGGCGGTGTCGGAACCAACACCACCGAAGGCGTGTTCTTTGGCGCCGATGGCGCGGGCACCCAGCCTGCCGAGGTCGGCGGTGTCGCCCTTGTCGAGGGCAACACCGGCTCTCTCTCCGCGACCTACGTCGCGAAATAATTCCGCAAGGCACCGGGCCGTTTCTGCGCGGCCGGTGCCTTTGCGCCTCTCTGACTATCTGAAGACCTGAAAGCTGCTTTCCATGCCCGTTTCCATTTTGAATCCGATTGCCACCCTTGCCCTCGATCTGCGTCTGTCGAACCTGCCCGTGAACGGGGATTTTTCCGACACCACCGGGTTGAGTTTCATTGGCGGGCGCGCGCCCGGAAACCCGATGGGCTGGCAGGTGACCGGCGGCGACGTCTTCACCGATGGCAGCGCCACCAATCTGCGTCTGGGTGATGATGGCGCCGCGGTGACGGATTTCGGGGTTCTCACCGATGATGCGCTGGTCTTTGTCACCTTGACCACGCCCGGGCTGGATCAGAGCACCGTCACCTATACCGATGGCGGCCAGCCGGTGACCGGCGATGTCGCACTTTATGCGGATCTGATGATCGGCAGCGAGGTGATCGCAACCCGCGCCTTTGCCCTCGATGCCGCCGGGTCGGAAGGCTGGACCGCAACGCTCGATCTGACGGGGGCGGATCTCTCGGCCCATACGATTGGCGAAACCGGGATCAGCCTGCGGATCCGCAATGAAAGCGGCACCGAGATCGCCATCGACAATGTGGCCTCGGACGAGGCGGTGAGCACACGGGTGCGTCTGACCGGCTCGGTCACGCTGAGCGCGGCCCCGGCTGTGGGCACGGCGGTGTCGGTGGAAAACATCGCTGTTACAGAGCCTTATGCGGTGGTGGATGCCGCCGATCTGGCCCCTTACCTCACCGCGACGCTGGTGGGGGACCGGGTGGACTGGGTGCTTGATGCCCCGCGCGCGCTGGTGGAGGAACTGGCCGAGGGCGACACGCTCGATCTGGGTTTTGACGTGCAGGTGACCGAACCGGCAGAGACACCGCAGACGGCCTCGGTCACGGTGACGCTGACCGGTGTGAATGATGCGCCACTGGCGCAGGATGGGACCGGGGCGCTCGACGAGGACGGCACGCTGTCCGGCACGCTGCTGGCGACCGATCCCGATGAGAGCGACAGCTTCACCTTTGCCCTGCGCAGCGCACCTGCAAAAGGTGTTGTGACAATCGACGGGGCGACCGGCGATTACACCTATACGCCCAATGCCCATGCCGTGGGCGATGACAGTTTCACCTTCGTGGTTCGCGACGCGGGCGGGGCCGAGACCCTCGGCACCGTGACGCTGACCATTGCCGCCGAGAACGACGTGCCCGCCCTGGTGGGCGGGGCGGTGAGCCCGCAGAGCTATGAGCTTCTCAAGGATGGTGATTACGCCTTCTATCTGGCCGATTTCCTGTTTGATGATCCCGATGGCGACAAGGCCGACATGGTGCTGACGATCAGCGGGCATGACGGCAAGGGCGATCTGGTGATCGATGCGGATTTCCTGACCGCCAATGCCCTGATGTTCGATGCTGCCGCCGGCACGCTGACCGGCAGCCAGCAGGGGATCAAGAACGCGCTGACCTCGATCGGCAAGATCGCCTATCGTGACAGTTCGGGCGATGACGTGACCCTGAGCTTTGCTATCCGCGACAATGGCAGCACCGAAGGGGCCGAGGAAAGTCTCGATCTGGGACAGATCTCGCTCACCATCGTGACCAACCCGGAGGCGCAGGATGCCAGCGTCGAAGGCGTCGAAGACGTGGTGCTGCAGGGGCAGCTGGTGGCCATCGAGGAAGACGGCGATCCGGTGACCTTCGCCCTGCGCGCGGGCGGCGAACCGAAATTCGGCACCGTCACGGTCACGGCCTCGGGTGCCTATACCTATACGCCCAAGGCGGATTACTACGGCTCCGACAGTTTCGAATTCACCGTCACCGACGGCAACACGACCTCCATCGGAACGGTGACGATCTCCATCGCCAACCTGGCCGATACGCCCGTGGCGGGCGACGAGCTGGTGCTGGTGCAGATGGATGGCAGCCGCAAGGGGCTGCTGGACGGGGTGTCGACCGGCGATGATCCGGTGGTCTTTGCGCTGGCCGAGGGCGGGGCTCCGCAGAACGGCACGCTGACGCTGCTGGAGGACGGGCGCTATACCTATACGCCGGATGCCGGGTTCAGCGGTTTTGACAGCTTCACCTTTGGTGCGACGGCGGCCGGGCTGACGAATTTTGCCACCGGCCGGATTTATGTCTTTGCTGATGCGGACACGCCCGTGGTGGGCGATCTGGTGCTTTCCACCATCGGCACCGACGGCACGCGCACCGGCGTCATCGACGCGGTGGATCAGAGCGACGATGTGCTGACCTTCTCGGTGGCCGAGGGCGACGGGCCTTCGGACGGCACGCTTGTCATGGGCGCGGATGGGCGGTTCACCTTCACCCCTGCGGACGGGCAGAGCGGGCTGGTTGAGTTTACCGTGACGGTGAGCGATGGGGCGCATGAGGCGACACGGCTGGTGTCCTTCTCCGTCGATGGCGCGCTGGATGGTGACGGCCGTCTGGTGGGCACGGTTGAGGCCGATCTGTTGCAGGGCACCGATGGCGCGGATCAGATCCGGCTGGGGGCTGGCGATGTGGTGCGCGCGGGCGAGGGCGATGATCTGGTGCTGGTCGCGGGCGACGGGACCGGAGCGGTGATCGACGGCGGCACCGGCAAGGATCAGGTGCGGGTTGAGGCGGGCAGCGGCGTGGCCGATCTGACCGGCTCGAGTTTCACCGGCGTTGAGGAGCTGGTCGGCAATGGTGCCGGTCTGCGCTTTGACGGCGAGCTGGATCTTTCGGGTGTCGCGCTGGTGACCGGCACTGGCGACATCAATGGCGGCGATGGCGATGACACGCTGCATGGCTCGATGCTGGGCGAGGTGTTCGACGGCGGCGCAGGCATCAACCGCTTTGTCGTCTCGGGTGTGCTGGCCGATTTTACCGTGGTGGTGACCGGGCCGAATGCGGCCGAGATCACCAACGGGCAGGGGCTGATCGACCGGGTGTCGAATGTGGCCGAGATCGTGTTTGACGATTACACCTATGTGCTGGACGGCGCCAATCCCGCGCCAGTGGTGCGCGATGATGCGGTGGCGGTCGATGCGGGCACGGATGCAACGATCGCCGCTGCGACGCTTCTGGCCAATGACGAAGATGTGGAAGGCGAGAGCCTGACGATCACGTCGGTGACCGGCAATGAGGATCTGGCGGTGACATTGGACGGCAGCACTATCACCGTCACGCCAAGCGATGAGTTTGACGCGCTGGCCCAGGGCGAGAGTGCGGACGTGTCCTTTGATTACACGGTCACGGACAGCGACGGGTCGAGTGCAAGCGCCAGCGTGACCGTCACCGTGGACGGCGTGAACGACGCGCCCGTGGCGGGGGCCGATGAAGCGGAAACCGCGAGCTACACCAAGCTTACCGGCAATGTGCTGGGGAATGACAGTGACGTGGATGCGGGCGCGACGCTGAGCGTGACCGCGCTCGACGGTGGTGCGGCGATCCGGCAGTGGTTCACCGGTGTCTCTGATCTGGGGGCCAAGCTGCGGATCGACCCCGATGGCAGCTATCACTATGATCCCCGTGGGATTTTTGCCGATCTGGCCGAGGGCGAGACAGTGGTGGATACTTTCCGCTATACCGTCTCGGACGAGTTCGGCGCGACCAGCACCGAGACGGTTTCGATCAGTGTGACGGGCGAGGCCAAGCCCGAATTGGGCGACTATGAATATGCCGATCACGCCCGTGCCGGTTCGGTGATTTCCGAGGCCGACGGGCTGCTCGCCGAAGCGGTGGCGCAGGCGGGCGGGCAGGTGACCGCCGTGGCCGGTGGCACTGCCGTGGAGATCCACGAACTGGTCGATGGCGCGGTGGAGATCCGTCAGGCCTTTGCCGTGGCGGGAAGCGATGGCGGGCGGTTCGAGATCGATGCCGATGGCGCGATCCGTTTTGATCCCGGCCGTGATTTCGATGATCTGAAAGAGGATCAGACCCGCACGACGACGTTCGATTTTACCGTGACCCAGGGCAATGGCCGCACGTTCACCGGCACGTCGAAAGTGACCGTTGCCGCCTCTGATCTGGCGCCCAAGATCGAAACCACGCTGAGCGAACCGCTGGCGCCGACCATGTCGGCCACCACGGTGAGCGGCAGTTTCGACCAGCAGGGCGGCATCGACGTGATCAGCGAATTGTTCGGGCGGCTCGATGATGCGGTGCCTTTCGATCTGGATGCGCTGCTCGACTTTGACGTGATTGATATCGACAGCCTTGTGAAGGTGTCCTTCTCGCCCGACACCGGCATCGACATCACCCTGTCGGACAATTCGGTGAACCCCGATGCGCTGATCACCGGGCTGGGCGAAAAGCTCGACCCGGCGGCGGATTTCGTCTCCGACGTGGTGCAATCGGCCTATGCGCTGCCCCTGCAGCCGGTCTATTTCGGCCCGAATTTCGATATCGAGTTCGGCATGCAGGCCAAGCTGGGCTGGGATATCGACCTGCCGAGCCTCGGAAAAACCGCCGTCTTCCAGCCGGTGGAACTGGACCTGCTTCTGCCCGATGCGCCGGTCGAGGCGGGGCAATCGTTCTTCATCAACACCAACAACATGAAGAGCCTCGCGCCCACGACCGCGGTGCAGACCGTGGGGCTGGGCGACTTCAAACTGGATGCCTCCTATGGGGTCACCCATGCGAAACTGGCCGATGTGGGGCTGGTCTTCGGGACGCATAATTTCCTGAACCTGAAACTCGATGACGTGTTCGATGGCGGCATCTATCTCAACAGCGAATTCGACCTTCTCGAACTGACCGGGTCGAGCGATCAGGCGTCTTTCGATTCCTCGATCTCGCTGTCGATGCGCGACATTCTCGATGGCGTCCTGACACTCGACTTCGGCCAATTCGTCGGATTGGTGCAGGATTTCGCCGCCGATCCCGGCTCGAAAACCGCGCAGGCCCTGGGTGGCTACGTGATGGATGCGCTGGCCGTGGTGGCGGAAAACGCCGCCGTGCGGATCGACCTGGGCAATGGGGTCGAGGTGAAACCGTCCGACCTTGTCGCCATGGTGGACCGCATCCCGTTCAACGAATTTGACGGGCGCAACGAATTTGGCGAGGGCGTATTCCTTCTTGAAGATGCCGATGGCACTGAGGTCGCCTTTACCGGTGCGGCGCTGATCGATGCGCTGGACAATTCCGACGTGTCTTCGGCACTCGATGAAATCAAGACCATGCTGACCGAAGGTTTC
>JAOXSD010000189.1 GCA_025800205.1 Silicimonas sp. | reverse complement strand
GGTCGGTGTGTTTCTGGCGTCGCTGACGCTGGCCTTGCTGTTTGTTGCCGTTCAGATCGTCACGGGGGCTGTGCAAGAGGTCCTGACCCGCGAGAATGAACAACCCAAAGCGCGCGAGCGGGTCTTTGCGGTGACTGTTCGCCCGGCTGTTTTTGAGACCGTCACGCCCAATCTCGAAGCCTTCGGCGAGGTGCAAAGCCGCCGCCGTCTGGAGCTGCGCGCAGCGCTGGGTGGACGCGTGATCGCATTGGCGGATGATTTCGAGGATGGCGGCACCGTTACCACGGATGAGGTCTTGGTTGAGCTTGATCCGGCAGACGCGCAATCGGCGCTGGATCGTGCCAAATCGGACGTTCTGGATGCGCAGTTCGAAGAACGTGATGCTGAACGGTCTTTGCTGTTGGCGCAGGATGAATTGAAATCAGCCGAGGCGCAGGCCGAGTTGCGTGAGAGGGCTTTGCAGCGCCAGCGCGATCTCGAATCTCGTGGCGTGGGGGCAACCGCCAGCGTCGAAGAGGCCGAATTGACCGCCGCTGCCGCGCAGCAATCCGTACTGGCGCGCCGCATTGCTCTGGCGCAGGCGGAATCGCGGGTGGATCAGGCCACGACCCTGCTGGCGCGCGCGCGGATCGCGCAGGAAGCCGCAGAGCGCGATCTGGAGGACATGATCATCCGCGCAAGGTTCGGAGGCACGCTGACAGATGTCACGCTGGTCGAAGGGCGCCTGGTTTCGGCCAATGAGAAGCTGGCGGAACTGGTGGACCCCAACGCGTTGGAGGTGGCCTTCCGCGTTTCAACCGCGCAATTCGTGCGCTTGCTCGACGAAGACGGAGAGCTGATCAGCGCCCCCGTCACCATCTCGCTTGAGGTCACGGGAACCGACCTGACCGCGACGGGCAGGATCAGCCGCGACAGCGGCTCGGCGGGGGAGGGGCAGACCGGGCGGTTGATCTATGCGCGGCTCGAGGATGCCTCGGGCTTCAAGCCTGGCGATTTTGTGACCGTGACGGTTCAGGAACAGCCCTTGGCGCAGGTCGTGCGCCTGCCCTCCTCGGTTCTGGATGCCGCAGGAACCGTTCTGGTGCTGGGCGCGGATGATCGCCTTGAAGCCCTGCCTGTGCAACTGATCCGCCGTCAGGGCGATGAGGTGTTGCTGCGCGGCGAAGGGCTGGAAGGGCGCGAGGTCGTCATAGGCCGCACGCCTTTGCTGGGGTCCGGGGTGCGCGTGCGCCCCCTGCGCGCCGAGGCCAGTGCCGATCCCGATCTGGTGGAATTGACCGATGCGAAACGGGCCGAACTGATCACCCATGTCGAGGCCAGCGAGGATATGCCCGAGGCCGAGAAAACGCGCATGCTCGGCCAGTTGGAAGAGGCGAAAGTTCCGGCC
>JAOXSD010000170.1 GCA_025800205.1 Silicimonas sp. | reverse complement strand
ATCCGAGCCGGGCACCTGCAAGGACCGGGAGATCATGCGCCATGATCCCCACACGTTGATCGAGGGGTGCCTGATCGCCTCTTTCGCGATGAATGCGCACGCCTGCTATATCTACCTGCGCGGCGAATATATCCGCGAGCGCGAGGCGCTGCAGGCCGCCATTGATGAATGTTATGATGCCGGGCTTCTGGGCAAGAATGCAGCAGGGTCGGGCTGGGATTTCGATCTTTACCTGCACCACGGGGCAGGGGCCTATATCTGCGGTGAGGAAACCGCGCTTCTGGAAAGCCTCGAAGGCCGCAAGGGCATGCCGCGGATGAAACCGCCGTTCCCGGCGGGGGCCGGTCTTTACGGCTGCCCGACCACGGTGAACAACGTCGAAAGCATCGCGGTGGTGCCCACCATCCTGCGACGCGGACCCGATTGGTTTGCGGGCTTTGGCCGCCCGAACAATGCGGGCACCAAGCTTTTTGCGATCTCGGGCCATGTGAACAACCCCTGCGTGGTCGAAGAGGCCATGTCGATTTCCTTTGAAGAGCTGATCGAACGCCATTGCGGCGGCATTCGTGGTGGCTGGGACAATCTCAAGGCGGTGATCCCGGGTGGGTCGTCGGTGCCCTGTCTGCCCGGCAAGATCATGAAGGAAGACGCGATCATGGATTTCGATTGGCTGCGCGAGCAGCGGTCGGGTCTGGGTACCGCCGCCGTCATTGTGATGGATCAGTCCACCGACATCATCAAGGCGATCTGGCGGCTGTCGAAATTCTACAAGCACGAAAGCTGTGGCCAGTGCACGCCGTGCCGCGAAGGCACCGGCTGGATGATGCGCGTCATGGATCGTCTGGTGAAAGGCGAGGCCGAGGTCGAAGAGATCGACATGCTTCTGGATGTGACCAAGCAGGTGGAAGGTCACACGATCTGCGCCCTTGGCGATGCGGCCGCCTGGCCGATCCAGGGTCTGATCCGCCATTTCCGCGACGAGATCGAGGATCGGATCAAGGCCCAGCAGACCGGTCGCGTGAGCGCGGTTGCGGCAGAGTAGGGCCTGTGCATCTGGCGGAACTCAACGTCGGGCGGCTTTTGGCGCCCACGGATGATCCCCGGGTGGCGGAGTTCATGGACGCGCTCGATCTGGTCAACGGGCTGGGCAAACGGATGCCCGGGTTTGTCTGGATGATGGAAGGCTCGGGCGAGCCGGGGACCGGCAACACGGAAAACCCCATTGGCGATGATCCGCAGTTTGTCGCCAATCTCACCGTCTGGGAAAGCGTCGAGACGCTGGAAAACTTCGTTTGGAACACGGTCCATAAGAAATTCTACGACCGCCGCAAGGAGTGGTTCGAAGTGCTGGGAAAGATGCATTTCGTCATGTGGTGGGTCGAGGAGGGGCACCGGCCGACGCTGGATGAGGCGCTCGACCGGCTTGATCATCTGCGCGCCCATGGCAATTCGGACCGGGCCTTTGGCTGGGACGGGATCGCCGAGGCGCATCACTGGAAAACCAAGGCCTGCGCGTGATCCGTCTCTGGGACGGGCTGTTGAGCGGGCTTTGCGCTGTGATCACTCTGGTGGTCATCGGCGTGCCGCTTTGGGGCGCGATTGCGGCTTTGCGCGCCGGGCTTGTTCCGGGATGGGTCTGGGCGCCGGTTGCCGGTCTGGGGCTGGCAGGGCTGGTCCTGACCCTGGCCTTCGGGCGCAAGGCTGCGCGCGGGGTCCATCCCCTGCGCGAGAGACGCCGGTAACGTCTTCAATCTTGCGGGCATATCCCCTAAGCATTGGGCGGACGAAACGCGCAAAAGGTGACCCATGGCTGTTTTGAGACCTCTGATCGCAGGTGCAATGGCGCTGAGCCTGTCGGGCTGTGGTGTTGTCAATTGGTTCGGCGGGCTTTGGGGCGATGGCGGCGCGGCGGCGTCTGGCCTGCCTTACAGCGCGTCGCTCACCCGGGGGGAGGACCGGCGGGATTTCACCGTCGAGGTCAATGCGGTCGGCGCCGACCTGAGCGAGGCGCGCGAAAGCGCGCGCTTCCCCGCGACCCGTTATTGCATCGAAACCTATGGCGCCTCCGATGTGGATTGGGTGATTGACCCCGCGACCGGCGATTGGGCGGTCAGCCGTTCGGATCGCGGGCTTGTGGTCTCGGGGCGCTGCACCGCGCGCTAGGTTCTGTAAGAAACGGTAACAATCCTCACGGAGGATGGCCCCGGAAAGCGTTCTGATATCAAGGGGTTGTCCGGTCGTCATGGGGAGCGGTGCAGGAATGCGCCGCTCTTTGCATTTTGTCCCCTCAAAGCCCGGCCCGGGGCTCTATATAAGGAGGGACGGGCAGGGAGCGGGTCCTGCGCCAAGATGAAGAGAGACCGGATGAAAAAGCCGATTGTTGCCCTGTTGCTGATGACCCTGGCCGCGCCCGCCCAGGCACTTGTGCCGCTGCATGAAAACCCGACTGTTTTGCAAAGGTTTTACAGCGTGGGACTCGCCGATGAGTTGCGAAAGAATTGTGATCACATCGATGCGCGCCTGATCCGCGCCTATCGTTACATTAAATCCATAGAAAGCTATGCCCGAAAGGCCGGATATAGCGAGGCTCAGATCGATCAATTCATTGATAATAAAAAAGAAAAAGAGCGTCTGAGGGCGCGGATCCGGGCTGATCTGGCGCGTCGGGGTGCGTCACCAAAAACCCCCGAAGGCTATTGCACTGTGGGCCGTGAAGAAATAGCCAAGGGCAGCGCCGCAGGACGTCTTCTGCGGGCCAGATAGCGCCGTCGTTCCGGGCGGCCGATCCTTGAGGAACCGGTGCCCATGTCCGATCTCAAAAAGCTCATCATCGACGATACGGAAGTCGAGGTTGATCCTGCCCTGACCATAATCCAGGCGTGTGAACAGGCGGGGATCGAAATTCCCCGTTTCTGCTATCACGAACGGCTGTCGATTGCGGGCAATTGCCGGATGTGTCTAGTTGAGGTTGTGGGCGGACCGCCGAAACCTGCGGCGTCCTGTGCCATGCAGGTGCGCGACCTGCGTCCGGGGCCGGAAGGTCAGCCGCCGGTGGTGAAGACCAATTCGCCGATGGTGAAGAAGGCGCGCGAGGGGGTGATGGAGTTTCTCCTGATCAACCACCCGCTCGATTGCCCGATCTGCGATCAGGGCGGCGAATGCGACCTGCAGGATCAGGCGATGGCCTACGGCGTTGATTTCTCGCGCTTCCGGGAGCCGAAACGCGCGGTCGATAGCCTCGAACTCGGCCCCCTCGTCGGCACCGCCATGACGCGCTGCATTTCTTGCACCCGTTGCGTGCGCTTCATCACCGAAGTCGCGGGCATGCCCGAACTGGGTCAGACCGGTCGGGGCGAGGATGCGGAGATCACCTCCTATCTGGGGCAGACGCTGGACAGCGAGATGCAGGGCAATATTGTCGACCTCTGCCCGGTGGGCGCGCTGACCTCGAAACCCTATGCCTTCACCGCCCGGCCTTGGGAACTGACCAAGACCGAGAGCATCGACGTGATGGATGCGCTGGGGTCGAACATCCGGATTGACACCAAGGGGCGCGAAGTGATGCGCATCTTGCCGCGCAACCATGACGGTGTGAACGAGGAATGGCTGTCGGACAAGTCGCGCTTTGCCTGGGATGGGTTGCGGCGGCAACGTCTGGACCGGCCTTATATTCGTGAGGCCGGGAAATTGCGGCCGGCAAGCTGGCCCGAGGCATTGGCAGAGGCGGCGAAGGCGATGAATGCGGGCAAGGTGGCCGGTCTGATCGGGGATCTGGCCCCGGTCGAGGCGATCTATGCGCTGAAGGAACTGATCGGCGAGAATGGCGACGTCGAATGTCGTCTCGACGGGGCAAAGCTGCCTGCGGGCAATCGGTCCGCCTATGTCGGAACCGCGACGGTCGAGGATATCGATAATGCCGAGGCGATCATGCTGATCGGCACCAACCCGCGGGCGGAAAGCCCGGTGCTGAACGCGCGGATCCGCAAGGCGTGGAGCCGGGGCGCCAATGTGGGGCTCGTGGGCGAGGCGGTCGATCTGACCTACGACTACAATCACTTTGGCACCGGGCGCGACGATCTGCGCAAGCTCTTCGACGCATCACCGGAAAGCGCCCATGGCAAGGAAACCCTGGTGATCATCGGGCAGGGGGCTCTGACCGGCGAGGGCGGCAAGGGCGTGCTGGCCGATGCCATGCGCTATGCCGAGGCCACGCAATCGAAATTCATGGTGCTGCATACGGCGGCGAGCCGTGTGGGCGCGCTCGATCTGGGCGCGGTCAGTGCCGGTGGAATGGCGGGCGTGCTGGACGGGGCCGAGACCGTTTTCAATCTGGGCGCCGATGAGGTGGACATTCCGCCGGGCGTGACCGTGATCTATCAGGGCAGCCATGGCGACCGGGGCGCGCATCGCGCCGACATCATCCTGCCCGCCGCCGCCTGGACCGAGGAAAACGGGCTTTTCGTCAATACCGAAGGCCGCCCGCAGCTTGCCATGCGTGCAGGTTTCCCGCCGGGCGAGGCCAAGGAAAACTGGGCGATCCTGCGGGCGTTGTCGGCCGAGATGGGCCAGACACTGCCCTTCGACAGTCTTGCCGAATTGCGCAACGCGCTGATCGAGGCGGTGCCCCATCTGGCGAAGATCGACGAGGTGCCACAGAACGAGTGGCAGCCGGTCGAGGCGTCTGGCGAAGGCTCGGGTCAGTTCACACAGGCCGTCACGGCGCATTTCCTGACCAACCCGGTGCTGCGCGCCGCCCCCCTGATGGGCGAATTGCAGGCCAATGCGCGGGAACGGCAGGCCGGCAAGCTAGCCGCCGAATAGGCGCGGGAAAAAGAGTTAATTCAGGCCGTTCGGGGTTTATCTGACGGCCGACCAAGGTTTAGAAGGGGCAGGAATGCCGCAGGCCCAGGAAAGAAGGACCAGACACGCAGATGGCTGAGTTTCTGACGACACCTTTAGGCGTTTTGTTGATCGCTGTTGTGCAGGTTCTTCTGGTCGTGGCCTTTGTCATGGTCAGCCTGTTGTTCCTCGTCTATGGCGACCGGAAGATCTGGGCGGCTGTCCAGATGCGGCGGGGCCCGAACGTGGTCGGGCCCTGGGGGCTTCTCCAGACTGTGGCCGATGCGCTGAAATACGTGGTCAAGGAAATCGTGATCCCGTCGGGCGCCGACCGCACGGTTTTCATGCTGGCCCCGATCATTTCCTTCGTCCTGGCACTGATCGCCTGGGCGGTGATCCCGTTCTACGACACCTGGGTGCTGGCGGATCTGAACGTCGCCATCCTCTATGTCTTCGCCGTCTCCTCGCTCGAGGTTTATGGCGTGATCATGGGCGGTTGGGCGTCGAACTCCAAGTATCCCTTCCTCGGCTCCCTGCGCTCGGCGGCACAGATGATTTCCTATGAGGTCTCCATCGGTCTGATCATCATCGGGGTGATCCTGTCGACGGGTTCGATGAACTTCGGTGCCATCGTGGCGGCACAGGACGGCAATTATGGCCTCTTCTCCTGGTACTGGCTGCCCCATTTCCCGATGGTTTTCCTGTTCTTCATCTCGGCGCTTGCGGAAACCAACCGCCCGCCGTTCGATCTGCCGGAGGCGGAATCCGAACTCGTTGCGGGCTATCAGGTGGAATATTCCTCGACGCCGTTTCTGCTGTTCATGGCAGGCGAATACATCGCCATCTTCCTGATGTGCGCGCTGACATCCTTGCTGTTCTTCGGCGGCTGGCTTTCGCCCATCCCCTTCATCCCGGACAGCCCGCTCTGGATGGTGGCCAAGATGGCGTTCTTCTTCTTCATCTTCGCCATGGTGAAGGCGATCGTGCCGCGCTTCCGCTATGACCAGCTGATGCGCATCGGCTGGAAAGTCTTCCTGCCGCTGTCGCTCGCCTGGGTGGTCTGGGTGGCCTTTGCGGCACGCTATGAATTCTTCGGCGGTGCCTATGCCCGCTGGGCAGTGGGAGGTTAAGAATGGCCGACAATGTCGACAATCTGATCCTCGAGCAACTGCGGCTCATACGTGAAGACCTGACCGAGGTGAAAGATCGGCTGGGTAATGTTGAGACCAGCCAAAAATCCTTGGAAGGCATGATGTTCGGATTGGCGGGCTACATCCGTGGCATCGACGAACGCGTGGAACATATCGAACAAAAGCTAGGGGTCGACTGATGGCAAACATCGACTGGAACCGCGCCGGCAAGTACTTCCTTCTGGTGGATTTCATCAAGGGCTTCGGCCTGGGCCTGCGCTACTTCTTCGCGCCCAAGGCCACGGTGAACTACCCCCATGAAAAGGGCCCGCTGAGCCCGCGTTTTCGCGGCGAACATGCGCTGCGGCGCTATCCCAACGGCGAAGAGCGCTGCATTGCCTGCAAGCTTTGCGAGGCGATCTGTCCGGCGCAGGCGATCACCATCGACGCCGAGCCCCGCGAAGACGGGTCGCGCCGCACCACCCGCTATGACATCGACATGACCAAATGCATCTACTGCGGCTTCTGTCAGGAAGCCTGCCCGGTGGATGCGATTGTCGAAGGCCCGAATTTCGAATTCTCGACCGAAACCCGCGAAGAGCTGTTCTATGACAAGGAAAAGCTTCTTGCGAACGGCGAACGCTGGGAGGCCGAGATTGCCCGCAATCTGGAGATGGATGCGCCCTACCGATAAAGGCGCGCCAGGACGAACCGAGCGAGACACGACGTGACCGACCAGAACCCATTCGATGCGATCATGGCGATGAGCCAGGATTGGGCGCGCGCCATGAACCCCGCGCTTGTGTCCTTCACGCCCAAGGGGTTCGAGGCGCTCTGGCCGACCATGCCCAAGGACATGATGGAAACCGTCCTGGGCAAGACCTTCAACCCCGAGGGGCTCGACGCGAAAACCCGGCTGATGCTGACCCTGGGCGCGCTCACGATGCTGGGCGCGCAGGCCGAGGCGCAGATCCGCGTCACCGTGCGCCATCTCTTGGAAGCGGGGGCCACGAAACAGGAAATCGCCGAAGCCATCGGGCTGATGGGCGTCTTTGGCGGCTTGCCCGCCATGACCAAGGCCATGGAACTGGCCGGTGAGGTGATGGAAGCCGAAACACCGGCGGAGGATGAGGAATGACAGCCCAGGTATTTGCCTTTTATCTCTTCGCGATCTCCTGCATCGCGGGCGGTCTTTTCACGGTCATCAGCCGCAACCCGGTCCATTCGGTGCTTTGGCTGATCCTGTCGTTTCTGTCCGCCGCAGGGCTCTTTGTCCTGCTCGGGGCGGAATTCGTCGCGATGCTGCTGGTCATCGTCTATGTGGGCGCAGTCGCGGTGCTCTTCCTCTTCGTGGTGATGATGCTCGATGTGGATTTCGCCGAGTTGAAGGCGGAAATGGCGCGCTACATGCCTTTGGCGCTGCTCATCGGCGTGGTGATCCTGATGCAGCTTGCCATGGCCTTCGGGGTCTGGGAGACCGCCGAGGGGGTCGCGATGAATGACCGTCCCGACGCGATTGCGGGGGGCGGCGCGCACAACACCCAGGCGCTTGGCCTGATCCTTTACGACAAGTATTTTCTTCTCTTCCAACTGGCCGGGCTGATCCTGCTCGTGGCCATGGTCGGCGCCATCGTGCTGACCCTCCGCCACCGCGATTACGTCAAGCGTCAGGATGTGCTGGCGCAGATGTACCGCGATCCGGCGAAGGCGCTGGAGTTGAAAGACGTGAAACCGGGGCAGGGCCTATGATCGGACTGGAACATTACCTTATTGTCGCAGCGACCTTGTTCGTGATCGGCATTTTCGGGATCTTCCTGAACCGCAAGAACGTGATCATCCTTTTGATGTCCATCGAACTGATGCTTTTGTCGGTGAACATCAACATGGTGGCCTTCTCGGCCTATCTCGGTGATCTGACGGGGCAGGTCTTCACCCTGTTCATCCTGACCGTGGCCGCCGCCGAGGCCGCCATTGGCCTCGCGATCCTTGTCTGTTTCTTCCGCAACCGTGGCACCATCGACGTCGAAGACGTCAATGTGATGAAGGGCTAAGCGACCATGGAAACCATCATCCTCTTCGCACCTTTCATCGGGGCCCTGCTCTGCGGTTTCGGCTGGCGGATCATCGGC
>JAOXSD010000155.1 GCA_025800205.1 Silicimonas sp. | reverse complement strand
GGTCTACATGGCCGCCGTGCTCTTTGTCTTTCCGCTGATCTTCATCGCGATCTTGATCAACTCGCGTTTCTACGTGCAGCCGCAGAAACGCAATCTCTATCTGGGTGTTTCGATGGTGATCGGCCTCTGGCTCTATATCGGCATCGCCTGGAACGCGGACCCGCTCGGGCTGATCGACTTCCCGCCCAACGTCCTCGTCGTCTTCGTCTCGGTGGTCTTCGTGAACTCCCCCACCGTGTTCCGGATCGTTCGCGGCATCGCGCTTGACATCAAGACCCGCGATTACGTGGCCGCTGGCCAGACCCGCGGCGAGGGGGCGTGGTATATCATGCTTTGGGAAATCCTGCCCAATGCGCGCGGCCCGCTCATTGTCGATTTTTGCCTGCGCATCGGCTACACCACCATCCTCCTGGGCACGCTTGGGTTCTTCGGCCTCGGCCTCCGCCCCGAAAGCCCCGATTGGGGATCGACCATCAATGACGGGCGCAAGCTTCTGTCGGTCTTCCCCCATCCCGCGCTGGCACCCGCCATCTCGTTGATGAGCCTCGTCTTGGGCCTGAACCTGTTGGCGGACGGGCTCCGCGAAGAAAGCCTGAGAGACTGATGGCCCTTCTTCCTGTCACAAATACCTCGGGGGGAGGGGGGCAGAGCCCCCGGCTCCTGAAAGGAGCATGACCATGCGAAAGACCGATTACGACGGCCCGATCCTCGAGATCGAAAAGCTCTCGATCAGTTTCTTCACCCGGCTGCGCGAGATCCCGGCGGTGATGGATTTCTCCTGCGTGGTGCAACCGGGCGAGGCCATGGGGCTGGTCGGTGAATCGGGCTGCGGCAAATCCACCGTGGCGCTGGGGGTGATGCAGGATCTGGGCGTCAACGGCCGCATCGTCGGCGGCTCGATCAAGTTCAAGGGGCGCGACCTGAATGAGATGAGCCAGGAGGAATTGCGCGACATTCGCGGCTCCGAGATCGCGATGATCTATCAGGAGCCGATGGCCTCCCTGAACCCGGCGATGAAGATCGGCAAGCAGCTGATGGAAGTGCCGATGATCCACGAAGGGGTGAGTGAGAACGAAGCCTATCAGCGCGCCCTCGAAGTGGTCACCGATGTGCGCCTGCCGGACCCCGAACGCATGTTGCAAAGCTATCCCCATCAGCTCTCGGGCGGCCAGCAGCAGCGTATCGTCATCGCCATGGCGCTGATGTCGAAACCGTCGCTGCTGATCCTCGATGAGCCCACCACCGCGCTTGACGTCACGGTGGAGGCGGCCGTCGTGGAACTGGTGAAAGACCTCGGCAAGAAATACGGCACTTCGATGCTGTTCATCAGCCACAACCTTGGCCTGGTGCTGGAAACCTGCGACCGGATCTGCGTGGGGTATTCGGGCGAGGCGGTGGAAACCGGCGCGATCGAAGACGTGTTCGACAAGATGCAGCACCCCTATACTCAGGCGCTGTTCCGGTCGATCCCGCTGCCCGGCGCCGACAAGAACGCGCGCCCCCTGATTGCCATTCCCGGCAATTTCCCCCTGCCCCATGAGCGCCCGCCGGGCTGCAACTTCGGTCCCCGCTGTGACTATTTCGAGGCCGGGCGCTGTGACGCGGGCGACATCAGGATGGCCGAGATCGAAGGCGATGACCGCCATGCCTCGCGTTGTCTGCGGTTCAAGGAAATCGACTGGAATGCGCCCATAGCCGCCGGCAAGGTCACCGAAAAAGCCGAGCCGGGTCAGGTGGTTCTGAAGATGCAGAACCTCAAGAAATATTACGAGGTCGCCGCCAATGCGCTGTTCGGTGGGGCGGAAAAGAAGGTCGTGAAGGCCAACGAGACCCTGTCGTTTGAGGCCCGCGAAAGCGAAACGCTGGCCATCGTCGGCGAAAGCGGTTGCGGCAAATCCACCTTTGCCAAGGTGCTGATGGGGCTGGAAACGGCCACCTCGGGGCGCATCCTTCTGGACAACAACGAGATCCAGGAAATCCCCATCGAGGAGCGCGACACCAAGACCGTGTCTTCGGTTCAGATGGTGTTCCAGAACCCGTTCGACACGTTGAACCCGTCGATGACCGTGGGCCGTCAGATCATCCGCGCGCTGGAGATCTTCGGCGTTGGCCGGACCGAGGAGTCGCGCCGCGAACATATGCTGGAGCTGCTTGATCTGGTGAAACTACCCCGCGCCTTTGCCGAGCGGATGCCGCGCCAGTTGTCGGGCGGTCAGAAACAGCGCGTCGGCATTGCGCGGGCCTTTGCCGGTGGGGCCCGTATCGTGATCGCCGATGAACCGGTTTCGGCGCTCGACGTGTCGGTGCAGGCCGCCGTGACCGATCTGTTGATGGAGATCCAGCGCAACGAAAAGACCACGCTTCTCTTCATCTCCCACGACCTTTCCATCGTGCGTTACCTCGCCGACCGGGTGATGGTGATGTATCTTGGCCATGTGGTGGAAATCGGCGACACCGATCAGGTCTTCTCGCCGCCATATCACCCCTATACCGAAGCGCTGCTGTCGGCGGTGCCCATCGCGGATACATCCATCGAGAAACAGCATATCGTGCTCGAAGGCGACATTCCGTCCGCCATGAACCCGCCGCCGGGATGCCCGTTCCAGACCCGCTGTCGCTGGAAGGACAAGGTCGCGGGCGGGCTCTGCGACCGCGAGGTGCCGCCGATGCGAACCCTTGCGGGCGGCCATCAGATCAAGTGCCACCTGTCGGAAGAGGCGCTGGATGCAATGGAGCCGGTGATCAAGATCGCCGCCGAATAAAGCAGAAATCGCTTAATCAGTCTCAAAATCCACTGCCTCTCAATCAGCAAGACGCTGATTTCGAAAGCAGATTTTGATGCGTTGTGTTGAAGATTAACACGATTTCGCTCTGGCGCCGCCCGGCGAGATCAGCGGCGCTTAACCTTTCGCCGCCATTCTCCTGCGCCGAGTGCTCACCGGCTTTGGCCCGCCCCCATGGGGCGCCCGCTTTCTTCGCGCAGCCGCCCCCGCCACGTTTGGGGGCACAGGGTTATGGCCTGCCACCGGCGGCGCCGCCTTCCTGCCCGGATCACCCCGGATTGCGACCGCACCGCCCCGGATCCTGTCCCGGGCGGGCGCTTCGCTTGCCCGATGGAAACGCCGCGCATAGGATGCGCGAAACAGAAACAGGGTCCGGCGATGCTGCGTGCCATTTTCCGCGTGATTTTCTGGATATTGGCGCTGCTCTGCCTTGCAATGGGGCTGTTCCGCTTTGCGGCGCACCAGCGCGAAGCCTTTGACGCAAAAGACCTTCTGCCCCGCAACGGTATTTTCACCGACACGACCCACGGCCAGTTGCACAGCATCGAGATCGGCCCCGAAGACGGCCCGCCCGTGGTGCTGGTCCATGGCTCCGTCGGCTGGGCCGGGCTCTGGCTCGAGGTGATGGAGGCGCTGGCCGCAAAGGGCTACCGCGCCATTGCCATCGACCTGCCGCCCATGGGCCTGTCGGAGCGCAGCAATGTCACCGATTACAGCCGTCAGGCCCAGGGTCTGCGCCTTCTGGCCTTTGTCGAGGCGCGCGGCCTCAAACCCACTTTGGTGGCGCACAGCTTTGGCGCGGGGGCCGCCATGGAGGCGCTGATCGCCGATCCCGGCGCCTTTGCGGGTGGCGTGGTGATCGCGGGGGCCCTGGCGCTTGGCCAGGACGGGGCCGGGCGCGACCTGCCGCTGCCGCTCCGCTCCGAAATCCTCCGTGAAGTCGCGGTGGCCAACACGGTGACCAATCCCTGGCTGACCCGTATGCTGTTTGCGCAATTCGTGCACCGGACCGAGGCGATCACCGAGGAGGAGGTGAGGCTGGTGCAATATCCGTTCAACCGGCAGGGCACCACCGACACTCTGGCGCGCTGGCTGCCGACCCTGCTGGTGCCGCCGCGCGGGGCCGCCTCCAGCGACCCGGCGAAGTACCGGCTGGATCTGCCCATGGCGCTGATCTGGGGGCGCGAGGATCACGTGACCCCGCCCGATCAGGCCGACACTCTGCAGGCCGCCCTGGGAGAGGCGCCGATTTTCTGGCTTGAAGATGTGGGTCATATCCCGCAGGTGGAAGACCCCGAGACCTTCATCGCGCGCCTCCTGGACGCGCTTGCCCTCACCGCGCCGCCTGTGACACCGGAGAATTGAATGCCCTTTACGCTTGCCACCTGGAACATCAACTCGGTCCGTCTCCGTGCCGCCCTCGTGACCAAACTCATGAAGGAAGAAGCGCCCGACATTCTCTGCCTGCAGGAATGCAAATCCCCCGTCGAGAAGATCCCCGCCGACATCTTTGCCGCCCATGGCTACACCCACATGATCGCGCGCGGCCAGAAGGGCTACAACGGGGTGGCGATCCTGTCGAAACTGCCGATGGAAGATGCAGGCGACCGCGACTGGGCCGGGCTGGGGCATGCGCGCCATGTGGCGGGGCGGCTGGAAAATGGCGTCACGATCCACAATTTCTACGTGCCCGCGGGCGGCGACAAGCCCGACCGCGAGGTGAACGAGAAATTCGGCCAGAAGCTCGATTTCCTGACCGAGATGCGTGACGCCTATCTGGCTGAAAAACCAGAAAAATCCATCCTTGTGGGCGATCTGAACATTGCGCCGCGCGAAGATGATGTCTGGAACCACAAGCAGCTTCTGAAGGTGGTCAGCCACACGCCGATCGAGGTCGAACATCTGGCCGCAGTTCAGGAGGCCGGCGGTTGGGTCGATGTGACCCGCGCGGATATTCCCGAAGGCCAGCTTTATTCCTGGTGGTCCTACCGGTCGCCCAATTGGGATGCCGCCGACAAGGGGCGGCGGCTGGATCACATCTGGGCCACCGGCGATATCGCAGAGAGTGCCAGCGGCTCGCGCATCCTGCGTGAGGTGCGCGGCTGGGAGCAGCCCAGCGATCACGCGCCGGTCTTTGCGACATTTGATCTGTAGGCACCGGAGGCCAGCGGAGAGCCGCAACGCTCTCCGCTGGCCAATTGTCCTGCAACCGCCCAATCGCGGTCACATTCGTGGGTATTCTGTCGGCATTCCAACCTGTCAGGCAGACCATGATCTTTCCAAGGCCCTTTCTTCTTTCCGCCCTATGCGTGCTCTTTGCCAGCGCCCTTGCTGCCGAAGAGCAGACGACCATCGAAGTTGCTGAAATCGCGGCACAGAACTGCGGGCCGGAATGGTCGCGGGTTCTGGAACTGGATCCGGATGCCTGGGCTGCCCTGCCCACGGTCACGATCGACCCCGGGCTCGATCCCGAGGTGACCCGCATTTATAACAAACATGCGGCCTCACTTGCGGCCATGGCGGAATATATAGGGCTCTTCATCGCCTTCGGTCATGTGGAGAACCAGACACTGGCGGCTTTTGAACAAGCCCGCGCGCGGTTTGATCTGACCATGTGCCTGTCGCTCACGACAGCCGAGCGGGAGGTTCTGCTGGACTTTATGCGGACGCTTCCGGACATCCCAGAAGACGCCGATCTAAATGCCTTTTTTATAGGGCAGGACAAGTTCAACTGCATGAGGTTTCCCGAGGCAAGCCGGGCGCTCTTCGCGCGCGTGCCGGAATTTCCCATCGACATGGTCGGGATTGCCGAAGAATATTTGGTGGCTTGCGGGTGATCGTGCCATCTGCGCCAGAAACGTGACGAAAAAAACGCAGTCCGAGCTGTTCGACCCCCGCAAACCCTTCGCCAAGCCCCCATTTGCCACCTATACAGGCGCAAATCGGCACCGGAGGTGAACATGGCCTATGGATCGGTCAGGGGGCAATTGACGCGGCGCGCGGCGCTCTTTGGCACAGGCGCCGTCCTTGGCGGCTGGCTGACCCACCGCTATGGCTCCAAGGTGCCGCCGGTGACCGCCACACGGCAGGTTACGCCCTCTGGTGGTGCGGAAACGCTCAATGATGCGAGCCTTCTGAACGAAACCCCGATCTTCCGCCATATCACTGTGCAGGAGAACGCGGGCGAGGCTGTGATCGCGCGTCTGCGTGCAGAAATGTCAGAAGCGCGGGCGGAAGGGCGGCCCTTCAACATCGGGGCGGCGCGCCATTCCATGGGCGGCCATGCGATCCCGCCCGGCGGTCATGCGGTCACCTTCGACAACGGATTTGTAGAGGCCGACATCGCCAGCCAGACCTACCGGGTCCATCCCGGGGCGCGCTGGTCGCAGGTGATCACGGCCCTTGATGCCCGTGGCATGTCGCCCAAGGTCATGCAATCCAACAATGATTTCGGTGTCGCCGCCACCTTCGCGGTCAATGCCCATGGCTGGCCCGTCCCCCACGGGCCGATGGGCGCCACGGTGAAATCCTTCTACCTCCTGCGCCCCGATGGGGAGTTGCTGCGGGTCAGCCGGGATGAATTTCCCGAGATTTTCAACCTCACCATGGGCGGTTATGGGCTCACCGGCGCCATTGTCGACATGGAGGTCGAGATGGTGCCGAACCGGCGGCTGGTGCCGACCTTCAAGAAGATGGCGGCGAAGGATTTCGCGCCGTTCTTCATTGGCGCCATCGAGGCGGGCGATGTGAACATGGCCTATGGCCGGCTCAATGTGGATCGGGAGACGTTTTTCGAAGAGGCGCTGATGATCACCTACCGGGAGGAGGGCGACCAGCTCGACCTGCCCCCGGTCACCGGCTCGGGCGCCCTCTCCCATGCGGCCGCCCGCATTTTCCGGGCGCAGTTGATGAACGAAACCGCCAAGGATCTGCGCTGGTGGTTCGAAACCGGGCTTGGCCCCATGGTCGGCGGCGGGGAGGTGACGCGCAATGCGCTGATCAACGAACCGGTGGCCACGCTGGATGACCGCGACCCGACCCGCACCGACATTCTGCACGAATATTTCGTCCCGCCCGCGCGGTTTGCCGAATTTGTCACCGCCTGTCAGGAGGTGATCCCCGCCAGCTATCAGGAGATGATGAACATCACGCTGCGCTATGTGGCGGCCGACCGGGAAAGCGTGCTGTCTTATGCGCCCGGCCCGCGCATCGCCTGTGTGATGCTGTTCAGTCAGGAAATGACCGCCCGGGCCGAGGCCGATCACCGGCGGATGACCGAGGAATTGATCGAACGCACCCTCGATCTGGGCGGCACCTATTACCTGCCTTACCGGCCGCACGCGCGCCCCGACCAATTGCTGCGCGGCTATCCGAGGGCGGAGGAATTCGTCGCCCGCAAGCTGGAACTCGACCCGGACCGGCTGTTCCGCAACGGGTTCTGGGACACTTATCTGGAGGCGCTGGCATGAGCTTTCACCGCAAGATCGCCGGGCTCTATTTCGTGATCCTTCTGGGCGCGGCCTCGCTCAACTACATCCCCGGCGTGACCGATGCGGACGGCGTGGCCTTTGGCATTTTCGCGCTCGATCTTTTCGACGATGCGCTGCATCTGGCCTCCGCGCTCTGGGCGCTCGCCGCCGCGCTCATCTCGGCGAAAGCGGCGCGCACCTTTCTGCTGCTCTTCGGCGCGCTCTATCTCGGTGACGGCGCCATGGGGCTGGCGGTCGGCTCCGGCTATCTGGATTTCGGCATTTTCACCAATGGCGTCCTGGATCTGCCCTTCAGCTTCAAGATCCTCGCCAACTTGCCCCATATTGCGCTGGGCGCCGGTGCCCTTTGGGCGGGGCTGCGCAGGGCGCACCCATGAGCTTTCTCTGGCGCTGGCTCAAACGGCTGGTGCTGGGGCTGGTGGCGCTGGTCATCCTGCTCCTGCTGCCCGTCGGCTACACCGAGCTTGCCTGTCGCGGCGATGGGACCGGCCAAGCCTATACACCGCTGATCAGTGATCCGGACTGGCAGCGCGCCGAAAGCCGCACGCTGATGACCTATCCCGAATGGCACATCGTCCATGCCTATGACGATTATGCCAAGGTGATCGCCACCGGCGACCCCCATGATTTCGCGTATCTCCGCGCCATTGCCGGGTTCTGGACCACGCTTTGTCCGCTGACCGAGGCGTCGGCGGCCATGGGCGGGGTCACAAGTGAAACAAAGATGACGATCTACACGATCGGCGTCAGCTTCACCGCCGAATTGCTGGCCAAGGCGGCTTACGAAGAAACGCTGGGCCGGTTTGCCACGCTCCTGCGCGGCGATGGTCGCGCGCCGCTGGATGATCTGAGCGCCGAACAGGCCGCCGCCTATGCCACCTTCCTGCAGCAAACCCCTTGGTACAAATGGGATTTTCAAAGCGACCGCGCCGCGCTTGAGGCCGCCGGTGAGGGGATTAGAGACCAGGAACGGCGTCTGGCCCTCGGCCTCGAATACGGCGCCAAGGCGGGCTATGCGCAGGTGATTGCCCAGGCGGTCGAAGGTGTGGGGGCGGATCAGTTGCGGCTCCGGTCGGTGGTGGCAAACCTGCCTGCCGATACCCTCGCTGCGTGGCCCGATGTCACGGTGATCGAGACCTTGCCGCAGGGCGTTGTGATCGAAACCCCGCGCTACCGGGCCTTCACCCGCCTGCTGGCCGAGATCGCGGAGGCCGGGGGCGAGATCGTCG
>JAOXSD010000143.1 GCA_025800205.1 Silicimonas sp. | reverse complement strand
CACCGAGGTCGTAGCCGACGTTGCCGCCGAAGCCGGAAACACCGCTGAGTTCGGCAGCGTTCACGTGCACGGTCAGCGGGCCTTCCGAGTAGGTCACGCCGAGGCCGACATAGTCAGCACCCGAGTCTTGTTCCCAAGCGTTTGCCACAACGTTGATCGAACCGAAGGTGGCGCCAACGCTCAGACCCAAGATGTCGTCCGCGTCGTTTTCCTGGTAGCCGAGACCAAAGTCGAAGTCGCCGAAGGAACCTTTGGCACCGATACCGATGACGTCGCCGCCACCAGCAGTGGTGTCAGCCAGACCCAGGTCGTCCTGCTCGTACGAAACGGCGAAGGAGAAATCACCGATGGTGTTGTCGTAGCGCAGGATCTGACCGTCGCTGGAACCGTCGAGACCGCCGTTGCCATCATAGGCGCCGTGCTCTTCGTTGTCCTGGATCGAACCGCCCGAAACGATTTCGGTCAGGGCCCAGTCGAAGGCGCCGTCGGTGTCACCCATGGTCAGGGTACCGAAGTCGCCCGAGATGAAGATCGACGCGCCACCGTGGTCGGTGTCTGCGCGGGTCGCTTTCGACTCTGCGCCGCCGTCGTCGTCGTTGTTGTCACCGATCGACTCGTCCAGGTCGATGTTGAAGCCAAAGGTCAGGCCGTTGTCGGTGGTACCGGTGCCGGTGAAGGACACGTCAACGTCGGTGTGGAACTGCACGTCGTCCGTACCGTTGTCGAAGACACCCATTTCGGCGGAGCCGGTGACAGCCATGCCGGCGTGACCGTCGGCGGCAGCAAAGCCAGCGCTCAGCGTCAGAGCGGTGGTTGCAAGAAGAACCTTTTTCATCTTTTTTCCCTCGTGTGTAAAAGGTGCGTCTCAATCCGGTCGCACCGAACTGATTGGCCCCTGTTTCAACGTCTTGGTAAGGATTTGCAAGCGGCGCCCAAAAGCCCCGGTCAGACTCCCCCGCCATGGTGCAGCTTTGCCACAGTCCCGACACACCCCCGACACGGGCACCCGGGCGAATCCCCTTGAGACCCAAGGGGCGCTCGGATACTCATGCGAAACAACCGGTTGAGGATGGGTTAAACGGATATGCGCGCAACGTCTCTTATATACGGTCTTGCACTTGCCCTCGCCCTGACGGGCTGCGGCCGCGACAGCGGGCTGTTCGGCAATGGGGCGACCAACCCCAACCAACCGGAAGAGCGGCGCGAGACGATCTGGGATCTGTTTGCCAATAATGACGATCCCAACACCACGATCGAGGTCAACAAATACCTCTGGAACGCCTCGCTCGATGTGCTGAATTTCCTGCCGATTCAATCGGCTGACCCATTTTCGGGCGTGATCGTCACCGGCTATGGCACCCCTCCGGGCGGCGGCCGCGCCTATCGCGCGACGATTTTCGTGCAGGATCCCGCCCTCGAGGCCCGCTCGCTCAACATCGCGCTTGCCACCCGCTCCGGCCCGGTGCCCACGGCGACGGTGCGGGCGGTGGAAGACGCGATCATGACCCGCGCCCGCCAGCTCCGGATTCGCGACCGGGGCCTCTGAGCCCCTCGGGCCTAGACCTCGGCAACCGCGCGCTCTAATCAGACGCAAACGCGCTACCGAGGAAGGCCCATGGCCAGCTACGACACCAAATCCATCGAACCGAAATGGCAGTCCCGCTGGGACGCCGCCGGAAGCTTTGTCGCCGAGCGGGACGAATCGAAGCCGAAATACTACGTGCTTGAGATGTTCCCCTATCCATCGGGGCGGCTGCACATCGGGCACGTGCGCAATTATACAATGGGAGACGTGGTTTCCCGGTATATGCGTGCAACAGGGCACAATGTCCTGCACCCGATGGGCTGGGACGCCTTCGGCATGCCCGCCGAAAACGCCGCCATGGCGAGCGGAGGCCATCCCAAGGATTGGACCTACGGCAATATCGAGGCGATGAAGACCCAGATGAAGCCGATGGGCTGGTCGCTGGATTGGTCGCGCGAATTCGCCACTTGTGATCCGGAATATTACGGCCAGCAGCAGTCGATGTTCATCGATTTTCTGGAAAAGGGTCTGGTCTACCGCAAGAACGCGGTCGTCAACTGGGATCCGGTCGATATGACCGTGCTGGCCAATGAACAGGTGATCGACGGCAAGGGCTGGCGCTCGGGCGCCGAGGTGGAACGCCGCGAGCTGGTGCAATGGTTCTTCAAGATCTCGGATTATTCCGAGGAGCTTCTGGCCTCCATCGACGGGCTGGACAACTGGCCGGCCAAGGTCAAGCTGATGCAGCAGAACTGGATCGGCAAGTCGCGCGGGTTGCAATTCGCTTTTGAGCGCACCGATGACGGCGCAATCGAGGTCTACACCACCCGCCCCGACACGCTGATGGGCGCGTCGTTTGTCGGCATTTCGCCCGACCATCCGCTGGCCAAGGAACTGGCGGAGACCAACCCGGATGTGGCCGCCTTCCGTGCCGAATGCCAGAAGGGCGGCACCACGGAAGAGGCGCTGGAAAAGGCCGAGAAACTCGGCTTCGACACCGGGTTGAAGGTCAAGCATCCCCTTGATCCCAATTGGGAATTGCCAGTCTGGATCGCCAATTTCATCCTGATGGATTACGGCACCGGGGCGATCTTTGCCTGTCCGGCCCATGACCAGCGCGATCTGGATTTCTGCCGGAAATACGATCTGCCTGTCATCGACACATTCTATGCGCTGGAAGACCCCGCGCCGGTGGCGAATGAGGCCTTCGTGCCGCCCAAAACCGAAAAGGTAAAATGGGTCGACCATTTCGCGGGGCTCGACGAGGCGACGGGGCAGGAGGCGATCGACGCCACCATTGCCTTTGCCGAAAAGGCCGGCTGGGGCACGGGCGTCACCCAGTTCCGCCTGCGCGATTGGGGTCTCTCGCGCCAGCGCTACTGGGGCTGCCCGATTCCGGTCGTCCATTGCGAGGATTGCGGCGTGGTGCCGGAGAAAAAGGAAAACCTGCCGGTCCGTCTGCCCGATGATGTCTCCTTCGACACCCCCGGCAACCCGCTCGACCGCCATCCGACCTGGCGCGATTGCACCTGCCCGGCCTGTGGCAAGCCTGCAAAACGCGAAACCGACACGATGGACACTTTTGTCGATTCGTCGTGGTATTTCGCGCGCTTCACCTCACCCCGGGCCGAGACGCCGACCACGCCGGAAGACGCCGCCTATTGGATGAATGTCGACCAGTATATCGGCGGCATCGAGCACGCGATTCTGCACCTTCTCTATTCGCGCTTCTTTGCCCGCGCCATGCAGGTCTGCGGCCACCTGCCCGAAAGCGCCATCGAACCCTTCGATGCGCTGTTTACCCAAGGCATGGTGACCCACGCGATCTACCAGACCACGGGCGCGGACGGTCGCCCCGTCTATCACTACCCCGAAGACGTGGACCTGCGCGACGGCAGCGGCTTCCTGAAGGACGGGACCGAGGTGACGATCATCCCCTCCGCCAAAATGTCGAAGTCGAAGAACAACGTGGTCGACCCGGTCGCCATCGTCGATCAATACGGCGCCGACACCGCCCGCTGGTTTGTGCTGAGCGATTCTCCGCCCGAACGGGACGTGGAATGGACCGCCTCGGGGGCCGAGGCCGCGCATAAGCACCTGTCGCGTGTTCACCGGATCGCAAGCGAGATTGCGGGTGGCGAAAGCACCGGGTCGGATGATGAGGCGCTCTTGAAAGAGATGCACAAGGCGATCCATGACGTGACCATGGGCGTCTCCAGCTTCGGCTTCAACGCGGCGATTGCCAAACTCTATGCCTTCACCAATGTGCTCGCGAAATCAAAGGCTTCCCATGGCGCGCGGCAGGAAGCGGTGAAGGTGCTCGCACAGCTCATGTCGCCGATGACGCCCCATCTGGCCGAAGAGATCTGGGAAATGCAGGGCGGCGAGGGCCTGATCACCGACGCGCCCTGGCCCAAAGCCGATGAGGCGATGCTGGTCGAGGACAGCGTCACCCTGCCCATTCAGATCAACGGCAAGCGGCGCTCGGAAATCTCGGTGCCCAAGGACATGGGTAAGGACGAGGTTGAAAAGCTCGCTCTGGCCGATCAAGCTGTGGTAAAAGCGCTGGCCGGTGGTCAGCCGAAAAAGCTGATCGTGGTGCCGGGCCGGATTGTGAATGTCGTCATCTGATGGAACCAAAAGGCGCGGGGTGACCCGCCGCGCCGCTCTTCTCGCGCTCGCAGCCCTCGCCGGCTGCGGCTTCACCCCGGTCTATGGGCCGGGTGGCACCGCGGAAGGTCTGCGCGGCCGCATTGCGGTGGCCGCCCCTGCCGATGAGGAAGGGTTTGCGCTGGTGCGTCGCTTGGAAGAACGGCTGGGCGAACCGACCCGGGGCGATCTGCAACTCACTGCCGACATCTTCATCGGCGAGGAATCCCTCGGCTTCCTGCCCGATGGTGAGATCAGCCGCTTCAGCGTCGAAGGCCGTGTTGATTGGGTGATCAAAAACGCCGATGGCGTCGAGGTCGCGCGCGGCTCTGAGGGCAGTTTCACCAGCTATTCCGCCACCTCGACCACGGTGGCGACCCGGTTTGCCCAGCGCGATGCGCGGCGTCGGTTGATGGTGATCATCGCCGACCGGATCACCACCGACCTTCTGTCGCGTGGCCTATGAAACTTTCGCCCCGCGACGCGCCCGGCTATTTCGCCAAACCGGATCCCAAATCCACCGGCCTGTTGATCTTCGGCCAGGACGGGATGCGCGTGGCGCTGAAACGTCAGGAAGTGGTGAAGGCGCTCATTGGCCCGCAAGGCGAAGAGGAAATGCGCCTCACCCGCCTGCCCGCCGCCGAATTGCGCAAGGACAACGCCGCCCTGCAGGACGCGATGAAGGCGCAGGGCTTTTTTCCCGGCCCCCGAGTGGTGCTGGTGGAAGATGCCGGCGACGGGCTCGCCCCGGTGATTTCCGCCGCCCTTGCCGATTGGGCCGAAGGCGATGCCCAGATCGTGGTGACAGCGGGCAGCCTGAATGCGCGCTCGAAACTGCGCAAGGCCTTTGAGGCCCATAAAAACGCTTATTCCGCAGGGATTTACGACGACCCGCCTTCGCGCGCCGAGATCGAGGCGGCGCTGAAAACCGCCGGTCTCGCCAATATTTCGGTTGATGCCATGTCGGCGCTGAACGACCTCAGCCGCGCCATTGATCCCGGCGATTTCCGCCAGACGCTGGAAAAAATCGCGCTCTACAAACGCGGCGACGACAGCCCGCTCACGCCCGAAGAAGTGGCATTGTCGGCCCCGCAATCGGTCGAGGCCGGCATGGATGACGTGCTCAACATCGCGGCCGAAGGCAAGGCGCATGAGATCGGCCCGGTGCTGCGGCGGCTTGAGGCGCAGGGCGTCGGCGCGGTCGGGCTTTGCATCGGTGCCACGCGCCATTTCCGCGCGCTCCATCTGGTGGCCTCGGACCCCGGCGGGCCCGGCACGGGCATCGGCAAGCTGAAACCGCCCGTGTTCGGGCCGCGCCGCGACCGGATGCAGCGACAGGCCTCGGCCTGGGGGATGCACAAGCTGGAACGGGCGCTGGCACTCTTGCTCAACACCGATCTGACGTTAAGGTCCACGGCACAGGTGCCGGACATGGCGGTGATGGAGCGGGCGCTGTTGCGGCTCGCCTGGATGGGGAGACGGTGATGCTGAAAGTTCTGGGAACCGCGCAAAGCCGGGCGTTTCGGGTCTGGTGGGCGCTGGAGGAAATGGGCCGGGAATACGAGCGCCAGATCGCCCTGCCCCAATCGCCGGAGGTGCGCACCTTGAACCCGTTGGGTCAGGTGCCGGTGATGGTGGATGGCGAGGAGGTGCTGACCGACTCGCTGGCGATCCTGAACTATCTGGCCGACCGCGAGGGCGCGCTGACCTATTCGGTCGGCACGCCGGAACGGGCGCGGATGGAGGCGCGGATCAATTTCGTGCTGACCGAGATGGAAGCGCCGATCTGGCTGATGGCGCGGCATGGGTTCGTGTTGCCGAAGGATCAGCGCGTGGAGGGGATGCGACCGATTTGCGAGGCGGAATTTGCCCGGGGTGAGAAGAAGTTCGCGGCCCTTTTGGGCGATGCGGAATTTCTGGCGGGTGACCGGCTGACCCTGGCCGATATCATCGCGGGCCAGGTGATCGCCTGGGCGCGGATGGCGAAGATGCCGCTGGCGCCCGAGAGTGCGGCCTATCTGGCCCGGATGGAAGCGCGGCCGGCTTGGCAGAGGGCGGGGGCCTAAATCCGCCGGATCCTGAATTTTGCCCGGTTTCCAAGGGGTAACGACCATGTTTCGCAGCGAAACTGAGTCGACTTTTCGAGATGCATAACGGCATGTTTTTAAATGCTATTTTTGGGTGAACTGTGCGTTCGGACCCCACTCAGAGGAGCTTGAGGACGGTTTGGGGACTTTGCGGACATTGGCGCTGAGCCGCGCGGCGACCGCTCGCGGGTGGGAGCCTCCAACATGCGAGCGGGTGCGCTTTATGGCAGCCAGGTACATCTTCCCTCAGAGGTCAGCGCGCGGGTGACAGGGGCTCCCGCACGTCACGCCAGAGGCGTGCCTGATTATTGATGGCGCACCTTCGGTGCGACGGGGCGGGCGGTCGCTGCGCGGCGGCCTTCGGCCTTGACTCCGCGCTGTCAGTTCTCCGCAACCTATGCCGCCAAGGGCTCGAACCGGACATTCCCCGCGAATTGCGTGACCGAGATCAAGGCCCCTCCTCCTGCTCTGCGCTAGACTCGGGTGCAACGAGAAGGGAGAGGACCATGTCTTGCGTTTACAAAGAACATCCGACCGAACCGGTCATCGAGATCCAGGTGTTTTCCAGGGTCACCCAGAATGACATGGACAAGATCCTGCCGCAGGTGGAGGCTTTCATCGAAAAACACGGCACGATCCGCATGGTCGAGGTGATCGAGAAATTCGAAGGGTTCGATCCGATGACGCTGGTGGACGGGTTGCGGTTCGACATGGCGCATCTGAAGGATGTGAGCCATGTGGCCGTGGTGTCGGACCGGGGCTGGATCGGGATGATGACGGCCGCCGCCGCCGCCGTGCTGCCGGTGACGATCCGGATCTTTTCCATGGACGAGATCGACGAGGCCCGGGACTGGGTGCTGAACGCAGACTAGGATGGCGTTCGGAAGGATCGGGGCCCGCGCCCCGATCCTGTTTGCGTATTTGTGCAAGGGTGAAAGCCGCCGGAGTTTGGCACGGCCCATCCTGCCGGCGCTCAGATCATCCCTTTGATCGCCGCCACATGGGAGGCCTTCGCACCCATGACGTCTTCGGTCAGAGCGCGGGCCTCTCCCATCACATCTTCGGTCAGCCGGTCGAGAAGGCCCATGGCCAGGGCTTCCTCTGCCGGGATCTTCTGGCCTGCCATCAGGATCAGCTTGGCACGGGCGGGCCCGATGAGGGCGGCGAGCCGGCCGGGATCGGAAGGTTGCGGCAAAAAGCCGAGTTTCATCACCGGGTAGAAGATCTTGGCATTCGGAACCGAGACGCGCAGGTCGCAGGCCAGCACCATGCCGAGCGAGCCACCTGCCGCGGTGCCGTTGAGGGCGGCGATCGTCAGGCAGGGGGCGGCGGCGATGGCCGCAGACAGGCGCTCCCAGACCGGATCGGTGGCAAGGCCCGCGCGGGCGGCGTCGAGATCGGCACCGGCGGAAAACACCTTGCCGACCCCGGTGAGGATGATGGCGCGGGTGGCGTCGTCCGCGGCGGCCTTCTCCACGCTGTCGGCAAGATCGGAGAGCATGGCGCGGGTGACCGAATTCGCCTTGTCGGGGCGGTTGATGGTCAGGATGGTCAGGCCGTCGTCTTTCGTCACCTCGATCATCAGATCAGCCCCACCTTGCGGCGAATGTCTTCATCGCGCAGGGAAATTTCCTGACCGACATACGCATCGGCCTCGGCCCCGCACATCCACAGAAGGGCGCGGGCGGGCCAGTCGGGCAGGATGTGATCGGACCAGTTGAGCTGGCTGACGGGATTGATGCCGCTGGCCTTGATTTCGCGCTGCATCTGGGTGGCGACCGTGCCGGGCGAGAGCCCCATGGCGCGCAGGCCCTGGTGGGCAGCTTCCTTGTGGACCATGGATGTCAGCATCGCCGCCCCGGCCTTGGAGGCGCAGTAATGGGACCAGCCTTCGACCGGGTTGTGGGCGGCACCCGAGGAGACGGTGAGGATCGTGCCGCGTCCGCGGGTGATCATCCCCGGCATCACCGCGCGCATGCCGTAATAGACGCCCTTGAGGTTGATATCGATCACCTGGCCCCAGGCCGCCGGATCGGAGCTGGCGAGATGGGAAACCGGCTCCACCACGCCGGCGTTGTTGATCAGCACCTCCGTGGGACCGAAGGCCGCTTCGGCTTCGGCCAGGGCGCGGGCGACATCGTCATAGGCGCTGACATCGCAGGGAATCGCGACGGCCGCATCGCCGATCCGCGCAGCAATGTCGGAGATCGCCTCAGCACCGCGGGCCAAGAGCGCCACCCTGGCGCCGGCTGCGGCGAAGACCTCGGCCGCCGCTTCGCCGATCCCGCGGCTTGCCCCGGTTATGACAACGGTCTTCCCTTTGATCGACATTTTTCGGCCTCCACTTCGCCATCAAGCGTGCTATCACGGCCACGCATACCCTGTCCGTCTCGCGGACAACAGCCTTAGCTTGACGCCAGTGGGCTACCCCAAGATGTTCGCCCCAAACCGAAAGCACAACAGCAGCGGAACCCCAAGATGTCATTCAACAGAATTCTCTCCACCAGTTCGCTTCTGGCCCTTCTGGCCGGACCGGCGCTGGCCGACCTGACCGCAGAAGAAGTCCTGGCCGATCAGCTGGCACAGTTGGCCCTCTACGGCTTCAATGTCGAAACCACCGGCCAGAGCAAATCCGGCAATGTCCTGACCGTCGACGGTCTGACCGCCTCCGGCGCCATTCCCGACGAAGAAATGACCATTGCGATGAGCATGGGCGGGATCACCCTGACCGAGCAGGGCGACGGGTCGGTCAAGGTGACCTATCCGGCCAGCCAGGACATCAAGTTTGAGGTTTCCGGCAGCGAGTTGGACGAGACCGTTTCGGTTTCCATGTCGCTAAGCCAGAGCGACATGGAAATGGTGGCATCGGGCACGCTGGAGCAGCTGCGCTATGAGTTCTCCGGCGACAGTGTTTCGGTGGACAATCTGGTGATCTCGGGGTTCGAGGATTCCGAGCAGGTCGAGATGAACATGGATATCGACATGACCGGCGTGGCCGGCGTGTTGAACATCGGATC
>JAOXSD010000140.1 GCA_025800205.1 Silicimonas sp. | reverse complement strand
ATCGGCCCCCGCCATCATGCAGACCCAGGAGGCCCGCGCGACGTTGCGAAGCGTGCCCAGCTCGCCGGTCGCCAGGATCGCCTTCACATGGGCGTCGCCGCAGGCCTCGCGAAAGGCGCGCATCTCGTCATAAAGCGCCTGCCAGTTGCCGGTCAGCGCATGGCGGCGCGAAATCACGATATCGATTTCCTCGGCCCCCGCCTTCACGCTTTCGCGGATCTCGGCCACCCGCAGCTTGAAGGGCGACAGCCCTGCCGGAAAACCGGTGGACACCGCGGCCACGGGAATGCCCGAACCTGCCAGCGCTTCGACCGCATGTTCCACCATCTCGTGATAGACGCAGACCGCGCCCACGGTCACGGGCGGCATGTCCATCGCCTCCAGCAGATCGGCCCGCACCGGCGCTTTTGCCTTGGCGCAGAGCCGCTTGACCCGGCCCGCCGTGTCGTCGCCCGACAGCGTTGTCAGGTCGATCATGGTGATCGCGCGCAACAGCCAGGCAGCCTGGAACTCCTTCTTCACCGACCGGCGCCCGGGCAGGGTGGCGGCGCGACGTTCGATGGCGCTGGTGTTGGCCGCGAGGCTCCGGATCAGATCCAGATCCAGCGCCATGCCGGGGTTGCGCGGCTCCTGCACCTGCGGCAGTTGCGCGGTGGCGGTTTCCACCGATGCGGGTTTGGGGGCGGTACGTGACATGGCCCCTTGCTGGCATGGCGCCCCGCCACTTGCAAGCGCCTCAGCCGGGCAGCAGCACCGTTTCGACCTGCGCGCCATGTTCCAGCGTCCGGTGCACCGGGCAGCGGTCGGCGATTTCCAGAAGCCGGGCGCGCTGCGCCTCGTCCAGATCGCCCTCCAGCCGGATCTCGCGCCGGAACGTGTCGATCCGGAAGCCTTCGCCGGTCTCCGCATCCTGCGCATGTACCTTGTCATGGCTCACATCGACCGACACATGGGCGAGCGGCCATTTCTTGCGCCGGGCATACATCCGGATCGTCATCGAGGTGCAGGCGCCAAGCCCCGCGGACAGGAACCCGTAAGGGGTCATGCCGCGATTGGTGCCGCCATAGGCCTCGGGTTCATCGGCCAGCGTGTGATGCAGCGGGCCCGCATTCACATCCTGCAAAAACCCGTTCGCATCGGCCTCCGCCACCCGCACGATCCCCTCGGGCGCACCGGGCGGCGGGGCAGGGGGGGTAAGCTTCAGATAGCGCCCCGCCCAGGCCGCAATCACCTCGGCGGCATATTCCGCATCTTCGGGCCGGGTGATGAGGTGGTCGGCATCATCAAGGGTGACGAAGCTTTTCGGATGTTTCGCCGCCATGAAAATCTCGGTCGCGTTCTCAACACCCACCGTTGCATCACGCGGCGCATGCAGCACCAGAAGCGCGCGCCCCAGCTTGCCGATCACCGGGGCCAATTCGCTTGCCGCCACGTCTTCGACAAAGCCCTGGCCGATGGTGAAAGGACGGCCCGCCAGATCCACCTGGGCCGAGCCTTCAGCGGCGATCTGATCGAGGGCCGCGCCAAAATTATGGGTCACATGACCGGGATCGAACGGCGCGCCGATGGTGGCCACCGCCTTCACGCTGTCGATCTCGGCCGCCGCTTTCAGCACCGCAGCCCCGCCCAGCGAATGACCGATCAGCAGGCTGGGTGCCATGCCCTTGTCGGTCAGATGCTGCGCCGCCAGCACCAGATCCTCGACATTCGAGGAAAAGGTGGTGTTGCCGAACTCGCCCTTGGAATGGCCCAGCCCGGTGAAATCGAACCGCAAAACGGCGATCCCCATGGCGGCCAGACGGGCGGCAATGCGGCGCGCGGCGGTGATGTCCTTGCCGCAGGTGAAACAATGGGCAAAGA